>PKYI01000017.1 GCA_003133645.1 Acidobacteriota bacterium | reverse complement strand
GGCTGGCCCACTCTCGGCGGCGCCGCTGCCGCGGGCAGAGACAACGCCTCAGGATACCGAAGCGCACGGTGGCGCAGGACACGAGGGAGACAGGGTTCGGCGGGCGTTATTACGGCGCCGAGGCACCGTAGGTCGTCCAGCGGGGAGGCCCAGGTTGCACCCGCGTTGCAGACGCGCCGGAGTTCGTTGACACGCCGCCGGCTCGCGCTATCCTCGACGGCGTGGCGTGGTATTTCCTCTCCCGGAACGTGCGGAAGCTACTCACGGCCGCGATGGTCATGTGTGTGATCGCCGCCACTGGGGAGGCCGCGACGCCGACGTATTTCGGCTTCTCGTGGGTCCACAGCTCGTCCGCCGCGACCACGCCTTACGCCTTCACCAACATCGACGTCAGGCCGGTGTACGTCTCCGATCCGGTGGACCGTGCGTCCCTGGCCTCCCGATCTCTGGACGACTCCTACGGCGTCACCTCCGTGCTCGGCTTCAACGACTTTCTCTTCGGGGAAGACAACACCACGGCGGTCCCGCGGCCCGACGCGATCGAGCTCTTCGACGCCTGGTGGGACGGCGGCCCGAACCGCGGCACCATCAGGCCCCCCTGGGTGATCGCGATCTGGCCCGCAGACGAGGCCCTGCTGCGCTGCAACGGCGCCCAGGACGTTACCGCCTGCCTGCAGCCATACCTTGCCTTTGTCAGCCACATCCGAGATCGAGTCGTGGGGACGGGGGTGCTCCTCGTCGACTCGTTCGACCCCTTCACCGTATCCGATGGGCTGCTGGCGCAGCAGGCGGGAAACTTCCTCAACGCGGGGATCAGATGGTTCGGGTACCACCACTACGGCGTCCTGCACCCACTGACCGACGTGGCGTACGAGGCGGATGTCGGCCGCGTCCGGCAAATTGTGGATGGGTTTCGGGCGCAGGGCTACCCCACTCGGTTCGCCCTCATCGGCGACGGGTTTCACGACTCGTCGCATACAAAGCTTGTCGGAGGGACCGTCGTCCCCTGGGACTGGAGCGATCACAAAACCGTCGTGGACGAGGACTTCCAGGTGGCGTGCCTGAACAACGCGGTCGCCCTCATCCTGTTCGATTGGCCGAACTACAACTGGTTGGCGGAACAGAATGTCACCGGCTCCGAGGGCTTCCAGGATCCCGCAGCCTGCTGGGAGGCTTGTCTCGGCCGGTTCGTGAAGTTCGGCGAGACAACCTGCAGCCTCTGCGGGGGAGGCCCCCTGCCGGTAGGTTGCCGACCCCTCCGACGCGTACGACGACACCTCCGCCGGCAATAGCCGTGTCCCTGGCAGTAGGGTCCTTGTCACTCACGACCAAGCCGACCAACCTTCGGCGAAACCGCGCCTAGTCAGGCAGGAAGGCGTCCTTGGGGGCGCCGCAGACGGGGCAGACCCAGTCGTCGGGGAGGTCCTCGAAGCGGGTGCCGGGCGCGATGCCGTGCGCCGGGTCGCCCTCGGCCGGGTCGTAGGTGTAGCCGCAGACGCCGCAGGTCCACGGTGACGCGACGGCAGGGGCCGTTGGCGGCGCCGGCGGCTCGGCATCCCCTCGGTAGGTCGGGGCGTTCTTCGGCGCCTTGCCCTTGCGCGCGTGGTACCCGGCGTAGGTGAGCGGGGCGCCGGCGGAAAGGACCTCGGCACTCACAGCCTCGCCGACGAACACGGTGTGGCTGCCGGCGTCCATGGCCAGTAGCACGCGCGCCTCGGTGACCGCGACGGCGTGGGCCACGACCAGCGGCACGTGGAGCCCCTCCCGCACGGTCGCCTGGGCGAGCTTGTCCACGTCGCGCCCCGACTTGAAGCCGAACAGCCCGATGAACTCCATCGGGACGGTGTCGGCGAGCACGGAGAAGGCGAACCAGCCGCCGTCGCGGATCAGGTCGTGGGTGAAGTTCTCCTTGTTGATCGCGATGGCGACCCGCGGCGGCTCCGCCGTGACCTGGAAGACGGCGTTGGCGATCTGCCCGTTGGCGCGCCCGCCGGCGCGCGCCGTGACCAGGTACATGCCGTACGACATCGTCCACAGCGCCCGCGGATCCATCGCCATCGCCCACCTCCGCCGCCGTGCGCATCGCCCCCGCGCCGGACGTGCTCGCTCTCAATTCTGCACCTCCCGCCCCCCGCCCGCCACCGGAAGGACAGGGGACCGGGCACCGGGCTCCGGGCACCGAAAAGGCGTGGTCAGTGGTCCGTGGTCCGAACCGGCTGCGCCGGCCGCAGGCCGCGCAGCCCTCCGGACCACCCTCGAAGGCGAACCTACCACCGACAGGCAGGGCCTCGGACCCTGGGGCGTGTAGCCGCGCTGCCGAGAGTGGGCCAGATGCAAGGAAGGCGANNCGGACCGGAGCGTAGCCGGAGGCTACGTGAGGATCCGAGCCGCCGCAGCCTGACGCCGCAGATGGTCCGCTATCGGCAGCGCCCTCGGCGGGATGATAGACTTTGCGGTCCTGGGAGGGGCATGCTCGAAGCGATCTCCGAACGGCTGCAAAAGGTGTTCAAGACATTGCGCGGCGAGGGGCACCTCACCGAGAAGCACGTGGACGACGCCCTGGCGGAGATCCGCCGTGCCCTGCTCGGCGCCGACGTTGCGCTCCCGGTGGTCAAGGAGTTCACCACCAGGGTGCGGGAGCGGGCGCTCGGGAAGGAAGTCCTCGCCTCGCTGAGTCCAGCGCAGCAGGTCGTGAAGATCGTGCACGAGGAGCTGACCCGCCTGCTCGGCGGCGAGGCGCGGCCGCTCAAGTTCAAGGGCTTTCCGGCGCCGCTATTGCTCGTCGGGCTGCAAGGGACCGGCAAGACCACGACCGCCGCCAAGATCGCGGTGTTCATCAAGCGCACGCTCGGCAAGCACGTGCTGCTCGTCCCGGCGGACACGCAGCGCCCGGCCGCGCGCGACCAGCTCGAACAGCTCGGGAGCCAGGCCGGCATGCCGGTGCTCGACACCCGTGCCTGGACGAAGCCGGCGGACATCGCCCGCGCGTCGCTCATCGAGGCGCGGCGCAAGGGGTTCGAGGTGATCGTGTTCGACACCGCCGGGCGGCTCCACGTCGACGAGGAGCTGATGGCGGAGTTGACCGAGCTGAACGAGATCCTCAAGCCGTCCGAGGTGCTGTTCGTGGCCGACGCGATGACCGGCCAGGACGCGGTGCGCCAGGCCGAGGCGTTCTCTGCGCGGCTGCCGCTTTCCGGCGTGATCCTCACCAAGCTCGACGGCGACGCGCGTGGCGGCGCGGCGCTCTCGGTGGTCTCGATCGCGGGCAAGCCTATCCGCCTCGTCGGCGTCGGCGAGCGGCTCGAGGACTTCGAGCTGTTCCACCCCGACCGCATGGCGGCCCGCATCCTCGGCCTCGGCGACATGGCGACCTTCTTCGAGAAGGCACAGGCGGTGGTGGACGAGAAGCGCGCCGCCGAGATGGAAAAGAAGCTCAAAAAGCAGGGGTTCGACCTCGACGACCTGCGCGACCAGCTCAAGCAGATGCGTGGCGGCGGCCTGCTCGAGCAACTCGTGGACCTGCTGCCGGGGGCGAAGGCGCTCAAGGCGCCGCAGGTGGACGACAGGAAGCTCGTCCGTTTCGAGGCGATCATTTCCTCGATGACCGCCTCAGAGCGCCACCACCCGGAGATCATCAACGGCTCGCGGCGCAAGCGCATCGCCCGCGGCGCCGGGAGCACCGTCGAGGAGGTCAACCGGCTGCTGCGGCAGTACGGCGAGATGAAACGCATGGTCAGGCGCCTGTCGAGCGGCGACCCCCGGCGTGCGTTGCGGGGCATGGGGTTATGAGACGGCCGCCGGGGATTTGGTACAATGACAGGTCGCGGTGGATCCGCGGCCGATAAGGTAAGGAGAGTGTTCGATGCTGATGATTCGACTGCGGCGAATGGGCTCCAACAAGCGCCCTGTGTACCGAGTGGTGGTTTCTGACCGCCGTCAGACGCCGACCGCCGCGGTGCTGGAGGAGGTCGGTTTCTACAACCCGCGAACCGTGCCGGCGGACGTGCGTCTCGACCGTGAGCGCGTGGAGTACTGGGTGGCGCGTGGCGCCAAGCTTTCCCCGACCGTGAAGAGCCTGTTCGACAAGTCCAAGAGCTGAACTCCCGCCGCACGTCGCTCGATCGGAGGCGCTCATGAAGGAACTCGTGGAGCAGATCGCGAAGGCGCTCGTCGATCAGCCCGACAAGGTCCAGGTGCGCGAGGTCGTTGGCGAACAGACGACCGTGCTCGAACTGCGGGTCGCCACCGAGGACCTCGGCAAGGTGATCGGCAAGCAGGGGAAGACCGCCCGGGCGGTCCGCACGCTGCTCGCCGCGGCCGGCATGAAGGTGCGCAAGTGCTTCGTGCTCGAGATCCTCGAGTAGCTCTGTGGCCGAGAGCCCCGAACCCAGCTGGCTGGCGGTGGGGCGGTTGCGCCGGCCTCACGGGCTTCACGGCGAGGTCACCGTCGAGATCGTGACCGATTTTCCGGAACGCCTCGTTGCCGGCACCCAGATCGGGCTCGGCGAGGACGGCCCCACGCTGCGCGCGACCGTGTACCAGGTGCGCCGGCACAAGGGCGATTGGCTGTTGAGCTTCGCCGATGTCCGAACGCGCGAGGAAATCGACGCCTGGCGCGGGTTGTGGGTGTTCCTTCCCGCCCAGGAGCGTTCCCGGCTCCCCGAGAACTACTACTACGAGCACGAGCTGATCGGCTGCCGGTGCGTGTCCAGGGGGGGCGCGGTTCTCGGCGAGGTGACGGCGCTGCAGGACGGTCCCGGCGGAGGCCTCCTGGTCGTCGCCACGGCCGCGGGCGAGGTGCTCGTGCCGTTCCTCTCGCCGATCGTGGTGCGCGTGGACCTCGAAGCTCGCAGCGTCGAGCTGGATCCCCCGCGCGGCCTGTTCGATGGCGATGCGCTGTGACATTCTGACGCTGTTCCCGGCGGCCGTCGAGCCGTACTTTGCCGTTGGCGTGCTCGGCCGCGGCATCGCGGCCGGTGTCCTCGACGTTCGGGTCCACGACCTCAGGAAGTGGGCGGTCAACCGCTACGGTCAGGTGGACGACGAGCCGTACGGCGGCGGGCCTGGGATGGTACTGATGGTCTCCGCCGTGGTGCCGGCCGTGCGCGCCGTCGCTGCAATGGCGTCCGAGCCGCCCCACGTCGTCCTCCCCGACCCGCGCGGCCGCCGCTTCGACGACGCCGTAGCGCGCGAGCTGGCCTCGCTCGGCCGGATCGTGTTCGTGTGCGGGCGCTACGAGGGGTTCGACGAGCGCGTCCACGAGGCGCTGCACGCCGACGAGATCTCCCTCGGCGACTTCGTGCTGTCGGGTGGCGAGCTCGCCGCGCTCGCGATGCTTGACGCGGTGGCCCGCCACCTTCCCGGCGTCGTCGGCGACCCCGGCTCGGTGGCGGCCGACTCGTTCACCTCGATGCTCCTCGACCACCCGGTGTACACCCGGCCGCGCGAGTTCGAGGGCCTCGGCGTGCCCGAGGTTCTCGCCTCCGGGGACCACGAGGCGGTGCGCCGATGGCGGCTCCGCCGGGCGGTGCTGGACACGCTGCGCCGGCGGCCGGACCTGGTGGCGCGGGGGTGGGCCGGTCTTCCGGACGAGGTGCGCCGGCTCGCGCTCGCGGTGGCGAGCGAGGAGGGCCTCCCCCGGCCCGCGGACGGCGAGGCGGTTCCCGGTGGGCGGGGGAACGGTGGGCCGGAATCTGGCCGTTGAGCGGGATTGTGTGTATAATCCCTTTTCCGCGCCACGTCCTTGTGTCGAGCGTGGTCAGGGCGGGAGGTTGATCATGGATCTACTACGCGAGCTCGAGAAAGAGCAGTTGCGCGACGGCATCCCAGCGTTCGGCCCGGGTGACACGGTGCGGGTCCACGTCAAGGTGCGTGAGGGCGAGAAGGAACGCATTCAGGTGTTCGAAGGCGTCGTGATCGGCCGCAAGGGTGGCAGCGTCCGGGAGAGCTTCACGGTTCGCAAGATTTCCTACAGCATCGGAGTGGAGCGAATCTTCCCCGTGCACTCGCCGAGCATCGACCGCATCGAGGTGGTGCGCCACGGTCGCGTCCGCCGCGCCAAGCTCTACTTCCTGCGCAACCTCAAGGGTAAGGCGGCCCGCCTCGAGGAAGAATACGACCGTCGGTGAGCGGCGCGCCGCCAGACGGCTCGCTTGACCGGGAGCTTGCGGCCCGCCACGGTTTGATCGCCGGCGTGGACGAAGTCGGGCGGGGCGCGATCGCGGGGCCGGTTACGGTTGCCGCGGTGGTTCTCGATCCCGCCCGGCCGATTGCCGGCCTCGACGACTCCAAACGCCTGCGCCCAGCGGTCCGTGAGCGGCTGGCCATCGAGATCCGCGCCAAGGCGGTCGCCTTTGCGGTCGCCCAGCGCAGCCCAGCCGAGATCGACCGCGTCAACATTCTCGAGGCCACGCGTGCGGCGATGGTGGACGCGGTCCTCGCCCTCGACGCCGACTTCGGCCTCGTCGTCAGCGACGCGGTGTTTCTCCCTGGCCTTGCCGTGCCCGTCCTCGCCGAACCTCGCGCGGACGCCCGCTACTGGTGCGTCGCCGCCGCCTCGATCCTCGCCAAGGTCGTGCGCGACCGCGCGATGGCGGCGCTCGAGCGCGAGTACCCTGGCTACGGGTGGGCATCCAACAAGGGCTACCCGACTCCGGCGCACCTCGATGCGCTCCGGCGCTTGGGCGTTTCCGCGCTGCACCGGACGACGTACGCGCCGGTGCGTGTGCTAGCATAAATTTCGGGGCATAGACCTCCATATGGCTTCGGCGAAGAGGGATCAGATCATCCAGGAAGCGGAGAAGCTCGCCGCGCGCGGCAAGCTCGATGCTGCCATCAAGCAGTACATGCGCGCCGTCGATCAGGCTCCGGGCGACACCAACACGCTCAACCACCTCGGCGACCTCCTGGTGCGGGTGGAGCGCATCCCGGAGGCGATCGAGGTCTACCAGCGCATCGCCGAGCACTTCGCGGCCGACGGCTTCTTCCTGAAGTCCATCGCAATCTACAAGAAGGTCAACCGCCTCGATCCCCGCCGCACCGAAACCTACGAGCGGCTGGCCGACCTCTACTTCAAACAGGGCCTCGCGATCGAGGGACGGCAGCAACTGCTGACGCTCGCCGACTGGTTCATGCGCTCGAAGCAGCCCCAGGACGCGATGCGGGTGTTCCGCCGCCTGGTCGAGCGCGAACCCTCCAACCTGCAGGCCCGGGCCAAGCTCGTCGACCTGTCGGTGCAGCTCGGCAATGTCGCGAACGTGGGCCCCGAGATCGACGCGCTCGGGCGCTCGTTGCTCTCCCGCGGCATGCTCGACGAGGCGGTGAAGCTCTATTTCCGGATCCTCGACCTCGGTCCCGAGCAGGCGGACCTTGCCGCGCCGTGCATCGACGCGCTCGTGGGAGCCGGCCGCCAGGCCCAGGCGGTGGAGCTGGCCAAGAAGGCGCTCGCCGCAAGTAAGGGGGGGATCGAATTGCGGCGGGCGGCCGCGCGCGCCCTGGTCGAGGCTGGGGAGACCGAGGAGGCCGTCCGCTTGCTCGAAGATCTCTTCGACAAGGCCCCGGAGCGCACCGACGTCGCCCAGCTCTTTGCCGACGTGATGATCAAGTCCGGGATCGCCGGGGACCTCAAGGGCCGGCCTCTGTCGTTGGTCGACCGGCTCCTGCAGGCCCGCGACGTCGCGCGGGCGGCCACGCTGGTCAAGAAGCTGATGGCGAGCGCGCCCGGCGACCCCGAGGTGCTGAAGCGCGCGCTCAAAGTGTTCGAACAGCTCGACGACGCCGAGGCGGTCGTCGGCGTCGAGAGGGATCTGGCCGACGCGTACTTCGTGGCCGGCCGGCGCGCCGAAGCGGCGTCTCTCTACCACCGGCTGGCAGTCAAGGCGCCGTTCGACCCGCTGTTCGCCCAGCGCTTGGCGGAATTGGGCGGGCGCCCGGCGGCCCCCGCCGCGCGAGGGGCGGTCCAACCGCCGGCGCCCGGGACGGACGACGAGGATGTCGAGTTCGTGGAGGTCGATATCGTTCCGGCCGCGCCGGGGCTTGCCGCAGCCAAGGAGCCGGGACCTGCCCCGGCCCTTGAGCCGGGGGCGGGGCCGCCGGAACCGCCGCAGGCCGCCGGGCTCACCGAGCCGTCGCTCGGCCCGGCCAACCTCGAAGAACTCTTCACCGAGGCCGTGGTGTTCGCCAAGTACGGCCTGACGGACAAGGCGGTCGCCCACCTCCAGCGGCTGCTCGCGCTCGACCCTGCGCACACCCGCGGGCGCGAGCTGCTCGCGTCGCTGGGCGGCGAGCCGGCGGAGGCCGAGGGCCGGCAACCCGAGCCGTCGCTTGCCCCGGCCCTTGAGCCGGGGGCTCCGCCTGCAAAGCCGCTCGCGCCGGCGCAGCGTGCCGCCGCCGGCGTGCCCGACGGTGCGCGTGAGGCTTTCGCGGCGTTCTCGCAGATGGTCCCGCTCCCGCCGGCACCGGTGCGGGAGGATGGCGCTCCGGCAAACCCGGCGTCGGCGCTCGAGCTGTCGCTGCCGGTTCCCGGCCTCGACCTGAGTGCGCTAGGCGGTCCGGTACCCGCCGCCGGTCAGTTGCCGGAGTTCCATTCGGGGGCGCCGCTGCCGTCGTTCGACGACCTGCTGGCGGCCCCGCCGGTCGCCCCGGCGCGAGCCGAGCCCGCGCGGCCGGGAGCGCGGAGCGTGCGTCTCGACGATCTCGAGGCGATGCTGGGCTTGCGTCAGCCGCCGGTCTTGGCGCCGGCCGACGAGGAACCCGTCGAGACCCCGGACGAGGCGATGAAGTTCGTCGAGGTCGCCGGTGTGCTCGCCGGTCCCGGCGAAGACCAGCTGCGCGAACTCGACTTCCTGATCCAGCAGGGCCTCCTCGACGACGCCGCCAAGCTCCTGCAGAAGGTCCGCGTCGCGTTCGCCGATCACCCCGACGTGCTCGCGCGCCAGGCGATGCTCAAGGCGCGTGGTTGGGACGAGGACCGGCGGGGCGCCGCGGTGGCGACCGCGGCCGAGCTGTTCAGCGAGGAGGAGCAGTTCTTCGACCTCGCCGCCGAACTCGAGAAGGAGCTGGCCGACGAGGAGATGGTCGCCGAGGCCACCGGCTCGGGCAAGGGGACCGACGTCTCCATCGAGGACCTTTTCAAGGAGTTCCAGCGCGGGGTCGCCGAGCAGGTCGAAGAGGAGGATTTCGACACCCACTTCAACCTCGGTCTGGCGTACCGCGAGATGGGACTCCTCGACGAGGCGATCGGCGAGTTTCAGCTCTCGGCCAAGTCCTCCGACTACCTGGTGGAGAGCGCCAGCATGATCGGCGCGTGTTACATCGAGAGGGGGCTGCCCGATCAGGGCGCCGAGTGGTACCAGCGCGCCCTGACCGCGCCCGTCCTGCCGCCCGAGGCGGAGCTGGGGCTGCGCTACGAACTCGGCCGCGCGCACGAGCTGGCGGGGAACACCACGGCCGCCCTGGGATGTTTCAGCGAGGTCCTGGCGATCAACCCCGCATTTCGGGACGTCGTCGCCAGAGTCTCCAAGCTGCGCAGCAACTGAGAAGAAAGCGCGAGGCGGCCGCTACATCTCGTCGGCGACAAGGATCGGCATTCCGGTGCACAGGAGGTGATGGATGCGCTGCGCGTCCGCGTCGGTCATCGCCAGGGTGATGGCGGGGATGTGGTTCTGGGCGCGTCCGTGCAGCCGCCGCCAGCCGTCGCGCACCGCCGCGAGCAACGTCTGCCAGCGAGTCTGCGGCGGGAGCTCGTCGGTGACCCAGAGGTCCCAGCCGTTGTCGAGGCGGCTGCGGTAGGAACTCGGCGTGACCGGTGTCGGGGTGGGCGTCGGGGTCGGGCCCGCCGAGGTGGTGGGCTCGTCCTCGGTGTCGTCATCGTCGTTCTTCGGCTCCGGTACGAGCTTGGTCGGCGCGATGATCTCGCGGTCGGAGTCGCCGGCACCCTGCTCGACGGTCCAGATGGCCGGGATCGGCGGGTGCGAGGGCAGGCGCCGACCCATGATCGGCTGCTGGCTGATGACCTCGATGCCGGCCAGCGGCACCGTGTCCAGCACCGCGCCACGGGCCTTGATCTCGAGCACCCTGCGCTCCGGGTCGAGGAGCAGGTACACGTCGGGCTTCTTGGCGAGGCTGGCCTCCATCTGGAGCGCCGCGACCCGGGTCGGTTCGGGGGCGATGGCCCCCGCTTTGGCGCCGGCCGCCGCCAGACTAATAGAGATACACGCGAGTGCCGATAGGCGCATGGTGGTAGACGAACTCCAAATCTGCGTCGCCGAGCCTGACGCAGCCGTGCGTGACGCGGCGGCCAAGCAGGCTCTGGAACAACGTCCCGTGAATGATGTAGCCGTCCCCGATGTAGAGCGCGTAGTTGCCGAGGGACTCGTTGTCGAAGCGTTCGCTCGAATCCTTGGGCGGCAGGTACCCGTCTTCGATGAACGCCCAGTCGGGTTTTGCCCAAACCGGGTGCGTCACCTTCCGTTCGACCACGCGCTCGCCCATCGGCGTGTCGAAGACCCACTCCTTACCGTTGCGCGGGTCCCTGAGCACCTGCCCCGTCCCGGTCGAGCAGACGGCGGAGCGGATGACCTTGCCATCCTGGATCAGGTGCAGCTGGTTGCGGTAGCTGTCCACGACGATGTAGGTGCCCTTGGGGTGGACCTTCTCGATCTCCCTGACGGCCTGGCTGGCCAGCTTGGTGAGGTAGGCCGGGTTGTCGGAGGCGACGCCGACGGATGGCGTCGCGTTGAACGGGGAGGCGATGAACGGCCGGCCCAGCCGCGCGAGCACCGCCGCCGCGCCGGCTGTCACGAGGAGCAGTGCGGCGACGAGTAAAGCGAGGGCGAGCGGCCAGCGCGAACGGCGCGACTGCGCAAACTCGTCATGCGGTGCAACGATCGTTTCAGCGCTCATAGCTCCCCACGATGGTCACTGGCGTCCCGACCCCGACGTGGGCGAAGAGCCGGTCCATGTCCTCGTTGGTCAACGCTACGCAGCCGTCCGTCCAATCCCGTCCCTCGCCCCCGTCGCCGTGGATCTCGATCAGGTTGCCGATCCCGGCCCTCTGCGAGATGGTACCGCGCCTGCGCCCGAGAGCGAAGCGCATGCGGTCCTCGTCGTTGGGATAGTTGATCAGGAGCGCCTTGCTGAACTTCGTCTGCGGCGGCCGCTTGGCCAGCACGATGTGGTACCTGCCCTCGGGGGTGGCGCGGTCCCCGGAATGCTCCTTGCGCACCAGCCCGTTGGCGCCCAGCTCCGCCGGGTAGCTGGCGATCACCCGGCCGCCGCGGTACAGGAACACCCGGCGGCGCAGCTTGTCGATGAGGAGCACGCTCTCGCCGGTGCGCCGCGACTCCTCGATGGTCTGCTCCGCCCAGGCGTGCCAGAGCCTCAGGTTGGCGCGATCGGAGAAGCGCGCGTGCAGCGCGATCCACTTGCGGTGCACCACCGCCGCGCTCGCGTGCGCCGTGGCAAGTTCGTCCGCGGCCTCCTGGCGCCGCTCGGCAGCCGCCAGCTTCTCGCCGAACGAGATGCTCACGAGGGCGTGCTGCATGGCGGCCGCCTCGTGGCGACCCATCCCCGCCTCGTTGATCTCGGCCAGGGCGCGCGCAACCTCGCTGCGGGCGTTGGGCTGCAAGCTGGCAAAGCGCTTCTCCGCGCGGCTGTCGGCATCCCGGACCCCGGTGACCGCGTCGTGGGCGGCACGCGCCACCCGCAACCACGCGGCCTCGGTGCGCCCGACCGACCCCTCCCACCAGGGGGCGTTCGCCTCCGCGGCCGTGGCAACCTCCGCAATCGCGACCAGCCGCTCGATCAGCCTGGCCTGCGCCGGCGCCTCGGTGCGGACGATCGTGACCGCCTTGCGCGCGGTCCGCCGCGGGGCGTCGACATCGGGCGCCGGGCGGCGGGCGCAAGCGGCGAGCGAGACGAACATCGCGGCCAAAGCGGCCGCGCGGGCAGCAGAACGGCGGCGGTTGCCCGCCGCCGTCCCATTGTCACTGCGATCGAAACGACTTACGTGCACTTGAACTTGGTCTTGATGCCCTCGAGGTCCTTGGCGATCGGGTCGATCTGGCCCTTGAGGGTCTCGGCCGCAGCCTTCGCGCCGAAGAAGTCTTCCTTGGTGAACTTGCTGTCGATATCGGTGACCGTGGCCTGGTAGGAGTCGAGGTTGCCCTTGACGGTCTCGAGGTCCTTCTTCACTTCCTTCGCCCGCTTCGCGCGACCGCACTTCTCGATGTCGGCGAACAGCGTGTTGGCGGCAGCGAGAGAAGCCTTGGCGGCGTCGATGGCGGCCTTGGCGTCGGTCTTCACCTTCTCCTTGCCAGCGACCGCGGCGTCCTTGGCGGCGTTGGCGGCATTGGTGGCGTCGGCGATCAGCTGCTTGCTCTTGGTGTAGGAGCGGAACAGGGCGAACTTGGCCTGCTGCGCCTCGAGTTCGGCGTTGACCGCGTTCATCGCCTGCTGGGCCTTGTCCCAAGCGTCAGCGGCGTACTTCGGCGCCTCGGCCTGCTCGGCGGCGGTCATCGCAGCCTTCGCACCATCGCTCTCCTGCTGCGGCGGCTTGGCGCAGCCGACGGCCAGAACGGCCACGACCAACAGCAACACACCAACAAACACCTGGTTCTTACGCATCTCAACTCTCCTTTCCTCCTGATAGAGGTTGGCATCTTCCGGATGCCGGTTCGTAGCGTACTCTTCTGAACGGTAACCTGCAACATACCACAAACGGGAGATCACCGGCTGCCCGTGCGCGGTGGGAGCCCGTCTGTTTCACTCCTCTTGGTCTGTGCGGCGGGCTTGCACCTCCGCGAGGAACCGTCACGATCCCTCTGAGGCGGGGTTTATAGTCGCCTCGGAGCGAAAAGTCAAGGTTGGCCCCACCCCGCGAGGGTGTCCGGAAGCGCCGCCGTGTCGAGATACGCCTTGCCGCCGCGGACCACCACCGGGAGCGCCCGCAGCCGCGCGCCGAGGCACGGGCCGGCGACGCAGAGGCCGTCGTCCGGCCGGTACAGCGCCCCGTGCTCGCCGCACACCAGGTGCCGGCCGTCCGGGGTGGCGAAGCGCCCGGGGTCGGTACCGTCGAACGGCACGGCCAAGTGGCGGCAAACGTTCCGCTATGCCCGCACGCCGGACGCGGTGCGAACGAGGATTCCGCCCTCGAGGAACCAACCCCACCGGTAAACGCCATCCCGCCGCGGGGAATTTCGGCGACGACTGCGAGGAACCTAAGGCCCTCCGGCTCGGCGGTCACGCCCCGCCCCGATGGCCTGCGCCACGTGTGATCGCCTCGAGGTTGCGTACGAGCCGGGGGTAGTCGAGGCGGCGCAGCGGCGTGCCGGCGGCGAGGGCGGCCCACCCCTCTTGATCGATACCCTCGAGCCGCGATCGTGCGAGCGCGGCGAGATGCGCGTGCGGCGCGAGCGGCGGGGCGCAGGACGGGCGGGCGCGCCGGTTCCACGGGCAGGCGGACTGGCAGGCGTCGCAGCCGAACAGGCGGTTGCCGAGGGAGGGGAGCAGCGCGGCGGTGAAGTCCCCGCGGTGCTCGATCGTGGCGTACGCCAGGCAGCGGCGGGCGTCGAGGAGGCGGGCCGCATCGAACGCGCGCGACGGGCACGCCGTCAGGCACGCGGAGCACGTGCCGCAGTGGTCGGTCTCGGGCCGGTCGGGTGGGAGCGCCACGTCGGTGACCAGCTCGCCGAGGAGGAGCTCGCTGCCGAGCGCGCGGTTGACGAGGCACGTGTTCTTGCCGATCCACCCCAGTCCGGCCCGCTGCGCCAGCTCCTTCTCGAGCAGGGGGGCGGTGTCCACGGCGGGACGCCACGCCGCTCCCGGCTCGCGCGCGGCGAGGAAGCGCCCGAGGCGGACGAGTCGAGTCCGGATGACGCGGTGGTAATCGGGCCGGCGGGCGTACCGGGCGACAGCCGCCCGCTCGGTGGCGCCGGCGGGACCGGGGGGGTCGGCGGCCTCGTGGTAGCTCATCGCGACGCAGACGACGCTCCTGGCGCCGGGAAGGAAGCGCCCCGGGTCGCACCGTACCGCGGCGGTGTCGGCCAGGAACGCCATCGTGCCGTGGTGGCCGCGTTCCAGCCATTCGGCGAGGCGCGCGCCGCCGGCAAGGGGGTCGGCGCCGGCGATACCGGCGAGCGAGAACCCCAGCTCGTGGAGCGCAAAGCGCTTGATGTCGGCCGCGAGGTCGCCGCTCACTGCGTCAGTCTACCGGAGGCGGTACACTGCAGACGTGCCGGGGAGCTTCCTGCTCGTCGCCGCGGTCGCCGCGGTGCTCACCCCGCGCGAGGTGGTCTTCGTCGAGACCGCGAGCGCGGCTGTCGTGCGCCGGGTGGAGTTGCCGGGCGAGGGGCTCGATGCGTTCGCCGCGCCCGACGGCCGCATCGTCGTGCCGCTCGCGGGCGACGCCGGGACGGCGGTCGTTGCCGCGTCAGGCACCGTGGAGCGTTGGCCGGGGCGCGTGTTTCCGCTGTTCTTCGTCGAGCCCGACCGCATGTACGTTGTGCTGCCGGGGCTGCTGGCGACGCTCTCGTACCCCGAGCGCGTCCCGATCGCGCGGATGCCGCTCGCGGGCGTGGCCGGGGCGCGGCGCGCCGCATGTTCCGCCGACGGCCGGCTGGTGGCGGTCATCCCGGTGGATCCCGGCGGGCATGCGCTGGTGCTCGTGCCGGCGCTCGAACGCGGCGCGCCGGTCCGCGTCGAACTCGGCGGCGAGCCGAGCCTGGTGACGCTCGCCGCCGACGGGGCGTTCGCAGTTGCGGTCTCCGGCGGCCGGTCACTCGAGCTGATCGCCGCCGGCGGCGAGCGCCGCGCCCGCGACGTGCTCGCGCTCGACGGGGCGGTGCGTTCCGTGTGCCCCGGCGTCGAGGGCCGCGGCATCCTGGTGGGGCTTGCCGGCCGAGCCGGAGGTGAGCTGGTGGGCGTGCGGGTGAAGCCCGGCGTGGCCGAGCCGCTGCGCGTCACGTTCCGCACCGTTCTGGCGGCACCCGTGAACGCGATCGGGACCGCTGCGGGCGAGATCATCGCGCTCGCCGGCGAGGATCTCGTGGTGCTCTCCCACAACGGCCGGCACCCGCGCCGGGTGATGGCGGTGGCGGGCGCGACCGGCCTGGCGGTGGTGCCGGCGCAGCCGCAGTCGATGGTCCCGGCGTGGAGCGACGCGGCGGCGCCATGAGGCCGCGGGAAGGCGCGGGGGAAGAACACGATTACAATCATTAGCTCGGAGGTGGTGGTGAGGCGAGGCCTGGCAGTCATCCTGATGGGTGGGTTCGTGCTGGCGCTGGCGGCGCCGGTCGCGGCCAAGGACCAACCGGCCGAGACGACGGGTCCGAGCAGCGAGGCCCTGGCGATTGTCGCCGAGGCGCAGATGCGGCTCTCGGTCGGAGCGATCGCCGAGGGGCTCAAGCTCTTCCGCCGCGCGGTGGCGCTCGACCCCGAAAACCTTGCGCTCGCCGAGGAGTTCGGTCTCGCGCTCGCCGACGCGGGGATCAACGACGAGGCGGTCAAGCAGCTCGAGAGGGCGGGCGACCTCACCCCCACCGGTGAAGCGACCCTCGGCATGCTCCTGGCGCAGGTCGCCCAGACCCCGCAGGAACTCGAGGCGGCGTTACCGCACCTCGAGCGCGGCGTGGCCGCCGTGCCGCACGGCGGACAGGCGCGCCTGGTGCTGGCCCAGTCCCTCGTGCGCCTCGGGAAGGGCGCCGAGGCGTGGGAACAGGTGAAGGTGCTGCTCGACGACCAACCGGACGACCCGCGCATCTGGCTGATGGCGGGCGAGACGCTGCGTCTGACCGGCAAGTTCACCGAGGCGGCCGGCTACCTCAAGCGTGCCGCGGCGGTCCCCGAGCTGCGCCAGCGCGCGACGCTGGAGCTCGTGGACACCCTTGCCAGCGCGGGCAAGTACAAGGAAGCGGCCGACATCCTCGGCGACGTGCTGAAGAAGGAGGGCGGCACCCTCGCGGGCATGACGCGATGGGCGACGCTTTTGGCGCGCGCCGGCGACCGCGTCCATGCGCGCGAGGTGCTCGACAAGGTGCTGGCGGGCGACCCCAACCAGCGGGACGCCATCCTCCTGAAAGCGATCCTGGAGGCCGGCGACGGCCACCTCGACGTCGCCGAAGGGCTCTACCGGCGGGCGCACGCCGCGTACCCCGACGACCCCGACGCGGCCATGGGGCTGGCGCGCCTGCTCGTCGATATGCGGCGTCTCCCCGAGGCCAGGACCCTTCTCAACTCCGTGTGGCAGCAGATCGAGGAGAAGAAGATCGACAACCCGGACGCGACCGTCGAGGTGGCGCAGGAGCGGGCAGCCCTCGAGCTGCTCGACCACCGGCCCGACGCGGCGCTGCCATGGATCGAGAAGTGCGGCGGCGGCACGATGGCTCGGCGCACCCTCGCGCTCTGGGGCGAGTACTACCGCCTGCGGGAGGCGTGGCGCGACGGCTTGACGTTCCTGCGCGGCGCCAAGGTCGAGGACGACCCAGATGCCGTGCGCCTGAAGAGCGCACTGTTCGCCGAGTTTTTCCTCGCGGCCGGGGACGAAACCGCGGCGGCGCCGGTCCTCGACACATTGCTGGCGGGCAACGAGGACGACGTGGTGGCCGCGCTCGGTGTCCTCGACCGCGCGAAGCGGTTCGCGGACGCCGCCGCCCGGGCACGCGTTGCGGCGGCGCGCCTCGGGGACGCGCCCGCAGTGCAGTTCGCGTACGCCGCCGCCCTCGAGCGCTCGGGCGCGTGGGACGACGCCGTGACGCAGTTCAAGAAGCTGCTCGCCAAACAGTCCGACAACGCGGCGGCGCTCAACTACCTCGGGTACATGTTCGCCGACAAGGGCGTCCACCTCGAGGAGGCGCGCGGCATGCTGACCAAGGCCGTGCAGCTCGACCCTTCCTCGGGGGCTTTTCAGGACTCGCTCGGATGGGTGTACTTCAGGCTCGGGGACCTCGACCGGGCGGAGAAGTACCTTACCGAGGCGAGCCGGCTCGACCCGTTCGACGCCAGCGTCAAGGAGCACGTCGGCGACCTGCTGCGCGCTCGCGGCGACATGAGCCGGGCCGCCGAGGCGTACCGGCAGGCGCTCGCGAACATCCCCGAGGAAGCGGGCCAGAAGGAGCGGATCGAGAAGAAGCTCGCCGAGGTCGCGGGTGGCAAGACGCCGTAGCGCAGCCCTGCTCGCAGCGCTGGTCGTGGCGGCGGGCTGCCGGCACGCCGTTCCGCCCTCCGCGCCGCTCCCCGCGGGCTGGCAGGCGCTGGTCGTCGCGCCGCGCGCATTCTCCGCCCTGTACCGTTTCTCGTGCTGCGGCCACCGGGGCCTCGTCCTGACCGTGCGGGGCGACGGCGAGAGCCTGGCGCTCTCGGTCGCGGTGCCGCCCGGGGGGACGGCGCTGGCCGCGTGGGTCGGACCCGGCGGCGGCTTCGTGGAGCGGGTGAAGCAGGGTTGCCGGGAGGCGCTGCCGCCGGGTGTGCTGCCGCTCGCCGCGGGCGCCTCGTTGCCGATCGATCCCGCGCTCGCCGCGCTGCTGCTCTCCGGCCTGCTCCCCGCCGGCGCACGCGAGCTGCCCGAGTTGCCCGGTTGGGTGGAGGCGGCGTCCGGCGGCCTCGCGTGGCGGGCGCGGGTGACGGGTCCCGAGCCGCACTGGACGCGAGTGCTCCTGACGCGGGTCGGGGACGCCACGCCGGCGATGAGTGTGGTGCGGACCGACGAGGGGGGCCGGGTGCCCCACCGGCTGGTCCTCACGGCCGGGACGGTCGAGGCGGGTCTCGACCTTCAGGCGTGGCGTCCGAGCGGAGCGCCGGCGCCGCCGGCCTGGCTGACGGCGCCCGAGTGCGGAACGCGGCCGTGAAGGTCGTCGTCTCGTGCCCGGCCAAGGTGAACCTGCACCTCGAGGTGCTGGGACGGCGCCCCGACGGCTACCATGAGCTGCGCACCGTGTTCGCG
Organism: Acidobacteriota bacterium; assembly: GCA_003133645.1. Taxonomy (GTDB): domain Bacteria; phylum Acidobacteriota; class Thermoanaerobaculia; order Thermoanaerobaculales; family Thermoanaerobaculaceae; genus RBG-13-68-16. Next base: position 16,728 of record PKYI01000017.1, on the reverse strand, counting down.
GCGGTCGGACTCTGGGACGAACTGGCGCTCGAGGTGGCGCCGGCGGGGGCGTTCGAGCTGAGCGTCGTGCCGGCCGGCGCCGCGCCGGCCGGCCCCGAGAACCTGGCGGTGAGGGCGGTCCGAGCCCTGGCCGCGAGCGCCGGCGGCGCACACGGCGCGCGCATGACGCTGCGCAAGGCGATCCCGGCGGGTGGCGGGCTCGGCGGCGGTTCTGCGGACGCCGCGGCGGCGCTTGTCGGCGCCGCCAGTCTGTGGAGAACCGACCTGGACCCGCGGGCGCTCGTCGAGCTCGCGGCCGCGCTCGGCGCCGACGTGCCGTTCTTTCTCGTCGGGGGCGCGGCGTGGGGCGTCGGCCGCGGTTCGGAGGTCGCACCGCTGCCGGACCTGCCGGCGTGGTGGGTGCTGCTGCTGCCGGGGCCGGCGCCGCTCTCGACCGCCGAGGTGTACCGGGCGTTCGACGCCCGTGGACTGGACGGCGATGCGGATCGTGAGATATATGAGTGGGTCGTGAGCGGCGGCGACCTTCCGGTCGGCCGCTGCCGCAACGACTTGCAGCCGACGGTCGCCCAGCGCTGGCCGGAGGTCGCCGAGCGCCTCGCGCGGGTGCGCGCCACGGGGCCGATGTTGGCCATGCTCTCCGGCAGCGGAGGGACCGTGTTCGGCCTCTACCGCGACGAACCGGACGCGCGGCAGGCCGCGCGGGCGCTGGAAGCCCTCGGACCACTGGTGGCCCCGGTGCTGGGCCGGGATGCATCGCGCCTGCGGGCGTCGGACGGGAGGGAGTGAACGATGGAGATCACCGAAGTCCGCATCAACCTGAACAAGGGGGGCAAGGTCAAGGCCTTTGCGCAGGTGGTTTTCGACGGTTGTTTCCTGGTTGGCGACATCCGGGTGCTCGAGGGCAAGGAGGGGACGGCGTACGTCGCGATGCCGTCGCGGAGGCTGCGCAACGGCTCGTTCCGCGACATCACACACCCCCTCAACGGCGACACGCGTAAGCGTCTGGATGAGGCGATTCTCGCCGAGTACGAGCGCGTCATCGCCGAGCGCGGTCCGGCCGGGGACGGAACCGGCGCCACCCGCGCGCAGCAGATCTCGGGACGGCTGCTGGGGGAGAAGTTCTGGACCGACGAGGAGGGGGACGAGGAGTAGCCGCGCTGGACACGCCAAGGCCGGCGCACTAGACTTCAATTCCGACTGGGGCGTCGGCAAATGGAGAAGCCACGGGACTTTGGATCCCGCATGTGCAGGTTCGAGTCCTGCCGCCCCAGCCAAACTGCGTTGCGAGGACCGCATGCACGAGCACAGGCCTTTGGTCGTACTGTCCGGCCGGGCGCACCCGGATCTGACCGACCGCATCTGCGACTATCTCCAGATCCGCCGCGGCGCCGTGCGCCTGTACAACTTCTCGGACGGCGAGAGCGGTTGTCAGATCGAGGAGAACGTGCGCGGCGGCGACGTGTACGTCGTGCAGCCGACGTGCCGGCCGGTCAATGAAAGTCTCATGGAGCTGCTGATCATCCTTGACGCGTGCAGGCGCTCGTCGGCGAGCCGCGTCACCGCGGTGATCCCGTACTTCGGCTACGCCCGCCAGGACCGCAAGGACCGCCCGCGCGTGCCGATCACCGCCAAGCTCGTCTGCGACCTGATCACCTCTGCGGGGGCCGCGCGCATCCTCGCGATGGACCTGCACGCCGCGCAGATCCAGGGGTTCTTCAACATCCCGGTGGACCACCTGTTCGCCGCGCCGGTGCTGATCGACGAGCTTCGCCGCCTGCAGCTTCCGGATCTCGTGTTGGTCTCCCCCGACGCCGGCGGCGTGGAACGCGCCCGCGCCTTCGCCAAGCGCCTCTCGGCCGGTCTGGCGATCGTCGACAAGCGGCGCACCAGCCCGAATCAGGCCGAGGTCATGAACATCATCGGCGACGTCGATGGCCGCACCTGCGTGATCGTGGACGACATCATCGACACCGCCGGGACGCTCGTGAAGACGGCCGAGGGTCTCGCCGCGCGCGGCGCCACCCGCGTGCTGGCGGCCGGTGTGCACCCGGTGCTGTCGGGACCGTCGGTGACGCGCATCGAGGCGTCGGTGATCGAGCAGGTCGTAGTCACGGACACGATACCCCTCACCGACGAGGCGCGTGGGTGCGCGAAGATCCGCCAGCTCTCGGTCGCCGAGTTGCTCGGCGAGGCGATCCGGCGGATCCACGAGGCAAAGTCGGTGTCGAGCCTGTTCGTCTAGAGACGGTCGACTGTTGCCTGTCTCTGTGGTAGAGTTCTCGCCCCTTGTGGCTTGGCCGCGAGGTCGGAGGTAGATGTCATGGACGAGCTCGTGATCGAGGTGGAGCATCGCAGCTCCACTGGCAAAGGCGCAAACCGGAAACTCCGCCGGCAGGGGTTGATCCCCGCGGTCGTGTACGGCGGCAAGGACAAGGAAGCGGTTCCGGTCGTGCTCGACCGCCATGCCGTGACCGAGCTGCTGCGCCAGGAGAAGGGGCGCAACACGGTCTTCCTGCTCAAGATGAAGGGCACCAAGCAGGAGCGCCACGCGATGGTGCGCGACGCCCAGATCGACCCCCTCACGCGGCAGTACGCCCACCTCGACTTCATCCGCGTCATCAAGGGCCAGCGGCTCAAGGTGGAGATCCCGGTCGTCCTCGAAGGCGAGGCCGTGGGCGTCAAGGCCGGCGGTTTCCTCGACTGGGTGGGCCGCACGCTGCACGTCGAGTGCGCGGCGGAGGGGATCCCGGAGTCGTTCCGCGTCGATGTCACCAACCTCGAGTTGGGCCAGCACATCGCGGCCGCCGAGTTGCCGCTCCCGGAGGGCGTCAAACTGCTCGACGACCCGCACAAGATGATCGCGACCGTCAAGACCCACGCCAAGGAAGTCGAGGAGGCGAAGCCGGAGGAAGCGGCCGTCGCCGGCGCGGAGGCAACCGAGCCCGAGGTCATCAAGCGCGGCAAGGCCGTCGAGGAGGGGAGCGAGGACGCCGAGTAGTCCTGGCACCTCACACACATGAGCATTGGGGCGGTCGTCGGGCTCGGCAATCCGGGCACGGAATACGCGGGCGGCCGCCACAACATCGGCTTTCGGGTCGTGGCCGAGATGGCGCGCCGCTGGCGCCTCGACGTGTGGCGCAGCCGCTACCGCTCGAAGCTGGTGCGCCGGGGCGGCGGCCGGCCCACCTATCTGGTCAAGCCTCAGACCTACATGAACCTCTCGGGGGACGCGTTCGCGCTGTTTTGCGAAGGCGAGGAGCTCGTACCCGCCGAGTGCCTGGTGGTGGTTGACGACGTCGACCTCGCGCTCGGGCAGCTCCGCCTGCGCCCGCGCGGGGGCCCCGGTACCCACAACGGCCTCCGGTCGATCGTCGAGGCCGTCGGCGAGGAGTTCCCCCGCCTGCGCCTCGGGATCCGCGGCGAGCACGCCTGGGACGACCTCGCGGAGTACGTGCTCGCGCCCTTTGGGCCCGACGAGCTGAAGGCCGTCGACGAGATGGTCGCGCGCGCCGCCGACTGCGTCGAGGCGGCGGTGCGGGTCGGGGTCGGCCGGGCGGCGACGCAGTTCAACCAGGTCGCCGCCACCTCGGAGTAGCCTCGCCCGGGGCGCCGCCGGCGTCGGACCATCTATCCTGGCGGGGGGCCCGCGGCCACTCCACCCAACCGCGCGGCCGCTCTTGCCCCCGTGCCCCCCGCGAGCCGCGGCGGAGCCGCGTCTCGCCGCGCGTTGCGCTCGCCCCGCTCGTATCCTCACATAGCCTCCGGCTATGCTCCGGTGCGGCGGGGTTCGCGCGCCTTGCGATAGGCCCAACGCCGGCGGCGCGGCTGCACGCCCCAAGCTGCGACGCCCTGCCTGTCGGCGTCGTTCTCGTCTTCGGAGGGGGCCTCGAGGCCGCGCGGCCTGCGGCCGGCGCAGCCGGCACTGACGAATGACGACTGACCACCGGCCACGCCTTTCAGTGTCCGGTGCCCGGACCCCGGTCGTTCCGGCGGCGCTCCTGGCCCCCATCTGGACCGCGCCTGCCCGGCGTGTGTGGAAGTCCTGCGTGAGCCGGACCCCTCACCTTGGCGCGGGCGCCTCGCCCGCGCTCCTTGTCGAGACATCCGGCCGCTCTCTTGTGCGATACTTGGCGCACCAGGAGGTTTCAACATGAGACGGGCATCGCTTCTCGCAGCCGCGTGCGCGCTCGTGGTGTTGTCGCCGGCCGGACTCGCCCAGGACAGGGTCTCGCAGCTCCGGTGCGTCAACAAGATCGGCGACAACATGTACCGCGCCAAGGACCGGACCGTGGTGTGGACCCAGCACTGCAGCTACGACCCGAAGTGCGAGGACGCTCAACTCCGCATCGGCAGCGACCCCCGCATCACTTGGCGCGACGGCTCGTACTGCTGGGTGCTCAAGGTCGCCGAGCGCTGACGCGACGATCGATGGGTCGGGGTTCGCCGGCGTGAACCCTCGGTGCGGCGCAACGGGCGCCCCCGCTTGGCCGTCCGTGGCGCGCGCGCCCTCGCCCGCGCACCGTATGGCGTTGAGGTCGGCTTGCTTTTCCCCGCGTTTGGTCTAGAATTCCTGTTCCGCCAGGCATGGCGGGTTCCTTGCTCCCGCCTCGATGCGGGGGCCGAAGGCCGAAAGGAGAGCCCATGCCGCTGTACGAACTCGGTGTCATCCTCGACGCATCCTTGGACGATGAGCAACGCTCGACGTTCCTCGGCGAGATCAAAGAGCTGATCGCCAAGGAAGGCGCGACGATCGTCAAGGAGGATGTGTGGGGCAAGCGCATCCTCGCGTACATGATCAAGCACAAGCGCGAGGGGTACTACGTCTTCTGGCAGTACGAGGCGCCCGGCACGGTGGTCAAGCCGCTCGAGTACCGCCTGCGGCTGTCCGACCAGGTGCTGCGCTTCCTCAACCTCAACCTGGACCGCGAAATGCAGCGCGCCCGCAAGATGGCCAAGGTGCGCGCCGAGCAGAAGGCCGCCAAGCGCGCCGCCAAGGAGCGCGTCGAGGTCGCCGCGGTCGCTGCAGCCCCCAGGGCCGGCGAGGAGGCGTGAAATGTCGAAGAAAAAGTACTTCGTCAAGCGCAAGAAGACCTGCAAGTTCACCGCCGAGGGGATCGAGTACATCGACTACAAGGACATCGACCTCATCCGGCAGTACGTCCCGGTGTCGGGGAAGATCCTCCCGCGCCGCGTTTCGGGCACGAACCCGATCTATCAGCGCAAGCTGACGCGGGCGATCAAGCGCGCCCGCCTGATGGCGCTGCTGCCGTTCCTGGGAGATTGAGAGAGGCCTGGTGATGGCTTCGGCCTCGCCTCCTTCCAAACCGCCATCCCTGCGTTTTGTCGGCCCGGGGATGGCGGGTTTGTTTTCGCTGCTCGTGTTCGCGAGCCTGCCCCTGCTCCCGCTCGTCGGCGTGTTCCTGGCCCTTTTGGCGTCGCTGCCGCTGGTGCACGTCGTGGCCACGGGCCGGCCCTCGTTCCTGGCATGGGGGTGGGTCGCGGTCGGGATGGCCGGCGCCGTGCTGGTCTGGCACCAGCCATGGATGGTGGCGGCGACCGCCGGCTACCTGCTGGTTGCGGTGTGGCCAGCGGTCTCGGTGGAGACGTGGCTGCGCCGGCCGTGGAGCACGGGGCGGTGGGCGGCGATCGTCGCTCTCGTGGCGCTCGGCATCGCTGTGGCCGTCATGACGGCGGTGGTCTACCCGGCGGCGCCGGCGGACGCCCTGACGCAGATGTTCGCCCGCGCCGGCGGCGGGGTGGGCAGCCTCGGCAAGCTGTTGGGCGAGGGGGCCGGGGGCGAGGAACTGGTGGCGCAGGCGCTCCACATGGCCGCCTACCTCGCACCCTCGTTCACGGCGCTCTACGTGCTGACGGCGGCGCTGTGGCTGCGCCCGCGGCTGCCGCTGCTCGGCATGGCGCGCGGGGCGGAGCCTTTCCCGCTCTACACGTCGGAGGAGTGGCTGCCGGTCGGGTTCGCCCTCGGCGGCCTCGGCTGGGTGTTTGCGCCCGAGCCGGCCAAGTGGTTGGCTGCGAACCTCTTGGTCACGGTGCTCGGGTTGTATTTCGTGCACGGGCTCGCTATCATCCTTTTCTACCTCGGGCGCCGGTTCGGTGAGAACCGGTGGGTTCGGCTGGGCGTCATGGTGTTCGCCCTGCAGGTTCCGGTGGCCTTGGTGTTCTCGGCCCTCGGTCTGGCCGACAGCTTCTTCCGCCTGCGCCGGGGTGGAGCAGACGACGGAGGACGTGAAACATGAAGGTGATACTCAACGACCATGTGGACCAACTCGGCGAGCGCGGCGCGACCATCGAAGTGAAGCCGGGCTTCGCGCGCAACTACTTGATCCCGAAGGGACTCGCCTACCAGGCGACGGCCTCGAACCTGGCCCGCTTCAAGCAGGACACCAGGAAATGGGAACAGGTGCAGGCCAAGGAGAAGGGCGAGGCCGAGCACATCGCCGGCCAGCTTACCGGGATCGAACTCACCTTCGTCCGGCGCTCCGGCGAGGGCGACGCTCTGTACGGTTCGGTGACCTCCTCCGACGTCGCGGATGCGCTTGCCGAGCGCGGGCTCGCCGTGGACCGCCGGCGGATCGCCCTTGAGCACGTTAAGCGCGTCGGCACGTTCACCGCTGAGGTCAAGCTGCACCGCGAGGTGCGAGTGCCGATCACCGTTCACGTCCGGTCGGAGGCGGAGAAGCAGGGGCAGGGAAGCGAGGCGTAGGTCGCTGTGAGCGACGGCCACCCCCCCGTGGGCGCGGCAGGAACCCCGGCGCAGCCGCGACGTGGCGGACAGGGGTGGCTGCTGCGGCTGCTGCGGCGCGTGGCCAGAGCGACGTTGTGGCCGGAACTCGAGCGGGTCGATGGGGACGTGGCCGCGGCCACGGCGCTCGCGACCGCTTTGGAGCGCGAAGCGGCCAACAGGGCCGAGCTGCAGCGCCGCCTCGATGCCCGACTCGACGAGAGCGAGGCGGCGTTCGCCTGCCTTCGCCAGGACTTCCTCGTCACCCGCGGCGAGTTCGAAGAGATGCGCGACCACCGGCTGGCGGAGATCGCCGATGGGACCGCTCGGGCGAGCCAGGCGGCGGTGGCGGTACAGCGCGAGGTGGAGCTGCTGCGGGACGCCCGCGTGCCGACGGCCGAGGCTGCGCTAGCGGGGTTGCAGCGTGCCGCCGAGGCGCTGCAGCGGGAAGTGGAATCGCTTCGTGACGCCCGCATCCCACAAGCCGAGGCAGGTCTCGAGCGGATGCAACGAGCCCTCGACGCGGCTCCGGCAGTCATGGCCGGCGTCCAGGCGCTCGCGGTGGAGCTGCGGGACCAGCGGCTGCCCGCGCTCTCGGCGCGCACCGACGCCCTCGTCGAGCGCTTGCACGAGGAGCTCACCGAGGCGGCGGGGCTCGCCGAGCGCGTCGCCCGGCACGAGCCGCTCCACATCGCGGTCGACCCGGCGGTCGAGGCGCGCATCCCGGCCGCGGTCGCGGCTGCGTCGCGTTCCTTCGCGGACGAATTCCGCGGCGACCGCGGCGAGATCCTCGGCCGCGCCGCCGAGCACGTCCGTTTGCTCGGAGCCGCCGCGCCGGTGCTGGACGTCGGCTGCGGGCGGGGGGAGTTGCTCGAGGCGCTGCGCGACGCCGGCGTCGAGGCGCGGGGCGTGGACGCCGACCCGGCAATGGTGGCGGCGTGCCGAAGGCTTGGTCTGGCCGCCGACGAAGGCGATGCCCTCGCCGCGCTGCGCGAGGCGCCGCCGGGGAGCCTGGGCGCGGTCACGGCGGTCCACATCGTCGAGCACCTCCCGGCGGCCGGCTGGATGGCGCTCGTGGAGGGCGCGGCCGCGGCGTTGCGGCCGGGGGGCATACTGCTGATCGAGAGTCCGAACCCGGAGTCACTGCGCGTCGGCGCCGGGTTGTTCTGGCTGGACCCGACGCACCACGCCCCGGTACACCCCGAGGCGCTCGCGTTCGTCGCGAAGGCGCTCGGGCTCGAGGTGGTGGAGACGAGGTTCCTGCACCCCTTCCCGCCCGACCAGGCGCTCGCGAGCCCGTCGCAGCCCGAGGCCGTGCGGCAGCTGGCGGCGAGGCTCGATGGGTGGCTCTCGGCCCCGCGCGACTACCTGCTGGTCGCCCGCAAGCCCTAGCGCCACCTCCAGGGGCGCCGCCGGCGTCGGACCATCTATCCGGGCGGGGGGTCCCGCGGCCGTTCCACCGCCCGCCCGGCCGCTCTCGACCCCCCGCGCCCCTCGCGAGCCGCGGCAGAGCCGCGTCTCGCCTGGCGTTGCGCTGCGCCGGTTCGCATCCTCACATAGCCTACGGCTATGCTCCGGTGCGACCGGCTTGCGCGCCTTGCGATAGGCCCAACGGCGGCGGCGCGGCTACACGCCGCAAGCTCCGGCGACCTGCCTGTCGGTGGGGAACTTGTCTTCGAGGGAGGCGCTCGAGGCCGCGCGGCCTGTGGCCGACGCGGCCGCTCGGACCACCGACCACGTCTTTCGGTGCCTGGAGCCCGGTCTTTGGTGTAGCGTTACAGGCGGGGAGGGAGCGGCCGGTGCGACCGTTCAAGCTGGAGCGGTACTTCGCGGAGTACGAGTTCAAGGCCGAGTGGGTGCTGAGCGCGTCGGATTGCGAAACCCTGTCGATGGCGGAACTGCTGGGGATGGCCGCCGGCGAGAGCCTCGAGCTGTGGCGCGAGCTGCGCCTCGGTTACACGGAGACGGCGGGGCACCCGCTCCTCCGCGCCGAGGTGGCCGGCCTCTACGAGACGATCGCGGCCGACGACGTGATGATCGCGGCCCCCGAGGAGGCGATCTTCATCGCGATGCAGACGCTGCTGACGCCGGGCGACCACGTCATCGTCGTTTCGCCGGCGTACCAGTCTCTGTACGAAGTCGCCCGTCACATCGGTTGCGGCGTGACGCGCTGGGAACTCGAACCCGAACGTGACGGCTGGCGGCTCGACGTCGGCCGCCTGGAGCGGCTGGTCGAGGGCCGCACGCGGATGCTGGTCATCAACTTCCCGCACAACCCGACCGGCCACACGCTGTCGCGCTCCGAACTCGAGGCAATCGTCGAGCTGGCTCGGGAGCGAGGTCTCTACCTGTTTTCGGACGAGATGTACCGGTTGCTCGAGTACGGCCGAGGCGCGCGGTTGCCCGCGGCGTGCGACTTGTACGAGAAAGGGATCTCACTGGCGGGGCTGTCGAAGGCGTTCGGGCTCCCCGGCCTGAGGGTGGGGTGGCTGGCGACCCGGGAGCGCGCGTTGCTCGAGCGATGGGTGGCGTTCAAGGACTACACGACGATCTGCGCCAGCGCGCCAAGCGAGGTCCTGGGGATCATCGCGCTGCGGAGCCGCGAGCCGATCCTGCTTCGCAACCGCGAGATCGTCCGCGCCAACTTGGCGGTTGCAACGGAGTTCTTCACGGCGCACCAGGACCGCTTCGGATGGCTCGCACCGAAGGCCGGCCCCGTCGCGTTTCCCCGGTGGCTGGGCGAGGAGACGGCCGAACGCTTTTGCCGGGAGGCCATTGACGGTGCGGGCGTGATGATCGTGCCGGGAAGCGTGTTCGAGACCCCCGGGGACTACCTCAGGATCGGGTTGGGGCGAAGGGGATTTCGCGACGCGCTCGCCCGGCTGGCGGAACACCTGCAAGGCCGGTTCGCCTGAGGAGCCGACGCATCGCGCCGCCGGCGCGCCTGGCGGGACTAATGCCGGACGTGGTGGCGGAACAGGTCCTTGAGCGCCAGCAGCACCTGCACGAAGTTGTGCTCCTTGAGGAACTCCTGTAGGTCGGTGCGGGACGTGCCGGCCTGCATCTTCTCCTTGGCGGTTTCGAACAGGCCGAAGAAGTCGGAGATCGGCTTGAGGCCCAGCTTGACGAAATGGTTGCGGTACCACTGCGACTCCCGGACGCTCTCCCAGGTGCGGTTCTGCATCGCGACCACGGAGCCGTTCCAGAGGCCGTCGGCGATCGACGTCACCTCCTGGTAGATGGCGGTCAGGACAGTCGAGCTGTCGCCGCGCTTGAGCGCCGCCTCGATCTCCTGGGGCCCGAGGACGGAAGCAGCGGCGCGCGGTGGGGCCGCCGCCGGCGCGGCAGGCTCGGCCGCAGGGCTGGGTTCGGGTGCGGGCTCGGGTTCCGGCGCCGGCTCTGCCGCGGCCGCGACAGGTCTTGGCGCCGCGGCCGGAGGCTGGGGCGCCGCGGTGGGCACGGGCGCGGTGGGTGGGGTGGCGGCCGCCGCCGGCTCGGCCCGGGAAGGTCTGGGGGCGTCTTCCGCCTCGACGGCGGGAGGAGGAGCGCTGGTCGTCCGCTTGAGGCGCTCCTCGAAGCTCACGAGGAAGCCGAGGTCGGCCTCGGAGATCGGGCGCGCGTACGCAATTCGGTTCAGGATGGTGTCGAGCTCGAGGAACCTGATCCGGAGCATGTGGGCGTCCGGCGCGAGCGGGAGGAAGCGCTGCAGCAGGTGGGGCGCGGCGGAGATGATGTCGTAGAGGTTGACGAAGCCGGCGAAGTCGATCGCGTCCACGCTGTCGGAGAGGTTCCAGTTGATGCCCGCCTCGCGCGCCTGCCGCTGTGCCAGGAACTCGCGGAGCTCAGCCGGGATTCCGGTCACCTCCCAGTTCTTGCCGTGGGTCGTGCGGAGGCTGTCCCGGACGATCTTGCGTAGCCGGAGCAGGAGGTCGCTGGAGAGCTGGCAGGCGTCGAGGTTGGTGTCGAGTTTGGCCATTGGTGTCCGTCAATTCCATGGATTCGTGCTGCGGAGGTGGGCCCACTGGCGGAGGAAGCGCTCGCGGCGCTCCAGCTCCCGCACCGCCAAGAGCAGGAGCCTGGCGCGCGTCAGCGGGTCCGGAACGTTGAGGAAGCCTTGCTGCTGCTCCGGCGGCATGCCGAGGCCCGCCGTGATTCGCCAGGTGAGGGCGCTGAGGTCGCCGGGCGGAGGGACGGCGGCATCCCGGCCGAGGCGCAGGCACAACCGCCCGTAGCGAACGTGGAGCAGCCGGCCGACCGGACCGCCCCGGCGTTCGGCAACCTCCTGGTCGGGGAAGCGCTCGGCCCGCACCATCAGGGCGTCGTCGTTCTGCAGCGAGACCAGACGGCACCTGGTCACGCCGTGCAGGGATGTTTCGCCCTCTGCGCTGTCGCCCACGATGGCGGTGACGCCGACCTCGTGCACCGACTCCCCGTCGACGAGCGACGCCACCACGGCACCGCCGTGGTCGCGGGCGCGCGCGAGCGCGGTGCGAGGTTCCCCTTTCTCGAACGGGACGGCACAGCGCTCGCCGGGCAGCAGGACAAGGCCCTGCAACGGGTAGAGGGGAAGCACGAACACGCCTCGCATTGCGCAAATAGTATACCCGCAGCGCACCGCGGCCCCAAGCGGGCAGGGACGCGCGGGCAACGAGGGGACGACGAAAGGCGGGGCCGCCTCCGGCCGCACGTAGCCGTCCCTCGTGGATCGGTCCGGGTCAGGCGTTGCCGCCTGGGCGACCAACTGCCGCCGCCGAAAACTCCTCACCGCGGCGGACCGTCGCCATGATGCCGCCCGCCAGCAGGACCACGAGGCCGCCCCAGAGCAGGCCGATCATCGGTTTGATCGTGAGGTCGATCGAGAATTGCATCGGCTCGCCCTCGTCCGGCGGTGCTTGAGGATCGAGGATCTGGATCTCGACCGTCTTCTCGTTCGGGTCCATGCGGCCCGTGCGCACCTTGACCCCCGGCAGGCCGGGGAAGTCGGCGTCGTCGTGGCTGTCGCCGCTCTCGCCGCTGCTGTGGAAGAACGGCGTGATCTCGCTGGTCTTGCCGCTGCCGCTGCCGCTGACCTTGAGCACCGCGCCGATGTTGATCTTGCCGGCCTGGGGATCGAAACTCGAGAGGTCGAAATCGTCGAAGGTAAGCGTCGCGCCCTTGTAGGTCAGTGTCTCGCCGCGGTGCAGCACGGCGCTCTTGGCGACGCCCCCGCCGAAGCCGGTCACCGAAAGGCGCACGTGGCCGGTGTTGGCGTTGATCCCGTTGAGCGTCACCGTGGCATCCTTGAAGCCGGCGATCGCGACCGGGTCGGCGATGAACTCGCCGCCGCCGGCGCTGCGCAAAAAGGGCGTCACCTGCTGCGTCTGGGCGGGCCCCTTGACGGTGAGGCGCGCCCCGATCGCCACCTTCTGGTTGTCGCCGTGCGCGGCGGACATGTCGAAGCGGTCGAAGGTGACGGCGAGCGGCCCGACCTTGCCGGTGTCGCCCTTGCCGAGGTCGAGGGTGTCGCCGTTCTCGGGGGGGTGGCCGGGGTCGAACTCGATCGGCGAGACGTAGACGTCGTGGGTCAGCTGCATGTGAACGTCGGGGTTGGCGACGAGCTGGTTCGACTTCTCGTTGCGGAAGAGGTGCGGTCGCGCCACGTAGGTGCGGCCGCCGCTCTCCTTGACCTCGACCAGCATGGCGTCCCGCGCCGTTGGCGTGGGCTTGTCCACCCCCTTGAACGTCAGGGTGTAGCCCATCACCTGTTTGCTCTGCCCCAGCGGCAGCACGACCTTTTCCGAGCGGTCGTACGCGGAGGACGTGACGATCCCCACCAGCATCAGGCCGAGCCCGACGTGGGCGAGGTATCCGCCCGCCGAGCGCAGCTTCCCCTGTCTGACCTCGTCCCACGTCTTGAGCAGGTTGGAGAAGAACGCGAAGACGGCCAGGAGGAGGAACGCGACGTAGAGCACGCCGCGCGCCCCCACCGCGACGCCGATGCCGGTCGCGACCGCCGCCAGGGTGCCGGAGAGCAGCAGGCGGTTGCGGAAGTCTTTGGCGGCGCCTTTCCACTGCAGGAACGGGACCGTGCCGAGCAACCCCGCGAGGACGATCCCGATCGGCAGGATCACCCGGTTGTAGAACGCGGGGCCCACCTGCGACGGCTTGGTCGCAAGACGGGTGATGAGCGGCGTGGAGGTCCCGAACAGTACCATCGCCGCGGTCCCCAGCAGCGCGGCGATCGCGAGGACGAAGAAGACCGTGCGCGAGAGGAACGGCTCGTCGCCGGTCTCGCTCGGGATCTCGCGCCAGCGCCACGCCAGGGCGCCGAAGCCGATGAGGAGCGCTCCGCCGAGGTTGGCGACCAGCCAGCCGGTGATGCCGAGGTCCACGAACGAGTGCACCGAGAAGTCGGCAAGGACGCCGGAGCGCGTCAGGAACGTCCCGTACACCACCAGGACGTACGCCAGGACGGCGAGCGCGAAGTTGAGCTTTCGGAACCGTCCTCGCGCGCGCTGCAGGATCATCCCGTGGACCAGCGCGGCCGATGCGATCCAGGGTACGAGGGAGGCGTTCTCGACCGGGTCCCACCCCCAGTAGCCGCCCCAGCCGAGGGTCACGTACGCCCAGTAGCCGCCGAGCAGGATGGCACACCCGAGCGTGACCACCGTCAGCAACGCCCACGGCAGCGCCGCCTTGGTCCACTCGTCGTAGCGCCGTCCCCACAGCGCCGCGACCGCCAGCGCAAACGGCACGGCCGTTGCCGCGTAGCCGAGGAACATGATCGGCGGGTGGATCGTCATCCAGGGGTTCTGGAGCAACGGGTTGAGTCCCTGCCCGTCGAACGGGACCTGCCCGGAGGACAGGTCGGAGATGAAGCGGAACGGCGACTGCTTCAGGAGGATCAGCACCAACGAGAGCTGCGCCACGTTGTAGACCACCATGGTGCGCTCCTCGTAGTGCTTGGCGTAGCGGATGAGCGGCAACCCGAGGACCATCCCCCACATCAGCCAGAGCAGGAAGCTGCCCTCCTGGCCGGCCCACAGGGTTGCGATGAGGTACGGCTTGGACAGCGAAAGGTCGGAATAGGAGAAGACGTAGTGCACCCGGAAGTCATGGATGAGGATCAGATAGACCAGCACGGCCCCAGCCATGAAGACGGCGACGGTGGCGAGGCCGTACAGCTGGCGGGCCCACGCGCGGGCCTCCTGATGGCCCCACACGCTGCGGACGTAAAAAAATGTTGACGCGACAAGGGCGACAAAGGCCACCCACATCGCGATGGCACCCGGTAGAAACATGACTCCCCCCCTGGCACTTCACGACGCATGCGCGCCGCCGATATCACGAGGAGCTGGTGTGGTTCTCCTTCTCCTCGGTCCCCTGATACTTGGACGGACACTTCACGAGTAGCTTCTCGGCCTCGAGCGTGCCGCCGTGAAAGCGGCCGATCGCCACCACCTGGGTGGCCTCGTTGAAGTTCCCGGGCTTCAGCCCCTTGTAGGCGACCTTCATGACGTCGCCGTGTTCGTCCTGGATGCTGAACATCAGGCGGGAGGTGGCCGCATCGAAGCGGTCGGAGCCCTGCACCAGCTTGCCCGCGACCTGCACCGCGTCGGCGGTCGAACGGGCCTGCTGGAAGCTGACGTACGGCGTGAGGTTCGACCTGAACGCTCCGGCGCCGAACGCGACGAAGGCGACGATCGCCACAATTCCTGCGACGGTCCACACCGCCCTGCGGTTCATTGCTCCTCCTCCAGGCGGCGCACGCGGCGGTCGAGGGCGAGGCAGTAGGCGAAGATCCCGAGCCAGATCACCACCGTGACCGCTGCCACCCAAATCAAGCTCTCAGCGTTTGGCATCGCTCACACCTCCTCGCGCTCCCGGCGCGCCAGCCGCACCCGCGCCAGCCGAACGTCCAGAGTGTACAACCAAACGAACAATCCAGTAAATCCCACTAACGAGGCGAGGAGGGTCTGCAGCATCCTCGATTCCATCTGCAGTTTGAGCTTGCCGGTGGCGCCGATGATCGTGTCCGGGTGCAGCGACCAGTAGATGCGCGGCACAACGAAGACGAGGAACGGCATCGTGACGAACGCCAAAATGGCATACGCCGCCGAGAGGCTGGCGCGCCGCTCCTCGTCGGGAACCGCTTCCCGCAGGGCAAAGTACGCGGCGTAGACGAGCAGCAGGATCGCGATCGAGACCTCGCGCGGGTCCCAGTTCCAGAACGAGTTCCACATCACGTTGGCGAAGATCGATCCGGTGACCGTCGCCAGCAGGGAGAACACCAAGCCGAGCCTCGCGGCGGCCGCGGCACGCGCGTCGTCGAGCGGGTCGCGGGTGCGCAGGTAGCGCAGCGAGGCCACCAGGTTGACGCAGAACGCCAGGACCGCGACCCACGCCTGCGGCACGTGGAAGAAGACGATTCGGGACGATTCGCCCTTGAACCCCAGCGCCGACGGCGCCCAGAAGAACGCCGCCACGATCACCAGCAGCATCCAGCAGCCCAACAACCAGTGCAGGGCCGTTCTCACGCGGTCGTCAGTCATGCCACACCACCGGAAAAAGGTACACGGACACGGTCAAGACGGCACCTCCTAGCGAAACGATCCCCTGCAAAGCCGGGAGGACGGCCGCCAGCTCGGCGCTAGCCGCCGCCGCCCGCGTCCCCTGTATGAGCATCACAAGAAGCGGCAACACCAGCGGCACCGAGAGGATAGCAAATAGCGTCGTGGACCCCGAGGCGCGGGCGATGATCGCTGCGACGATGGTCGAGGTCGACGCCAGGGCCACGGCCCCGGCCGCCAGCACGACCGCCAGACCGGCCACGCCGCGCACGCGGTAGTTCATGAGGGCGCAGTACAGCGGCACGATGAGGGTGAACAGAGCGCTGAGCAAGATCAAGTTGAACAGGTACTTGCCTGCGAAGACCGCGAGCGGGCGGGCAGCCAGGCGCAGCGTCTTGGCGGTGTGGGCGTCCTCTTCCTTGACGAACACCCGCGACACCCCCGAGGTGGCGGCGAAGAACAGGATGATCCACAGCAGGGCCGAGAGCAGGTACGGGCGGTCCTGCTCCTGGATCTGGTACGGGCCGATCTGGTAGGCGACGGCGATCAGCGTGGTGAGGCCGAACAGTCCGATGGCGTTGAGCGCCACCCGGCTGCGCAGCTCGGCGGTGAGCTCCTTGCCGAGGACGGCGAAGCTCTCAGAGAGCAAGGTCGAGGCGCGCATCACCCCAGGCGATCTCCCGCGGGTCGTTGGTGGCGACGGCGACCGCGGCGCGCGCGCGGAAGCGCGCCACCAGCGCCGCCACCGCCTCGTGCCCGGCCGCGTCGAGGTTCGACGAGGGCTCGTCGAGCAGCAGGACCGCCGGCGCGTGCAGCGCCGCCTGCGCCAGCTTGACCCGCTGCTTCATCCCCGACGAGTATGTCCCGACGGCGCGGTGGTGCTCGCGCACCGGCAGTCCGAGCGTCTCCAATAGCTCGGCGAGCGCCCCGTCGGCGAGGGCATGGCCGCGCAGGCGGCCGAAGAACCGGAGGTTCTCGATCGCCGAGAGCTCCTCGTAGACCGCCATGTCCGGCGACGCCATCCCGAGGTTCTCGAACCACTCGCGGCGCGGCACTTCCTCGTCACCCCGGCGGTAGGCGACGTCGCCGCGGGAGGGCCGCAGGACCCCGGCCAGGATGTTCAGGAGGGTGGACTTGCCCGCGCCGTTGGGCCCCGCCACGACCAGCACCTCGCCCGGCCGCAGGGTGCCCGACACCGCCGCGAGCACCGCCCGCGTGCCGAAGCGCTTCCCCACCTTCGTGAACTCCACCGAGATCGCCGCCATGGCGTTCGAGATTATCACGGCACCGTAGCGGCCGCCCGCCGGGCGGCCGGCCTTTTCGCGGGCGGCGCGTCCGCCGACCCGATGCTAGACTCCGGCCGTGCGACCTTGGGCAGCGCAGCTCGAACGGCTGGCGGGGCGGGTCTTGCCCTGGCCGCTGGTGCCGATCGGCGGTGCG
>PKYI01000004.1 GCA_003133645.1 Acidobacteriota bacterium | reverse complement strand
TCTGCTACTGCCACACGCCGATGCGCTACCTGTGGGACCAGAGCGACGACTACGTGCGGCGCTTCGCCACCCCGCTGCGCCCGCTACTGCGGCGCGAGCTCGAGCACTTGCGCACCTGGGACGTGGTCTCGGCCGCGCGCGTGGACCACTTCGTCGCCAACTCGCGCCTCGTCGCGCGCCGCATCGAGCGCTACTGGCGCCGCGATGCCGAGGTGATCCCGCCGCCGGTGGACGTCGATTTCTTCACCCCCGCCGGCGAGCACGGCGCCCACCTCCTGATGGTTGCGGCGCTGGTTCCGTACAAGAGGGTGGAGGTCGGCATCGCGGTCGCCAAGCAGCTCGGTATGCCGTTGCACGTCATCGGCGAGGGGCCGATGCGCCGTTCGCTTGCCTGGCAGGCAACGGCGAGCGTGCGATTCCTGGGGCACGTCACCCGCGAGCGGTTGCGCGACGAGTACCGGTCGGCGGCGCTCCTGCTGGTCCCCAACGTCGAGGACTTCGGCATGGTGACCGTGGAGGCCCTCGCCTGCGGCACGCCGGTCGTCGGCCTGGAGGGGAGCGGCACCGCCGACGTCGTCGTCAGCGGTGAGCACGGGGCGCTCGCCGGGGACGGCTCGGTCGGCACGCTCGCGGCCGCGTGCCGGGAGGTGCTGGCGCGCCGGTTCGACGCCCGCGACCTGCACGCCAGGGCGGAGAGCTTCTCCCGCCAGCGTTTCCGCCGTCGCTTCGCGTACCTGCTGGAGCGCGTCCTGCCGGCGCGCCGGGAGCCATGATCGACGAGAAGCTGCGCATCAACCGCACCGGGCTGGTGGCGGTAGACCTTGTGGCGACCTACCTGGCGTTGTTCCTCGCCATTCACCTTCGCTTCGATGTCGCGGTGTATCCGGTCACCAAGGGCGTGCCGCCGTTCGCGCCGTACGTGGCGCTGCTCCCGATCATCACGCTGATCTGGCCGGTCGTGTTCTACTTCCGCGGGTTGCTGCAGGGCAGGCCGCAGCGCTCGCGCGTCGAGGAAGCGTTCGCGGTCGTGATCGCGGTCGCCGTTTCCATGCTCGTCCTCAACGCCGGCCTCGCCTTCTACCGCGATTTCACCTACTCCCGCCTCCTGCTCGGCATCTTCGCCGTGCTCGACGTGGCGTTCGTGGTCGCGGGACGGGTCGCCTTCTGGAGCGTGATGGCTCGCGTCTGGTCGTCCTCGCGCAACCGCCGGCGCGCCCTTGTTGCGGGCGCCGGGGAGCTGGGGCGTATGGTGGCCGCCAAGCTCGTTCAGCACCGGGAGCTCGGCCTCGATGTCGCGGGTTTCCTCGACGACGACCCGGGGAAGGCCAACGGCCGCTTCGAAGGCCTACCGGTGCTCGGGACACTCGACGAGATCGAAGAGGTCGCCCGGTCGCAACGCGTGGACCAGCTCTACGTGGCGCTGCCGATCGGCGCGCAACACAAGACCGTGCGGCTGCTCAAGCGCGCCGAGCCGATGCTGCTCGCGGTGCGGGTCGTGCCCGACCTGCTGCAGTACTACGCCCTGCGCGCCGGCGTCGAGGACCTCGACGGGATCCCGGTCATCAACCTGTCGCAGATCCCGCTCGCCGGCTGGAACACGCTCGTCAAGCGGGTCATGGACCTCGTCCTCGGCTCGCTCGCCCTCGTGCTCCTGTCGCCGTTGCTGGTCGTGATCGCGGTGCTCGTCGGCCTCGAGGGGCGCGGCGCCGTGTTCTATCGCCAACTGCGCATGGGGCTCGACGGCAAACCGTTTCGGATCATAAAGTTCCGCACGATGATCCCGGACGCCGAGGCGGACTCGGGGCCGCGCTTCGCGGTCCGCAACGACCCGCGCACGACCCGGGTCGGAACATGGCTGCGCCGGCTCTCGCTCGACGAGTTGCCGCAGCTCGTCAACGTCGTCCGCGGCGAGATGTCGCTCGTGGGGCCGCGTCCGGAGCGGCCCGAGTTTGTGGCGCGCTTCCGCGAGCGCTACCCGGAGTACATGTCGCGCCACCGCGTCCGCGCCGGGATCACCGGCTGGGCGCAGGTGCACGACCTGCGCGGCCAGAGCTCGATCCGGAAGCGGATCGCGTTCGACCTGTACTACATCGACAACTGGACGCTGGGGCTGGATTTCAAGATTTTGTGGTTGACGATGCTGCGGTTCTGGCGCCACCGTCACGCCTACTAGCGAGAGCCGCCGGCGTCGGGCCATCTATCCGGGCGGGGGGCCCGCGGCCGCTCTACCCAACCGCCCGGCCGCTCTTGCCCCCCGTGCCCCCCGCGAGCCGCGGCGGAGCCGCGTCTCGCCGGGCGTTGCGCTCGCCCCGCTCGCATGCTCATGTGGCCTCCGGCCACACTCCGGTGCGGCGGGGGTCGCGCGCCTTGCGATAGGCCCAACGGCGGCGGCGCGGCTACACGCCGCAAGCTGTGAGGCCCTGCCTATCGTTGAGCTGCTCGTCCTCGGAGGCGCTCAAGGGCGCGCGGCCTGCGGCCGGCGCCGCCGGTCGAACCACGGACCACTGACCACGCCTCTTCCGGTCCCGGCGGCGCGCGGACCGGGTATCATCCGGGTGCTTGGGGGTGCGAAGGTGACGGACGGGCCGGCGGTGTGGACGGATTCCTCCAGGGTGCGGGCGTACGAGGTCGGCGCCGACGGGCGGGCGACGCTGCCGGCGGTGTGCAACTGGCTCCAGGAGACCGCCGGGAACCACGCCACCGCGTTGGGTTGGGCGGTCGACACGCTGCAGGCGCAGGGGCGGACATGGGTGCTGTCCAGGCTGCACCTGTGCCTTGCCGAGCTGCCGCGGTGGCGGGACGAGGTGCAAGTCACGACGTGGCCGGCCGGGGTGCACAGACTGTTCGCCCTGCGCGAGTTTCGCATCGCGGGCGGGGACGGACGGGAGCTGGGGATCGCGACCACCGGCTGGCTGCTGCTGGACCTCGCGACGCACCGGCCGCTGCGGTCGCTCGCGGAGGTCGAGGCGATTGCGCGCAACGCGCCGGGGCGGGTGCTCGACGACCCGTTCGACCGGCTGCCCAAGGCCGAAAGCCCGGATTCCGAGACCGCGGTCGAGGTGCGCTTCGCCGACCTCGACATGAATCATCACGCCAACAACGTGAGCGTGATCGCCTGGGCGCTCGAGGCGCTCCCGGAGGAGATCGTGCTCGGCGCGACCTTCAGCGCGCTCGAGATCGAATTCCGCGCCGAGGCCCATCACGGCGACACGATCGGGGTGCGGGCGCAGCGCGAGCCGGACGCGCCGGCCACGTTTCGCCACACCCTCGTGCGCGCCGGCGACGGCCGCGAGATCGCCCGCGCCCGCTCGGTGTGGACGCCCGGCCGGGGCTAGTCGGGTTCTTCCCCCGGGCGGTGGAGGAGCGCCCGTTCCACGGGGTGGAGCCGCTCCCAGTTCCCCGCCAGCCAGCTCACGCCAGCGAGGAACGCGTCGGCGCGGTCGGTGCCCGGGCAGACGCGCTGCAGCAGCGCCCTGAACGCCTCCGAGTGATCGAGGTGGAACGCGTGCGCGAGTTCGTGCGCCACGACCGCCTCCAGCACCCAGCGCGGCATCGGGCGTAGCACGGCGTTGAGCCGGATCGTCCGGCTCGACGGCGAGTAGCTTCCCCACTGGCTGCGCTGGGTGGTGACAAACGCGACCCCGTGCACCTCGGGCGGCTGCGGGAAGCGGGCGGCGACGCGTCGGGCGAGCGCGAGGGCGTCCTCCTCGCCGTTGACCTGGCGGGCGCGCGCCCGCCGGAGCAGGGTGCGCGCCAGGTCGGGAATGGCGGCGTCGATCTCGCTCCTGGTTGCGTGGTAGGGGACGCTCAAGCTGATCGTCGAACCGCGCAGCCGCGCGTTGAGGTTCTTGACCCGCTTGCGCTCGACGACCAGCGTGAGCGCGACGCCGTCAACGGTGAGGGTGCGCGGTTCGTCCACCCGCGCATTCTAGTCGTGCGCGACCGCCGGCGAACGCCGGCCTAGTGAGCCGGCGCAGCTCCGGCGCGGCACCCGTCGCACGGGCAGGCGGCGCGCAGCTCGGCGAGGGTGTAGATGCCGTAGTCGTGGCCGTCGCCCCAGGTGACCTGGAGACCGTAATTGCCGACGAGGCCGACCGCGACGGGCACGAACGCCTCGGGGCCGAGCGGCTTCAACGTCGGCAGCGTCGCCCGGCCGAAGAGGTGGCCCTCCCCCTTGCACTCGGCGCAGGTGCAGGCCCGGCGCAACTCCGCGCCGGGGTAGTACGACTCGTGGCCGTCGGCCCACACCACGACGACGTCGCCGCCGACGACCATGACCTCCCGAGCCTTGGTCGGGCTGTGAGAAGACATCGCGGCCCTCCATCATCCCCGGGACGCCCTGGAGGAGGCGGTTCAATTGCACGAGCAGTGCCTGGGCACTCGGGGAACGGGCGAAAGTGTAGCATGGGCCAATGCGGGACGCGCTTGTCGTGGCGAACGCGCCGTGGCGCTGGCGCGAGGAGTTCGTGACGCTCGTGCGGCGCTCGGCGCTCGTACTGGCGGCCGACGGCGGCGCCAACCACCTGGCGCGCATCGGCGTGCGCCCGGCCACGGTGGTGGGCGACCTCGACTCGATCCGTCCCGGCGTGCGTCGTTGGGTGGGAGAGGACCGGATAGTGGCGCGCCCCGATCAGGAATCCACCGATCTCCACAAGACCCTCGCCTACGCTTTCGACGAACGGGGCGCGGAAAGGGTGACCGTCCTCGCCGCGACCGGCGGCAGGCTCGACCACGCCATCGAGAACCTCGCCCTCCTCGGGCGTTGGGCGGGCCGCGGCGCGGTCGAGCTGCTCGACGAGGAGCACCGGATCGTCGCGGTCAGCGACGCGTTCACCACCGCGGCCGCGGCCGGGGCGACGGTCTCGCTGATGCCGCTCGGCCGCTGCGAGCGGGTGTGGACGCAGGGGTTGCGTTGGGAACTCGACGGGGGGCCGCTGGACCTCGCGGGGCGCACCAGCGTCTCGAACGTCGCCGATGGCGGACAGATCGAGGTGCGGGTGGAGGGAGGGATCGTCCTCATGTTCCTGCCCGGGTTCCCTCCCGGCTGCTAGAATCCACGCCGATGCAGTCCAAGATGGCGGGATCTCCCCGCATCCTGCAAGCGTTCTACCGCCTCTACTTCGGCGTCACGATCCCGCTCTTGGTCTGGGCCTCGATCCGCTGGCCGCTCGGCCTCATGTACTGGATGGCGCGCGACCTCGTGATGCTGCCGTTCAACCTGGTGCGGCCGAAGTACCTGCGCGCGATCAAGGCGAACTACGCGCGCATCCTGGGGCTAACTCCGGACCACCCTGAGGTGCGCCGCGTGGCGTGGCGGATGGGGTACGAGCACGCGTACCACTGGATCGACTTCTTCCGCTGGTCGCAGTTGTCTCCGGAGGCGCTCGATGCGCACATCGTCGCGGTCGAGGGCGAGGCGCACTTCACCGCGGCGCGGAGTTCAGGGCGCGGCACGTTGCTGCTCTCCGCCCACATGGGCAACCCCGAGGTGGGCGCGGTGGCGATGGGCACGCACTTCGAGCCGGTTCACGTCCTGTACTGGCGCGACCGTTTCGCGACCGCCGAGGAGTTCCGCACCAAAGCCCGCCTGCGCGGCAACGTCCACGGCATCCCGGTGGACGCCTCGCCGTTTTCGGTCGTCCCGGCGCTGCGCATCCTCCAGGCGGGCGGCGTCGTCGCCGCGCACGGCGACCGCGACTTCAACGACCAGGGGTGGCCGGTGGAGTTCTTCGGCGCCACCGCCAGCTTGCCGCCGGGGCCCTTCCTGCTTGCCGCGCGTTCGGGCGCGCTCATCGTCCCGACGTTCTTCCTGCTCACCCCCGAACGGACGTTCCACGTGATCTACGAACCGCCGCTCGACCTCGACGGCGCCGACGGGGTCGAGGAACGCGCCCGCGCCGCGATGAAGACCTGGGCCGGGATCCTCGAGCGCCGGATCGGGCAGTACCCCGAGCAGTGGTACTGCTTCTACCCGTTCTGGGGGTGCGAGGCGGCCGACCGCCAGCGGCCGGCGGCTGCCCGACCCGCCGGTGGGCGCCGTGCCGTGTCGCAACGCTGAGAACGTCCGGCGGCCGCTCGCCCGCGGGCGGGCGGACTGGGCGTCCTACAGCTTCGCAACCATCTTCCCCGTGTTCTGGCCGGTGAACAGCCCCAGGAAAGCCTTGGGGACGTTCTCGAACCCCTCGATCACCGTTTCGCGGACGCGTAGGCGCCCATCATCGACCCAGGTCGAGAGCCGCCGCTGCGCCTCGGGGAAGCGCTCCTTGAAATCGAAGACGATGAAGCCCTCGGCGCGGGCGCGGCGGACGAGGAGTGTGGCGAACGGGCGAGGGCCGCGGGGCGGGTTCTTGGCGTTGTACTGGGCGATCTGGCCGCAGATCACCAGGCGGGCTCTCAGGTTGATCAGGCCGAGGGCCGCATCGCTCACCGCCCCCCCGACGTTGTCGAAGTAGACGTCCACCCCGTCGGGGCAGAGGGGGGCGAGCGCCTCGCGCAGGTCCTCATGGGCCTTGTAGTTCAGCGCCGCGTGGAAACCGAGTTCCTCGGTGAGCCAGCGCACCTTCTCCTCGCTCCCCGCCACCCCCACGACGCGGCACCCCATCAGACGGGCGATCTGGCCCACGAGGGAGCCCACCGCGCCGGCCGCCCCGGAGACGAGCACGGTCTCGCCCGGCTTGGGCCGCCCGACGTCGAGCAGGCCGAAGTAAGCCGTGAGGCCGGGCATGCCGAGGGCGCCGAGGGCGAGGGAGGCCCGCTCCACCGGCAATGCCAACTTCTGCAGCGAGGCGCCCGCGAGCACGCCCGCCGTCCGCCAGCCCAGCGGGGCCAGCACGAGGTCGCCGGCGACGAAGTCGGGGTGTTTGGACTCCGTCACACGGGCCACCGCCGCGCCCGCGATGACGTCGCCGGGCTGGAGGGGGGCGACGTAGCTCTTGACCGGGCTCATCCGCCCGCGCATGTACGGGTCCACCGAAAGGTAGAGCGCCTCGAGGCTCACCTCGCCCGCGGCCGGCTCGGGCAGCGGCCGCGACTCCAGCCGGAACGTCGTCGCGTCCGGCAAACCCTCGGGATACCCAGTGAGGATCCAGCACTGGCTCTGCCTTGTCGTCATCGCACGCCCCCTTCCGTTTGCCCAGACGCCACGTCGACTCCAGGATAGCGAACACCCTGTCGGCCACTAGCGGCGGACATGCCGCCGCGGTGCTAGGATCACGAATTATGAAGCGGGTCATGCAACGGTCGCGGCCGTGTTGCTGGCGACGCAGCGGCGATTGGAGATTGACGATGCGGCAGCGTGCCGTGCGACGCAGCGTTGGGTGGCTCGCAACCGTGGGCTTGCTGTTGGCTCCCGTGGTGATGGCCCAGTCGGCCACACCTGCCGCCAAGGCTGGCGTCGGCGCCGATGTCGCCGTCGAGAGCCGGGCGACAGAATACCGGTTCGAGAACGACGGCACCGGCTCGGTCCACAGCGAGTTCCGGTTCAAGGCGTTGACCGCTGCCGGGCGCGACGCCCTCGGGCGGCTCCCATGGACGTATGACCAGCTCCATGAGGATCTCCGCATCGAGCGGGTTTGCACGGTGAAACCCGACGGGAAGACGATTCTGGCCGATCAGGCCAACACCCTCGCAGGAACGGCGCCAGTAGGCAATGGCGTGCAGGTGGCGTACAAGATCCTCCCGGCCGTAAGTCTCGAGGTCGGCGACAGCCTCGAGGTCGCCGCCACGCGCATCATCAAGATACCGATCGCCAAGGGAGAGTTTTGGGCCGAGCACTCCCCGTGGCTCTTGAACCGTGTCGGCCCTGAGACCGTCGTGCTCGATCTTCCGGGCGATCGAAGCGTCGCGTTCTGGTCGGACCCCGACACGCCGCCGGAGGTCAAGACCGGTGGAGGTCGGCGGGTCTACCGCTGGACCCTGGCCCCGCCACCCGCCGCGGCCGTGCGCGTCGAGCCTACGGCGACATTCGCCGTCAGCACGTTCACCACCTGGCAGCAACTTGGAGACTGGTTCCTGCGCCTGCAGAGAGACGCTGCGGCCCGCTCCGAGAAGGCGCAGGATAAGGCGCGTCAGCTCACGGCCAGCGCGAAGTCAGACCAGGAGAAGGCTGAGGCGCTGTATTCGTGGGTGTCAAAGTCGGTGCGTTACCTGGATATCGGGCTGGGAGCGAACGGTTTCCAACCCCACCAGGTGGACGATATCGTCGCCAACGGCTACGGCGACTGCAAGGACAAGGTGGCGTTGTTTGCGGCCATGCTCGCCAGCGTCGGGGTCGAGGGGCAGCCGGCGCTGGTGTCGGTGGCGGATGAGCTTCGCCATCCGCAGGTGCCGATCCCGAGCGAGTTCGATCACATCGTCATGGTGGTCACGCTCGGGAACCAGCAGATCTGGACCGATCCCAGCCTGGAGGTCGCGCGCATGGGCCAGCTCTTCCCTGCGCTACGCGGGAGCCAGGCGCTCCTGATCGGGCGGGCGCAATCGGCGTTGGTGACGGTTCCGCCAGTCTCTGCCTCCGAGAGTCGAATGGAGATCACGGTCACGGGGACCCTGAGCGCGGCAGGGAAGCTCGCCTACACCACAACGATCGGCCTGCACGGGGAGGCGCAACTCCCGTGGCGTCTCTTCGTCCGTGCCGGCGGAGGAGACGCCACGACCAACCTCGGCAAGGCCAGTGCTGCCTCGCAGCTCAGCGGGTCCGAGGCCGAGCAAGTCACTTCCTCCGATCCGCTCGAGCTCGACAAGCCTTTCACGATCACGTACCAAGCGACGAGCGCCGACTACGTCAACCCGCTGGCGGCGCAATCCTCACCATCGCTGCCCTCGCTGGTGGCCTGGGCGGCGCCGGATGTGGCGAGCACGGCGCCCGCCCGGGGGTCATCGGCCGGCAAGCAGGCGGGGGAGCAGAGCGTGCGTGAAGAGAGGCGCCGGGCCAGCGCCCAACTTGGGCAGGTCGTTGAGAGCATTGACATCGCCTTGCCCGCGGGGTACGCCGTCGAGCTGCCGATCGCCGTCCACACGCCGAGGTCGGCGCTTTCGTACGACGCGACCTATGAGATCCGCGGCGGACATCTGATCGCTCGGCGCGTCTTCGAGCGACAGGCGGCCGCCAAGCCAGCTGCCGTGGCCACCGCCTGGGCCACGCTCGAGAAGGTTGTGGATGACGATATCCACCAGCAAGTCGTCTTTCGACCTCCGTCATCCGGGGAGGCATCCGCCAAGAGCCTGGCTGCGCTCTCGGCCGATGACCTCAACACCATCGGCGCCAAGGCGATCGATAACCGCGATTTCGAGGCGGCCCGCGTGGCGCTGCTCCAGGCGGTCGCCAAGGACCCGCAACAGAAGTTCGCGTGGAACAACCTCGGGCGGGCGTACCTTGGGTTGCGCCGCTGGCCGGAGGCAGAGGCCGCTTTCCGCAAGCAAGTTGCGGTCAATAGCCTGGACCAGTGGGCCTTCAATAACCTTGGCGAGGCGCTGCGGCACCAACAGCGCTATCGCGAGGCGGCCGACGCGTTTCGCTCCCAGCTTGCGATCAACCCGTTCGACCAGTACGCCCTGTTCAACCTGGGACGCCTGCTCCATGACACCTACCGCTTCAAGGACGCGGTCGAGGTCCTCAAGCGTGCACAGAGGGCGCTCACGGACAAGCGGCTCGTCACCGCCCAGCTCGAGCACTCTCTATGGGAGATCGGCGACACGGCTGCGGCGCGGGCGGCGCTTGATGAGTTCGCGCAGATGACCGACGCCCCACAGGTGAGGGAGGAGCAGCTCACGAGCATCGCGATCGAGCAGCCGGGAGTTGCCGCGAACATCGGAGACTTGGGGGCGATGAGCCTTGAGGATGCCGAGGCGCAAGCGCGGCGCGACATCTTGGCGTACAGGGGGAAGGTTGAGGCCTCGGAGACGCCGGACACCGCCTTCGATCAGGTTGCGATGTTGGCAGGGCTTGCGGCGGACCTCGACCGGGTGGGCCAGGCCTGGGCCAAGCAAGGACACGCCGACAAGGCACGCGCGTCGTTCGAAGAAGCCTTCGCCATCTCGCTTTCGTACCGGGTCGCGGAACATCTCGCGGACCTGGAGGCGACGGCAGGTCGAATGGAGAAGGCACTCCGCTACGAGGCGCTGGCGCGACGGGCAGCGGCGCGCCCGCGGCCGATCCCTCCTGCTATCGCGGCGTTCGCAGAGAAGACGTACCCGGATCGAGTGACGCGCGAGAACACGATGAACACCCTTACTTGGGAACTCCTGGAACCGCGCCGGATCGCGGCGACCTCGGTCCACTGGCCTGCGAACGCTCAGACTCAGGCGCCGTTGCGCGTCGTCGTCCGCGCGGTGGTCGCCGCTTCGGGCAAGGTGCTTGGGGTCGAGGCGTTACAGGGGAGGGACCCGTGGCGCAAGCAGGCGCTGGTCGACGCGCGGCGGCTGCAACTGCCGCCCCTTCGCCTCGGCGGCGTTGCCGCGCGCAGCAGCCGCACCCTCGACTTCGTCTACTCGCCGGCGGGGACGATCGTGGCAGTCTGGGGCTACGGGCTCAGTCCGACGCAGGAGTTCTGGACGCAGAACGCAGCCGGAGCAGCCGCCGCGTTCTGACATCCGGCCCACTTCTCGCGGTGGCGCCCCTCGGCTGGCGGCGCCGGTGAGAAGCGCGAGCGCGGCGAGCGCGACCGGAGAGGAGGCCGGGATCGTCCCGCTGTAGGGCACGGAACCGTCGTTCGACCCGTTGACGTACACCGTCATCGTGGTGCCGTCGAACGTGCCGGCGACATGGTACGTCGTGTTGGCCTGCAGGGCGGTCGCGCCGCTGAGGCCGACCGGAATCGACGAGGAGCCGTAGCTTGCCGCCATACAGGTCGAGCAGATAGCCGTAGTTGCCGCCAGCCGTGATCTTGTCCACGACCCGGCTCGCCGCCGCAACGACGGCCAGCGCGAGCCAACTCGCAAACCCACGCTTCGGTCTCACGGTCGGCCCGTCGATCGTCCCGTCCTCCCTCGATCGCGACCGTGCCCCGAGGACGGAGGCAGTCTCGTCCGGCGGATCCGTTGCGACCACGTCGGGCGTTCCGGGTTGCGATTGGCTGGGGAGCAGGGATTCGAACCCCAATACCGTGGTCCAGTGACAGTACGTCATGCGGCTCACCTACCGCTGCATCGTCACGAGGGTCGGGTCGTTGGTGATGTTGTCGATCACCGAGGCGAAGGCGAACACCCCCGATCCCGACTGCACCGTGATCTTGGCGTACCCGCGGTCCATCGCCGTCTGGTGCGCCACGTTCAAGAACGGCTGCGTCGGCTGTGCCCATTGCCCCGCAGCCAACGCCACCGGGTAATCGCCGAGCTTGGTCCCCGCCCCGTTGTAGAGCTCCACCAGCGCCGTCGCACTTGCGGTTCCCGTGTTGACCAACCCGATGTTGCAACGGTACGAGGCGTCCTCGCTGAGTCCCGCGAGGTACGCGCTCTGCCCCGGACCCAGCCCGTCGCTCGTGGCCACCGCCGGGTAGTTCTGCCCCTGCGTGCCGTTGGGGTAGCAGCTCGCGTCCGACGGGACCTGATTGTACGTCCGCGTCGTGACCTTGAGTGCCTGGTCGGAGAGGATCTCGATGGCTCCTGACCCACTGGCGCCAAGCTGCCCGACCAGGTCGGTCAGGACTGACTGCACACCCGGCGGCACGTAGGTCGTGCTGCTCACGACACTGCTACCGAAGAACTCGATCTGCACGTTGGCCGTGACGCTGCCGGTGTTGAGCAAGCCGAGGTCGCTGCGCCACTGGCTGTTGTTGAGGCCGCTCGTGTGGCTCGCCACCGGCACCCAGGTGAGGTAGGCAAAGGCCGATCCCAGCGTGATCGTCGCCGCCGCGGAGTCGGCATGTCCGCATGAGTTGCTCACCCGCACCCAGAAGCTCGTGGTGCTCGTCAGCGCCGACGTGGTGAAGCTGCTCGCGTTGGTCCCAACCGGGTTCGACGCGTCACCAGATACGCCCTGGTACCACTGGTAGGAGAACGGCGCCGTGCCTGTGGCCGTCACTGAGAGCGTGGCGGTCTGCCCGGTTTGAACGCTCTGGCTCTGCGGCTGGGAAGTGATCGAAGGCGACGTGCAACCGCCTACCGTGATGATCGCCGCGGCGGAGTCGGAAGTGCCGCAGGCGTTGAAGACCCTCACCCAGTAACTCGTGGCGCTCGTCAGCGGCGGGGTGGTGAACGAGCTTGCGTTGGTCCCGACTGGATTCGACGTGTCCCCTGATGACCCCTGGTACCACTGGTAGTAGAGCGGCGCCGTGCCTGCCACGGTCACGGAGAGCGTGGCGGCCTGCCCGGTTTGAACGCTCTGGCTCTGCGGCTGCGAAGTGATCGAAGACGAGACGCAACCGCCTAGCGTGATGACCGCCGTGGCGGAGTCGGAAGTGCCACAGGCATTGAAGACCCGCACCCAGTAACCCGTAGCACTCGTCAGCGCCGGCGTGGTGAACGAGCTTGAGTTGGTCCCGACTGGTTTTGACGTGTCACCGGATAGGCCTTGGTACCACTGGTAGTAGAGCGGCGTCATGCCTGACGCGGCCACGGAGAGCGTTGCGGGCTGCCCGCTTTGGATACTCTGGCTTTGCGGCTGGCCGACGACCACCGAGGGCACCGCGCAACCATTGGCGACGAACACCCACGCGCCGCCATCATTCGAACCATCCCCGGGTCCGCCGACGATGGCGGTGTTCCCATCCGCCGAGATCGCCACCGAGGTACCCTGCTGGACAGCGTTGACGGTGCCCGTGCCGACCACCTTGTTACCTTGCTGGGACCACACCCCTGCGGTGCGGGTGTACATCCATGCGGCGCCGGCAGGGCTGTCGCCGGGTCCGCCCACGATGGCGATGTTGCCGTCCGCCGACATCGCCACCGACTGACCCTGCTGGGCAGGTCCGCTGGCGCCGGTGCCGACCAGCGTGCTGCCCTGCTGCGACCACACCCCCCCGCTTCGCGTGTACACCCATGCGGCGCCGACTCCGGGGTTTGGGGAGGTCTCGAAGTATCCGCCGACGATGGCAGTGTTGCCGTCTGCCGAGATCGCAACGGAGCGGCCCTGAGGGGCGTCCGCGACAGCGCCCGTGCCAACCAGCTTGTCGCCCTGCTGCGTCCACACCCCCCCGCTTCGCGTGAAGATCCAAGCGGCGCCGGTAAACAAGTTGTCATACGGCCCACCGATTATTGCGGTGTTCCCATCCCCCGAGATCGCCACCGAGGTGCCCTGGTCGGCGGCGCCCCCCGCGATGCCCGAGCCGACGAGCTTGCTCCCCTGCTGCGTCCACACCCCGCCGCTGCGGGTGAACACCCACGCGGCACCGCTAGTCTCGTTGTCGCCGGGTCCGCCCACGATGGCGATGTTGCCGTCGGCGGAAATCGCCACCGAGTTACCCTGCTTGGCACCCCCCAGGCCGACACCCGTGCCGACCAGTTTGCTGCCTTGCTGCGACCACACCCCCCCGCTTCGCGTGAAGACCCAAGCGGCGCCGGCATTGGAGTTGTCCCCGGGCCCGCCGAGGATGGCGGTGTTCCCATCTGCGGAGATCGCCACCGATGAGCCCTGATAGACCCCGTAATAATTAGGGGCCTCGATGGCGCCGGTTCCGACCAGCTTGTCGCCCTGTTGCGTCCACACCCCGCCGCTTCGTGTGAAGACCCAGGCGGCGCCGATAAAACCGTTGTCATTCGGCCCACCGATGATTGCGGTGTTCCCATCCGCCGAGATCGTTACCGAGGAACCGGTGCCTTCTACGGGACCGATGCCACCAGTACCAACCAGCTTCGCCCCTTGCTGGGTGAACTCCGCCGCCGCTACATGCGCAAGGAACAGCATCCCGAGCATCACACCTGCGTGCCGCGTCATGGTCCTCTCCTCTCGCCGCACACCACCAGAACAGCTACCCGAGTGTGGGACCCACCGCCAGACACGTCAAGATCGAGCCGCTGATACGGTGAGAAATGGCAGACCGCGTGGGCGGCGTGAAGGAGTTCGCTGCTGGCCTTGGCCCATGTCTCGGCCGAGCGAGGGATGAGGTTTGGCACTCACTTCAGATTTGGTTCCTTCCGTCGGCGTACGACCCAGGTACGACCCAGGACGTAGATGAGACGTGTCTCACCAAGCAAGGAAGCCTTGAATTGTAGGTGGGACAATGCTTTTCGATTGGCTGGGGAGCAGGGATTCGAACCCCAATACCGTGGTCCAGAGCCACGTGTCCTGCCATTGGACGACTCCCCAGCAACGCTGGGACGGCAATTGTAGGCCAACCCTGAGCGGTGTCAACTTCGGCGGGCCGGCGCCCCGCCGCTCGCAGGCCCCATCCTCCCGCTCGGCAGCCGCGCGTCCCGGCCCCGGGCGGCGGCTGGTAGACTCGCGTTGCCGGGGCGTACGCTCCGGCACGAGCAAAGGTGGACACTCGACGATGGCCAACGTGGTGAGAACGCGAATCGCTCCCAGCCCGACCGGCGACCCGCACGTCGGGACGGCGTACGTGGCGCTGTTCAACTACGCCTGGGCGAAGAAGAACGGCGGGCAGTTCATCCTGCGCATCGAGGACACCGACCGCGAGCGCTCGAACCCGACCTCCGAGCGCATGATCTTCGAGTCACTGCGCTGGCTGGGCCTGGCGTGGGACGAGGGGCCCGATGTCGGCGGTCCGCACGGGCCGTACCGCCAGACCGAGCGCTTCGCGATCTACCGCGACCACGCCGAGCAGCTCGTCGCCAGGGGCGCGGCGTACCCGTGCTTCTGCACCAGGGAGCGCCTCGACGCCCTGCGCGAGGAGCAGCGCCGGCTCAAGGTCGCGCACGCGCTCGGCTACGACGGCCACTGCCGCGCGCTCGCGCCCGCCGAGGCGGCGAGGCGGCGGGCGGCGGGGGAGCCGCACGTGATCCGGCTGGCGATGCCGCGCGAGGGCGAGACCACCGTCGCCGACCTGCTGCGCGGCGAGATCCGCATCGACAACCGCCTAGTCGACGACCAGGTGCTGCTCAAGAGCGACGGCTACCCCACGTACCACCTCGCCAACGTGGTGGACGACCACCTGATGAGGATCACGCACGTGATCCGCGCCGAGGAGTGGATCTCCTCCCTGCCGAAGCACGCGCAGCTCTACCGCGCGTTCGGCTGGGAAGAGCCGGTGTTCTGCCACCTGCCGCTGCTGCGCAACGCCGACAAGTCAAAGATCTCCAAGCGCAAGAACCCGGTGTCCCTGAACTTCTACCGGCGCGCCGGCTACCTCCCCGAGGCGATGCTCAACTACCTCGCCCTGATGGGTTGGGCGATCTCGGCGGACCGCGAAGAGTTCTCGCTCGCGGAGTTCATCGCGAGCTTCGACATCAAGGACATCACCTTGGGCGGCCCGGTGTTCGACGTCGAAAAGCTCACCTGGATGAACGGCAAGTACATCCGCGCTCTCGCGGTGCCCGACCTCCTCGCCAAGCTGCGCGCCGACATCCTGAGCGACGACCACCTCACGAAGGTGCTCACGCTCGCCCACGAGCGCGTCGAGAAGCTCGAGGATTTCGTCGAGTACGCGCGCTTCTTCTTCGTCGGCGAGATCGAGTACGACGCCGAGGCGCGGGTCAAGCTCGTCGGCAAGAAGCGCACGGCAAGTGAAACCGCCGAAGCCCTCGCGCGGCTGCTCGAGGACCGGCTCGACCCTCTCCTTGACTGGGAGGCGGCGCGCCTGGAGGCCGAGATGCGCGCGTTCGCCGACGCGGCTGGGTGGAAGAGCGGCGACCTGTTCATGCCGGTGCGCATTGCCGTCACCGGGAAGGCCGCGACGCCGCCGCTGTTCGAGACGATGGAGGTGCTCGGACGCGAGGTGTGCCGGCGCCGCCTGCGCCGCGCGGTCGAGACGCTCCAGGGTGTGAAGGCCGACCCGGGGCGCGCGCCCGCGCCGGAAGGGGTGTAAGCCCATGGATCTCACCGACTCCCCCGCGACGCTCGACTTCATCCGCGAGATCGTCGCCTCCGACCGCAAGAGCGGGAAGCACGCAACGGTTGTCACCCGGTTTCCGCCGGAGCCGAACGGCTACCTGCACATCGGCCACGCCAAGTCGATCTGTCTCAACTTCGGGATCGCCGCGCAGTTCGGCGGGCGCTGCCACCTGCGTTACGACGATACCAACCCGACGAAGGAGGAGCAGGAGTATATCGAGTCGATCGAGCGCGACGTGCGCTGGCTCGGGTTCGACTGGGGGACGCACCTCTATTTCGCGTCCGACTACTTCGAGCGGATGTACGTCTGGGGCGAGAAGTTGATCGAAAAGGGAAGGGCGTACGTCTGCGACTGCTCGGCGGAGGAGGTGCGGCAACGGCGCGGCACGCTCACCGAGCCGGGACGGGCGTGCGAGCACCGGGACCGCCCGGCCGCCCAGAGCCTCGACCTGTTCCGCAGGATGCGGGCGGGCGAGTTCCCCGACGGCGCGCGCACGCTGCGGGCGAGGATCGACATGGGGTCGGGAAACATCAACATGCGCGACCCGGTGATCTACCGGATCCTGCACGCGCCGCACCCGCACGCCGGCGCGGCGTGGTGCATCTACCCGATGTACGACTACGCCCACCCGCTCGAAGACGCGATCGAGGGGATCACCCACTCGATCTGCACGCTCGAGTTCGAGGACCACCGGCCGTTCTACGACTGGGTGATCGACGAGTGCGAGCTGCCCGAACCGCACCCGCGCCAGATCGAGTTCGCCCGGCTCAACCTGACCTACACGGTGATGTCGAAGCGCAAGCTGCTGCAGCTCGTCCAGGAGGGCGTCGTCTCCGGTTGGGACGACCCGCGCATGCCGACGATCTCGGGGCTGCGGCGGCGCGGTTTCACCCCGGAGGCGATCCGCGACTTCGCCGACCGCATCGGCGTCGCCAAGCGCGACAGCGTGGTGGACGTGCAGCTCCTCGAGCACTGCCTGCGCGAGGACCTGAACCGCCGCGCGCCGCGGAAGTTCGCCGTGCTGCGGCCGCTGAAGCTCGTGATCGAGAACTACCCCGAGGGGCAGGTGGAGGAATTCGAGGTCTCGAACAACCCGGAGGACCCGGCGGCGGGCACCCGCAGCGTCCCGTTTTCGCGGGTACTTTGGATCGAGCACGACGACTTCCGCGAGACGCCGCCGCCCAAGTACTTCCGCCTCTCCCCTGGCAACGAAGTGCGCCTGCGTTCCGCGTACCTGGTGCGTTGCACCGGCGTCGTCAAGGACGCCGCGGGCCACGTCGTCGAGGTGCGGGCCGCCTACGACCCCGCGACGCGCGGCGGCGCGACGCCCGACGGCCGCAAGGTCAAGGCGACGATGCACTGGCTCTCGGCGGACCACGCCGTGCCGGCCGAGGTGCGGCTGTACGACCGCCTGCTCACCAAGCCCGACGCCGGCGACGTCGAGGAAGGGCAGGACTGGAAGTCCAACATCAACCCCGACTCGCTCGAGGTCCTCGACAACTGCTGGGTCGAGGCCTCGCTCGCCGGCGCGGCGTCCGAGGAGCGCTTCCAGTTCGAGCGCCTCGGCTACTTCTGCGTGGACCCCGACTCGGCCGCGGGGAAGCTCGTGTTCAACCGCACCGTCACCTTGCGCGACGCCTGGGCGAAGATCGAGCAGAAGCAGGGCTGAGATGACCGGTGCATCCCAGGGCAATCCCCACGTTCGGGGCGCCCGAGCACCCGCCTGTCCGTTTCGGAGTGCAGAGCCTAGTCTTTCTACGTTCTGATCCGTCATCCCCGCGAATGCGGGGATCCACGCCGTGGTCCTCGTGAGCCCGTGACTGGGTTCCCGCGTTCGCGGGAACGACGAATCGGCCTTGGTAGCGGCTATCCTTCCAACGACGAACCCCAGATGACATCTCTTCTGTGTCCTGTGCCCTGTACCCGGAGCCCAGGACGGGTGGGGGACATCTGTCAACTGTCAACTGGGTGGGTGGGGGGTTGGCGGAGAGGGGGGGATTCGAACCCCCGGTCCGGGTTTACCCCGGACAACTGCTTAGCAGGCAGCCCTGATCGGCCACTCCAGCACCTCTCCGCAGTGGCCGCGAGAGTCTACTCCGGGGTCCGGGGGCACGCAAGCCGGCCGCCCGGCGCGAAAACTAATCGACCTCGAAGCGGGCGGGGTGGAAGTCGGGGGCTTCGAGCGTCCGGACGGTCAGGCCGTGGCGCTCCCTGAGCTCGACGAGGATGCCGCGCAGCTCGCCCGAGAGCATGCGCACTACCTCGGGGTGGGCGCGCACGGCGAACTCGATCGCCTCGCCGCCGCCGGCTTCGCGCAGCAGCGCGCGCCGGATCTCCAGGCACACGGTCTCCGGCGACTTGACGCGCCCGAGCCCCTCGCACGTCGGGCAGGGCTGCGTGAGGGCGCGCTCGAGCGACCGCTCGGTGCGCTTGCGAGTGAGCTGGACCAGGCCGAACGGCCCGACCGGGCCGGCGAGCGATCGGGCGCGGTCGCGCGCAAGGGCGGTGGTGAACTCCGCAAGCAGCGCCTCGCGGTGCGTCTCGTCCTCCATGTCGATGAAGTCCACGACGACGATCCCGCCGAGGTTGCGCAGCCGGAGCTGCCGCGCCACCTCGCGCGCCGCCTCGACGTTGATGCGGAACACGGTGTCCTCGAGGTCGGCGCCGCCGACGTAGCGGCCGGTGTTGACGTCGATCGCCACCAGCGCCTCGGTCTGTTCGATCACCAGCGAGCCGCCGGAGCGCAGCCAGACCTTCGGTTGCAGCGCCTGGTCGAGCTCGGCGGCGATGCCGAACGCGTCGAAGATGTCGAGCTGGCGGCGGTAGAGCTTGACCTTGGACGTCAGCTCGGGCTGCACGCGGTCGAGGAACTCGACGACGCGCTGGTAGCCGTCGGTGTCGTCGATCCAGAACTCGGAAAGCGTCGGCCCGGAAAGGTCGCGGGCGGCGCGCAACGCCAGGTCGAGGTCGCGGTGCACGAGGCACGGCGCGCCCACCTCGGCGGCGCGGCTCCCGATGTGCCGCCACATCGACTCGAGCACCGCGAGGTCGGCAAGAAAGTCAGCGCGTTTGCGACCCTCGCCGGCGGTCCGCACGATCACGCCGCCGGTGTGTGGGATCTCGCTGAGCAACGTCCGCAGGCGCTCCCGCTCGACCTGGTCGGTAATGCGCCGGGAAACCCCGACGTGCGAATTTCCCGGCATCAGCACCAGGTAGCGGCCGGGGATCGTGACGTGCGAGGTCGCGCGCGGGCCCTTGCTGGAACCCAGCTCGCGCGTGATCTGCACCATGATCTCCTGTCCCTCGCGCAGCAGGTCCTGGATCGGCGGGGCGGTGGGGACGATCTCTCCCGGCTCGACCTCCTCGTCCTCGAGCGTCTCGGCGACGTCGTCCACGTACAGGAACGCGTCGCGCTCGAGGCCCACGTCCACGAACGCGGCTTGCATCCCGGGGAGCACGCGCGAGATCCGCCCCTTGTAGAGGCTGCCGACGATCGAACGGCCGCGGCTGCGTTCGACCATCAACTCGACGAGCACGCCGTTCTCGCGCACCGCGACGCGGGTCTCGTACGGCGTCACGTTGGTGTAGATGACAGTGCTCAAGGCGCCTCCGGAATTCGAAGTGTAACCCGCTTTTGCATCCTCCGGACGCGCGGGTTGCGAGCCACGCGGCCGGCGGGCCGCGGTCTGAGCCGGCTGCGCCGGCCGCAGGCCGCGCAGCCTCGAGCGCCCCCCTCGAAGACGAACGCTCCGTCGCAGGCAGGGCGTCGCAACTTGGGGCGTGTAGCCGCGCCGCCGCCGTTGGGCCAGATGCAAGGAAGGCGAGGCGGCCGGACCGGAGCGTAGCCGGAGGCTACGTGAGGATCCGAGCCGCCGGAGCCTGACGCAGCAGATGGTCCGACGCCGGCGGCGCCCACGGTCAGAAGAAGGCCAGCGGCGGTCGCTCAGATGTTGGCGTAGCGGAGGCGCCAGATGCTCTGCAGGATCCCGAGCACGATGCAGGTGGCGACCACCGACGATCCGCCGTACGACAGCAGCGGCAGCGTGATCCCGGTGGTCGGGGCGAGCCCGGTCACCATGCCCACGTTGACGAGGATCTGAGTGCCGAGCACCGCGCCGGCGCACCCGGCGAAGATGGCGCCGACGCGGTCGCGGGCGGAAAGCGCGATCACGAAGACGCGGTAGACCATCAGCGCGTATGCGGCGAGCAAGAGCGCCGACCCGACGAAGCCGGTCTCCTCGGCCCACACCGCGAAGATGAAATCAGTGTACTGGGCGGGCAGGAACCGGAGCTGCGACTGGGTACCCGACTGCAGCCCCTTGCCGGTGACCTCGCCGGAGCCCACCGCGATCTTGGACTGGCGCTGCTGGTACCCGGAGCTGTACGGTGCCCGGTCCGGGTCGACGAACGTGAGGATGCGCTCCTGCTGGTAGGGCCGTAGCACCCAGAACCAGGCGCAGGCGACCACGACGAGGCTGGCGAGGGCCAGCCCGACCCAGGCGCGCCACGGCAATCCTCCGAGCCAGAGCGCCGCGAGCAGGATCGGGCCGAACGTGACCGCGGTCCCGAGGTCCGGCTGGAGCAGGACGAGCAGCGCCGGGACGCCGACCATCGCGGCCAGGCGGGCGACCGTCCTGAGGTCGAGCAGGTCGTTCCTGTGTTCCCCGGCCAGGGCCGCCACCGCGAGGATTGTGGCGATGCGCGCAAAATCCGAGGGCTGCACCGTGAACGAGCCGAACAGCAGCCACCGGTGGGTCCCCGCGCGCACGGGGGCGATCACGAACATGGCGGCCAGCACGCCGATCGAGGCGACGTAGAGGAACGGCGAGAGGCGCGCCAGCACCCGGTAGTCGGTGAAGGCGAACAGGAGGATGAGGACGCCGCCCACGGCGAGCCAGACGATCTGGCGGTTCGCGAAGCCGGGCGTCGCGAGCGCCTTGGCGGTCGAGCCCTGGGCGAGGTACGAGCCGACCGAGATCGCGAGCGCGGCAAGCAGCAGCCAGGGGTCGAGCTTCCTCATCGGCGCGTAGGGTTGCGCGCGGCTGCGATCCGGCTCAGAGCCGCGGCCGGCACGACGGGGGTCCCCGGCGCCCGTCCGGCCGGCGGCGCGGCCGCGGCGGACGGAGCCGGGGAAGGCGCGCGGTTCGCGCCCGGCGGCGCGGGCCACTTGGCGGGCGCCACCGACGCGGTGACGGCCTGCCCCTCGGTGTGGGGACCGAAGGCGCGTTCGAGGA
>PKYI01000165.1 GCA_003133645.1 Acidobacteriota bacterium | reverse complement strand
CCAGCACCGCCCGCCGGCGGTCGCCGCCGGTCGCCGCGGCCGCCGCCGGGAAGCACGCCGCCAGAGCCCCCAGGGCGAGCACCACCGCGGTGGGGATGAGCAGCATCTGGATCGCGGTCCGGATTAAGGTCGTGGTCCTGAACAGGGCCTCGGGCGAGGAGGGGTCGTACCCCGCCCAGTCGAGGGGGAGGCGCAACGCCAGCCCGACCCCGACCAGGACCCCGAGGCCGGCCGCCAGCACGAACAGGCGCCGCCACGGCACCGCCCCGGCGCGCACGCCGCGGTAGAACACCAGCAGGCCGTGGATGATCACCAGCGCCAGAACGCCGACGGTGACGGCGAGGCGCGCGATCTGGAGGACGGTCCTCCTCTCGTACGCCCGCTCCCATGCCTCCGGCAGCTTGATCCGGCGCGTCATGCTGTCCACGGCGTCCCCCTGGACGCCGACCTCGATGAGGTACTCCGCGTCGCCAACCCCGCGCTTCGGGTCCCTCCACGTAAACGTGTCGTCCGTCCGGGCGGGCCGCTTCTGGCTCCTCGCCTCCTTGAACTCCAGCTTCGCGACGTCGATCCCGGCCGCCGCCAGCGCGGCTTCCGCCTTGCGGCGCGCCTCGGCCAACGGGAGGTTTGCGCCCGGGGCTTCCTCCCGCAGCTCGTGGTCGAAGCGGACCACCTTTCCGGTCCTGTCGTCCACCGCCAGCTGCCACCCCTCGCGCTCCTCGATCCGGAAGGCGCGCACCTGCCACGCCGGGACCTCGGCGGCGAAGCACGCCACCTCGGGGACGCCCCCGTGCTCGAGCAGGTAGCGCCGGATCGCCGGCCCGAGGACGTCGCCGCTCGCGGTCACGACGAAACGCCAGCGGGCTGGGTCCGCCGCACGCGCGGCGAGGAACGCGGCCGCGACCCGGCGCACCGCGTCGGGGCGCATCCTCACGCCGACGCCCCGGCCGGGGTCGGGCGCCATCCACGCCAGCACCCCGCCGGCGGCTGCAAGTGCCAGCCCGATCGCCACGACGCGCCGCACCGGCGGCGTCACGATCGGGGCCGCCGCCACCGGCGCGACGGCCGGCGACGCCGGCGGCGCCGGGTCGGCGGCGTTGAGCGCGCCCGGATCGTCCACGAACCCGCCGCGCCTCCACGCCGCGATCAGCGTCGCCGCCAGCGGCACCAGCAGCGCGCCCACGCCGGCGAGCGCGGTGACGACGAAGTAGGGGTTCCCGGAGCGCACCAGCAGCATCGAGGTGTACCCGGCGTCGACGACGTAGTGCCAGACGAGGCAGGGCACCACCCCGAACCGGTAGAGGATGATCCCCACGAACAGGCCGGCGATCGACACCTCCACACCGCGGATGTAGAACGGCTGCGCCGGGTAGTTGGCGTGGGCGAACCCCCAGATTAGCGCCGGGATCACGACCGAGGCGACGCGCGAGTGCGTGAGTTTGTCTACCAGCGGGATGGAAAACACCCGCGACATGAACTCCTCGCTCACCGCCGGATAGAAGCCGACGAACAGCACGGCGAGCCATGGAAACGAGGTGTTGAGCAAGTTGTCGAACGGCACGTCCGCGGGGTTCCAGGCGCCGAACCGCGCCCCCACCAGGTAGAACGCGACCTGGTACGCGAGGAACACCGCCGCCAGGCAGTAGCCGAGGATGAGGCCGTAGGCGAACCGCCGGTTGCGCCACCCCGATCTCTCGAACAGCGCCGTGATCCGCAGGTGGCCGGGGAAGCGGGCGCGGAAGAGCGGTTCGCCGGCCGCCACGACGAGGAAGATCAGCAGCGCCTGGACGCCGGCCCCGCCGATCGCCCGCAACAGCTGCCCCGCGAGGAACGCGCCGTACGTCCCGGTCGTGTCGAAGCCGTACGACGCCACCGGCAGCTCGTTGAGCGACATCAGGACGAAGAGCCCGAACGCCAGCGCCGTGAGCAGCATCGGGAGGCGCCAGTGCACGTTGCCCCGGCGCCCCTCGCGGAAAACTACCACCAGTGCGGCGAGCAAGGTGAGCACGATGCCGAACGCCGCGACCAGCGCCGTCGTGTCGTTGGCCGAGCGCAGCCGCTGATACCCCTGCGTCCACGCGTCCGGCACCTTGAGGTACTCCTTGTAACCGGCGGGCTCGTCGCCGTGCACCTCGACCTGCATCCGGTAGGTGGCGTCCTTCACTTTCCACCCGGTCCGCTCGTAGGTGAACGTCCAGTCGCGCCGGTGCGGGCGGTCCTCGCGCTTCGACTCGACGAACGTCAATTTCCCCGGGTCCAGCTTGAACGCGGAAGCGAGGAACGTCTCGGCGGCGGCGCGGGCCGCCGCCTCGTCCAGCGAGGCCCCGGCGGCCTCCTCGGGGACCAGGTGGGCGAACCCCATCACCTCGCCTTCAGGCGTGACCTGGACCCTCACCTCCTCCTTGGCCAGCGGCCGGTACCAGCGGTGCGCCCAGCTCCACAGCCGCACCTGCCGTTCCCTCGTCAGAACCCCGAGCCGGTCGAGCCCTACCTCGCGCTCGAGGTATACCTTGGCCCCGTCATCGACGCGGAAGATCGCCGCATGGCTGCGACCCGCGAGCGCCGCCGCGGCGGCCGGCGCGTGCTCCGCGAGGAACGTCGTCGCGACCGGTTCGGAGGTCGCGCGGTTCACCGTGAACGAGAGGTGCGCCTCGGGGAACGCCCGCGTGAAGTTCGTCCAGGCAAAGATCCCCGCCCCTGCCGCCACCGTCACGGCCACCGCCAGGGTCAGCCTTTCGCCACGGGTGAACCGGTCCATGTCGCCTCCTCCCAACCGCCCGGAATCCAGGTGGCGCCATCATCGCACGAGGGCCGGCACATTTGAACGGAAGTGAAGAGTTGAGATACAAAGAGCACTGCGTCTCTCAATTTTTCACTCTTCACTCTTCACTCTTAACTTCTTTTCCCTTCCGAGCTGTAACGGTTTACACTGGTATGGTGACCATGTCTCAAACACGCGGCGCCCTGCTGGCCGGGCTGCTGGGCCGGCGCATCATGGTGCTCGACGGCGCCACCGGCACGGCGCTCGCCGCACGCGGCCTCGGCGCCGCCGACTACGGCGGCGAGCGGCTCCTCGGCTGCCACGAGGCGCTGGTGCTGCACCGGCCCGACGCCGTGCTCGACCTCCACCGCGGCTACCTCGCGGCCGGGGCCGACATCGTCGAGACCGACACCTTCGGCGCCACACCGGTGGTGCTCGCCGAGTACGGCCTCGCCGGCCGCTGCCGCGAGATCAACCGGCGCGCCGCCGAACTGGCGCGGCAGGCGTGCGCCGAAACCGAAGGGGCCGACCCGTCGCGGCCCCGCTTCGTGGCGGGCTCGATTGGTCCGACGACCAAGGCACTGACGCTCACCGGCGGCATCACGTTCGCCGAGCTGGTCGCCGCGTACGCGCTCCAGGCCGAGGGCCTCGCCGAGGGCGGCGCCGACGTGCTGCTGATCGAGACGTGCCAGGACGCGCTCAACCTGAAGGCCGCACTTATCGCCTGCACCGAGGCCGCGCCGCACCTGCCGGTCGCGGTCTCGGCGACGATCGAGCCCACCGGCACGACACTCGGCGGCCAGACGATCGAGGCCGTCGCGGTGACGGTCGAGCCGTGGCGACCGCTGTGGGTCGGGGTCAACTGCTCGACCGGGCCGGGCCCGATGACCGAGCATGTGCGCGCCCTCGCGGCGCTGACGCCCAGCTTTCTCTCGGTGGTCCCCAACGCCGGCATCCCCGACGGCGACGGGCGCTACCACGAGAGCCCAGACGACATGGCGCGGGTACTGGGGCGCTTCGCCACGTCGGGGTGGGTGAACCTGATCGGCGGGTGTTGCGGCACGGGAGAGGAGCACATCCGGCGGCTGCGCGAGGTGGCGGACCGCGTCGCGCCGCGCGTGCCGCCCGCATACGACCCCGCGCGCGTCGCGGGCGGCGAGGTGGTCGACCTCGTCCAGCAGCCGCCGCCGCTGCTGATCGGGGAGCGCACCAACGTGCTCGGCTCGCGGAGGTTCAAGGAGCTGGTGCGGGAGCGACGCTGGGCCGAGGCCGCCGAGGTCGGGCGGCGGCAGGTGCGCGGCCGGGCCGGCGTGCTCGACGTCTGCCTCGCCGACGCCGAGGGGGACGAGAGCGGCGCGATGCGGGCCGTGTTGACCGCCTTGCGCCGCGCGGTCCGGGTGCCGCTGATGGTGGACACCACCGACCCCGAGGTGATGGCCGCCGCGCTCGAGCTGATCCCCGGGCGGCCGGTGCTCAACTCGGTCAACCTCGAGGACGGCGGCGCGCGCCTGGAACGCGTCGCCGCGCTCGCGCGCCGCTTCGGCGCAGTGGTCGTGGCCGGGTGCATCGACGAGCACCCGACCGACGGGATGGCGCGCACGGCCGAGCGCAAGGCCGAGGTTGCGTCGCGCCTGCTCGAGCGCCTCGAGGCGACCGGCCTGCGCCGCCGCGAAGTGCTCCTCGACGCGCTCGTCTTCCCGGCCGCGACCGGCGACCCCAAGTTCCGCGGCTCCGCCGGCGAGACCGTGCGCGGCGTCAAGCTCATCAAGGAGAGGATCCCGGACGCGCTCACGGTCCTCGGTGTCTCGAACGTCTCGTTCGGCGTCCCGGCCGCGGGGCGCGAGGTGCTCAACGCGGTGTTCCTGCACCACTGCGTGCAGGCGGGTCTCGACGGAGCGATCGTTAACGCCGAGCAGCTCGTGCGTTTCCCCTCGCTCGATGCCGGGGAGGTTAAGCTCGCGGAAGACGTGCTCTTCGACGGAGACAAGCGCGCCGTGGACGCCTTCGTGGCGCGCTACCGCCAGGCGCCGCCGCGCGTCGCCTCCGTCGATGCGCACCTGCCCGCGGAGCAACGCATCACACACATGGTCGTCGAGGGGACGCGCACCGGTCTCGACACGACGCTCGACGAGCTGCTCGGCCGCATGGCGCCGCTGGCGATCATCAACGGCCCGCTCATGGCCGGGATGGACGAGGTCGGCCGCCTGTTTGGCTCGGGACGGCTCATCGTCGCCGAGGTGCTTGTCTCCGCCGAGGTGATGCAGGCCGCGGTGGACCACCTCAAGCCACACTTGAAGGGCGATGAGAGCGCTGCACGCGGTTCCATCCTGCTTGCCACAGTGCGCGGGGACGTCCACGACATCGGCAAGAACCTCGT
>PKYI01000152.1 GCA_003133645.1 Acidobacteriota bacterium | reverse complement strand
TTGATGCCGCGGTCCACGGCGGTACGGATGATGCGGATGCTCAACGGCTCATCCACCGCCTTCAAGCCGATGTGCCAGCCCCCGACCCCGATCGCCGAGACCTTCTCTCCCGTGCGGCCGAGCGTTCGGTACAGCATCCCTTGCATCGCGTTGGTGTTTGACATGGTCTCACTCCCGTCGGTCACGCAACCAGCTTCGTCAACCGCGCGCTCTCGCTCTCCAGCCGCCGCAGGCACCTGGCCTTGCTCGCCTCGAGCCCCCGTCCGTGGCCCGCCACCGATGAAACGTCGCCTCGCCGATCCCACGCGGCTGGCACGGCCCCGTGATCCTCACCCCGGCGCTGCCCTGCTCGAGCACCGCAATGATCTGGTCCTCGGAGAAACGACTTCGTCCCATGCCCTGATCCCTGCCTCGATTCTACCGCCCAGGATCTCATTTTACCCGGACCGGCTTCAGAGGAGCAGGTCAGTCCTCCCCGCCATCTCCGTCATTGGGAGGAGTCCCGCCAGTGGCAACCCGACGAAGCCTGCCCGGCGAGCGCGGCAAACGCGGTCTCTTGGGCGACAGAATCCGCCAAGGCTGTGGTCACTCCAAGGTGTCCTCGATCAAGTTGAGGACCAGGCAAATCATCAGGTCCTTTTGCGCCGGCTCGCTCTCGGCCACGAGGAGCGCGAGTGCGACCATCGCGTTGTCGGCGAGGCGGGGGCTGCCGTCCGCATGTGTTTGCAGGCCATTGCGCCGCAGGTAGTCCAGGAACAGGAGCGTGCCGATGCGCTTGTTGCCATCGACGAAGGGGTGGTCCTTGATGA
This sequence comes from Acidobacteriota bacterium, assembly GCA_003133645.1. GTDB lineage: Bacteria > Acidobacteriota > Thermoanaerobaculia > Thermoanaerobaculales > Thermoanaerobaculaceae > RBG-13-68-16. The sequence continues at coordinate 43,280 of PKYI01000152.1, read as the reverse complement.
CGAAGTAGAGCAAAGGCGATCGCGCAGCGTCTGGGTCGCCCAGATGCGGAACTGCGTGCCGCGCTTCGAGTTGACGCGGTAGCCAACCGAGAGGATGGCGTCGACGTTGAACAATTCGACCTGGTAGATCTTGCCGTCCGAGGCAGTTGTTGCAGTTTTTGCAGCAACTGCGCCCCGCTCCAGTTCCCCGGACGAAAATACGTTCCGCAAGTGCTTGGAGACCACCGACTTGTCGCGCCCGAACAGCTCGGCTATCTGGGAGAGCGAGAGCCAGACGGTCTCCCGCTCCAAGCGCACGTCCAGCCGAACCCGCCCGTCAGGCGCTTCGTAGAAAACGACCTCGCCGCCGCGATTGACGAGTTCATCTGTCACGTGGTGCCCCCAATTTTCGTGCTCAGAGCCTCTGGCCGACCACGACGACCTCTCCCGCTCGTTGCCCAAGAATCATACGCTGGCGGCGATTTCTATGCCGAGGAGCGCAGCGACAATTCAATCCCGTCCCCACTCGCCGTATGCCAACTTCGAGGTCGCCGAAGGCGCCACGACGAGCTCGAGGGGAAAGGCTTCGCGTTGGCATCGACAACGACCTGGGTTCCCGCGTCCGCGGGAACGACGGCTGGACGGCCGCCCGCCGGGCGCGCGGTTGTCGAAGCCCCGGGCACGTCCGGCTCCTTCAGACGAGCAGCCCCACCTCATGGGACAGAGGGTCGAACGCGCCGCCCTGGCCCAGAGCCGCGAGAGCGGCCTCCACCCAGCGTGTCGCCTTGGCCGCGAGCGACGACCACTCGTCCCTGTGCTCCGAGGCATTCGCTTCGAGGAAAGCGACGGCCGCGAGCGTGGCCACGATCGCTTCGCCCTGCGCCCCGCCGCCGACGGGGTTCTTCAAATGGCAGACTCGGGCGGGCACTTGACACGGTACTACCGGTAGTACCATCATTGTTCACTGGGAGGTGAGGTGGCGCGCTCCGTCGCCGAGGTCATAGAAGAGCTCACAAGGAGGCAAAGGAGCCTTCCCTATGACGAACTCCTCACCCTGATGCAGAGAGCTGGGTGCGGCGTGAAAGAGACGAAGGAGGGCTGCAGGATCACTCACCCGCAGGTCCAGTGGCTTCGTCGCAATGGTGGCCAGACCGCACGGAAGCAGGTCCGGGAACCGCGTCAAATCGCCATACGTCAGGAACTGCATCAAGCTCCTGGACGGAGCGCGGGAGGAACAGGAGGCAGGTCTTGAAGAACAAGAGTCCTGAGGTCGTGCGTCTCGCGCGCAGGCCGTATCCGATGCGCGTTTACCAGGAACCAGACTCGGGCGACTGGGTCGCCGAGGTGATAGATCTGCCGGGTTGTCTCGGCGTCGGCGACACTCCTGAGGAAGCCGTGAAGGTTGCGAAGGGCTTTATCAAGGATTGGCTTGAGGAGGCCCTCGCGCAAGGATGGACCGTACCGGAACCGACGAAGCGTCCCGGGGCGAGCGGCAAGTTTGTCGTGAGGCTGCCCCGGTCGTTGCACGCGCGCCTGCAGGAACTCTCTGAGATCGAAGGCACGAGCCTGAATCAGCTTGTGGTCTCACTGCTGAGTGAGCGAACGACCCGCCACGAGCTGAGGACGAAACTTGAGCACTTAGTCGTTGCGCCGCAACTTTCACCAGGCTGGGGCGTTGCCTGGTACGCCTTCGCAGCAGTAACGCCCGCCCCACGCGTCCGGCGGCAAGGCGCGTATTCGGCTCAACTGGAGTACTCCCGGCACCCAACGCTTGTGGCCGAGACGCCAGGGTTCGATGCATGGGCTGCTGAAGCCGCCAAGCCTCCGAAGACACCCGTTCGTGGCAAGGCAAAGGGCGGCGGCGCGTAGGACGAATTTCGAAAGGGCGCACGATGCCAGCGAAAGTTCCGAGCAGGACAAAGCCGAAGTCGGGAAGCGTTCCCCCTCTTTGGAACGAGTGGGCCAAGAACGTCGAGATCCGAGAGGTGGCCGTGGACGCCGTTGACTTCCGAGTTGACAGAGATCGGCTCGGCGCGAAGAAGATGCCGCCCGTCCAGATTCGATTCCGCCTCGATCCCAAGGCGAGGACCGTGGCTGGAAACGAAGCCACCTTCTGCTTCGAGTTCGAGCTCCTGATGACGGACCAGGACAGCCCCGCCCAATCGGCAGAGCCGCTGCTCCGGACGCTGCTCGCCTACCATGCCACCTACTCGTTGCCCGAGAACCCCGGCACCAGCGAACAGCACCTCAAGCGCTTCCAGGAGGCGATCGCCCTTGCGCACGTGTTCCCCTTCGTGCGCGCGCAGCTCGCCGACCTCCTCATGCGCGCCGGTCTGCCGCCGCTGTACCTGCCACTCGCGCTCCCTGACGAGCCCCAGGGGGAGTAGCAGCGTTCGGGCCGGCCTCTTGTGTGCCCTGGTGATTCCCACGCTGTGGGGCGCGACCGCCGCGCGCGCGGTCGTTGTCTTCGTAGCGACGTTTGCTTGCAAACGCCGGTTTTCGCAGGCCGCAGCTCGTCGGCCGAAGCGAGCATCGGCCGCTACAAAGGCCGTGCCGATGTAGGAAGCGACCGGCGGGCGCGCGGTCGTTTGTCAGGGCGGCTGTCATTGCGAGGTTCCCGAGCGCCGCGAGGGAACCGTGGCAATCTCGAGGGCGACAGGATTGTCGCTCCGGGCGGTAGGCACGAGATTGCTTCGCCCCGCCTGCAGCGGGGCTCGCAATGACCGCCGATGCTAGGACCCATCGGAACGCGGGGCGCGACCGTCGGGTGCGCGGTTGTCGATGCCCTGGGCACGTCCGGCTCCTTCAGACGAGCGACCCCACCTCGTGGGACAAGGGTTCGAACGCACCGTCCATACCCAGAGCCGCGAGAGCGGCCTCCACCCAGCGTGTCGCCTTCGCCGCCAGCGACGACCACTCGTCCCTGTGCTCCGAGGCGTGCGCTTCGAGGAAGGCGACGGCCGCGAGCGTGGCGACGATCGCTTCGCCCTGCGCCCCGCCGCCGACGGTGGCGGCCAACTCGACCAACCTGTCGCGCTCGACGCCGAGCACGCCGAGGAGCCTCCGGTCCAAGTGCCACGAGCCGTCGGCCCGCTGCAGCCGCACCAGCGCATCGTGCCGGCGGGTTGCGGGAGGCGCCGACAGCGGCGCGTTCCCTTCATCCTCCCTCGCCCGGCGTCGCGCGTCGTGCGGCCGCCCGGCCGGCGGCGCCGGTTCCTCCGCGGGCGACCCCGACCGCCGCAGGAGGTAGGCCGGAACGCGCTCCTGCGCGGACGCGCGCCTGGAGAACTTGGCGCCCGCTTCCCTGGGGGACCCCACGGCCCCGTCGGCCCCGTCGATCGGACCCAACGTCACCGGCGTGGCCAGATCGAACAAGACGTTGGCAGACCAGCCGGCAGCGGTCGCGCGAGGGCCTGGGCCAACCACATCGGCGGAGAGGAATTCCCGCGTCGCCTCCACCCCGCCCCACCCGTGCGCGAGCGCCACGGGGATCCGGCGCAGCTCCGCCACCGGGCGGTCCTCGCCGTCCTCGCGCTCCTCGACCGCCACGAACGACGTCTCGCGCGACGCCAGGCCGTAGCGCACCGCGAGCCGCACGATTGCCTCGCGCACCCGCGTGTCCGCCCGGTCGCGCTGGTTCGAGCCGCGCCGCGCCTCGGCCGTCCCCTCCTCGAGGTCGCGGATCGCGGCCCGCGCGGCGAGCGTCCCGAGCAGCGAGCCGTCCGCGACCTTCTCCGGATCCAGCTCCACCTCCCACGACACCGCCTTCCCCGCGCTCGTTGCCGCGAGAAGCGCCGCGGCGGGTGCCCCGTCGAGCCACGCGTAGACGGCCAGCGGCTCGCCGTCGAACAGCTGCGCGACGGTCGCGGGCGCCTGGAGCTGCGCCTTCGCCCCGCTCCACGCCACCCGCACGTCCTCGAGCGCGGCCGCGCGCAGCCGGCCGAACTGCCGCACCACCGTCGCCTCGAGCGCCCGGCCGGGCAGGATCATCTCCGCCGCCCCGCCGCTGGCGCGGGCCACCGCGCGGACGAGGTGCTCCGACGCCGCGTGCCCGATGCCGAACGCGAACACCCGCGTCGTCGCCGCGTGCTCGCGGGCGAGCGCCACCACCGCGTCGTCGTTCGAGACCTCGCCGTCGGTGAGCAGCACGACCTCGCGGCGCAGCCCGCCGGCGGAGGGCCGCTCCAGCACCGCCCGCAGCGCGGGCAGGATCTCCGTCCCCCCGAGGTCGGCCTGGAGGCGCTCCACGTGCGCCGAGGCCTCCTCCAGGCTCACCTGCGCGTACGGCCGCGGCGCGCCGAACAGCGTCTGGAACGTCGAGCCGAACCCCACGATGTCGAACGCGTCGCCCTCCTCGAGCGAGCGCAGGCACAGCTGCAGCGCCCGCCGCACCGCCTCGATCGAGTCGCCGTTCATCGAGCCCGAGCGGTCCACCAGGAACACCACCTCGCGCGGCCCGCCGGAGCGTTCCAGATGCGGCACGAAGCTCACCGCCGCCACGACCGAGCCGTCGGCCTGGCGCTCCAGGAGCCCGCAGGGCTTCGCGGCCGCAACCGGGGTGAGCAGCAGCACGAGGTCGCGGTCCATCGCCGCGGCCTCCTGCGCCAGCTCGACGCGGGCCTTGCCGTCCGCGAGGAGGACCCGGATCGGGTGCGTGGGCGACTCGACCCCGGCGACGCCGCCCGGCAGCTCGACCTCGGCCGCGAACGTGAACCCGTACGGCACCGCGAGTTCCACTGGTGGGCTCACCCGCTCGCCGGGGGTCGGGCTGACGCCGCTGGCGTCTTCGTCCGGCACGTAACGCGGCGCGACCACCGTCGGCAGCGCGAAGCGGATCGCCTCGCCCTCCCGCGCCAGCGCCTCGACCCACGTCAGCTCGACCGTCAGCTTCTGCCCGGGGAGGAGGTTGCCGACGCTCGCCGTGAACACGTTCGGCCGCTCCTCGTCGAGCAGCGCCGCGCCGTGCCCGGCCGCGAGGGCGTCGTCGTAGGCGGCGAACGCCTCCTCGCGCTCGAGCACGCGCCCGTTGATCCTGCGGCCGCCGGTCTCGATCACCAGGCCGCACAGCGCCGCCCCTTCGGGCAGCGGGAAGACGTAGACGGCCTCCACCGGCACGGCCTCGGTGTTGCGGTAGCGCTGGGCCATCACGACCCGGCTCGCGGCGCCCGAGATTTCGGCCGCGACGCGCACCCCTTCGAGCGGCAGCGGGCGGCGCTCCGGCATCGAGTACGCGCCCGTGGTCGGTTCGACGACGGCGGTCTGGGTTCTCACTCGGTGTCTCCTTTCTCGACGATGTCGCGCAGCGCCCGCGCCAGGGCGGCCAGTTGCGCGGCGGACAGCGGCGATCGGTTGGCGGCGACGTGGAGCTCGTAGTCGGCGAGCAGCGGCTGCCGCATCCACGCCCGGCCGGGCACGGCGCCGCCCGGTGTCACGTTCGGGGCGGGGGAAGCCGCGGCATCGCCCCGGCACTGCTCCCGCCGGCCGGCCCCGCGTGCCGGGGCGGTGCGGGCCTCCAGCCGCACGCGGATCGCCTCGAGCGGCACCCCTTGCTCCTGCCATGACTTGATCTGCATCAGGCGCGCGAGGTGCGCCTCGGTGTAGTGCGCGCCGCGGCCGAGCCCCACGGGCGGCTCGAGCAGCCCGCCCTGGACGTAGAAGCGGACGGTCCGCCGGGAGACCCCCGCCGCATCCGCCAGCGACCCGATCGAGAACGTCCGTGCGCCATCCATGCCACGAAGATAGCACTCACTGTCGCATTGTCAAGTGTCGTATTAAACCACAAGGAAATCACGTCTGCCAAGAAAGACCGAATGCCAGCCCGGCCCCCTTTGGGAGCCGCCGACACAGGTCGCAATTTGTTCGCAGCCTTCGGTTCGCCGACTCGACTCTTGCTCCTGACCCGGTCCGCGGCCTGATCCAGGCTGCGTGGCGGGCGGACGTGGAGGCCGGCGGTGCCGACGGCCCGGAAACCTTGCGCGGCACCTCTGCCGCCCTCGACCCGGCGCTCTGGTTCTTCGCGAGCTGGGGATGCACCTATTGCGAGCGCGCAGCGCAACAGCTGCCCGTACACACCGTGTGCGAGCACTGCAGGTTTCAGTCGAACCGCCACCAGGACCACCAAAGCCACCAGCAAGAGGACTGAGACAACTCCTCAGGGCCGCGTTTGCCGGGCCAATCCAAATGAGAGACAAGCACGTTGTGCTGCGGTTCGTCGGGCGAGCTTGTGAGCATTGTTACTGTTACTGGCCATGGCTCACTCCCATATTCTGGTGACGGAGGGTCGCTTGAGGGCAACGAACCGTCGCTCAAGCCGCTTCGCCAGGTCAACGCAATCCGGAAAATCTGTAAAGCGGCGCTGCGTCGGCCGCGGGTCTTCCTTCAAAGGGGCCGCAGGCCAGTCCTGCAGATGGGCGTTCGTCACGAAGCTAGCGAACCTCCGAGTCAGGGCGACACCGAGGCAGTTTGTCCATTCGCCTTGGGTGCAGGCTTCCTCGCCCTGCCACGAATAGATCGGATCGTTCATATGATCCCACGGGAGTGCGGCGTCGACGGCCTTCACCTGCTCTGGATCGAGCCGAAGCCAGTCACTCAGGCCCGAGCTGTGTAGCTTTGCGACTGACCACAAGCTCATGGCCGTGATTCGCCTCTCCAGGAAAGCGCGCGTCGCCACCGCGGTAAGGCCGGACACGTCCTCCAGTTCCACCGAGAAGAGCGCTGTCTTCGGCTTGCTGACCAGTTCGTTCATCAGGATACTCATGACCCAGGACTGTGGGTTGCTGCGACGAATCGTCTCCCTGACGGTCATCTGAGACAAGATGTCGTCGATCTCCGGGTCCGGCGGCTCCGGATCGATGGCGAACCCGATCAGCTCCCGCAAAGACGTCCCAAGGTACTCCCCACGTACCATCTTCTTCGAGTGAAGCCATTTGGAATGGTGGTGCTCCAGGACCGACGCCCAGGACAGACCCCAGAGAGGATCCACAACAACCCGGTCGAAGAACTCGTAGACGTGGTCCACGACTGACAGCATAGCCCCATCTCAGGTGAGACTGTTGGGGAAGGCCCAAGACCGCTAAGAACCACAGCCACAATACTGTCAATAGGCGTGGACGTGGTACCTATGAGAATCATCGTGCTGGATAGCTGCCACTCGGGTATCGCGGGCTCCAACCCCTCGGCGCCGGCCCACGCGGAGCTTAAGGAGGGTACCACCATCCTTACAGCATCGACGGCAGACCAATACGCGACGGAAGAGAACGGCTCCGGCGTCTTTACAACGCTCTTTGTTGATGCTCTGAACGGAGCGGCCAGGAACTTGGTAGGAGACGTGACTCCAGGTAGCGTTTACGCGCACATTGATCAGTCCCTCGGCCCGTGGGATCAGCGGCCAGTGTTCAAAACCAATGTCAAGAGCTTCGTGTCGTTGCGGAAAGTTCAACCGCCCATTAATCTGTCAGAGCTCCAGCGCATCACGGAGTTCTTTCCGTCCTCGGGATTTGAATTTCGCCTCGATCCGTCATTTGAACCGGAGCGCGAAGGCGAGAACCCGGCCATCCCGGCTCCAAACCCTGTGAACACAGCCACGTTCGCAATTCTCAAAAAGTACAATCGCGTAAACCTCGTCGCTCCAGTTGGTGCGCCTCACATGTGGTACGCGGCGATGGGGAGCAAGGCATGCAAGCTGACGGTGCTCGGCGAGCACTACCGCAGGCTCGTTGAACAGGGACGCATATAGATCCCGCCCCAGTTGCCACCTCGTTGAATCTCTTCAACCCTCGGCGGCGCCCCTGCTCTGCGAGCGCAACGCCCAGAATGCAATCCTCCCATGTAGTGCTCCCCCAACCATTGCCGTTCTGAGCACTACTGTTTCCCTGTAATCAAGAACCGACCAACGTTTGCCGCTAGCGACGCCAGTAGCGAGACCAGAAGAAACGCAATAACGCTGGCAATCAACGCCGTTTGATGTGCCCACCCCAAGCCGCGTTCTAACAGCATCACTGCAAATCGTGGCACAAGTATGCACGCAAGAAGGCCAGGCAAGAGAAAGCACTGGGAAAGCGCCTCATCAAAGAAGAATGTGTGGATAGCTCGGGAGCGATCATTGAACCACAGCTCCTTCTCGTCCTTGCTCTTCTCGAGGACTTCCTTCTTCTTTGCCGCTTTGGCAAAAAGGTAGACAAAGCAGACCGTCACATCCGAAGCCCGAGTCTTCACGATATTCTCGTAGAATCTGAGACTCCTTCCCTTGTAGAGTAGATATAAGACCCATAGCATTGAAACACCAGCGAAGTGAAGCAACAATATCAGTTTCATTATGTAAAGAAAGCCCGTCGCATCCTTTCCAATGATGGAGTCAAGATTCAGTACAACCGCGAGATAGGTTGCGGCCAGGGCCACCGCAATTGTCACCCTGTCTGTTTCCCCGGGAGACCCATCCGTCGCCATTTAAGTCCTCCTTTGCCATTTGCAAGAGAAACGTCCTTTTGACGTATTCGAGGATAGCCCCAACTGAGACCGGCGGGTCGGTTCTCTCGGAGAGGTATTCTCCTCGCCGGATAGCCGGGACGTTGGTCAACTTGGTACGAGACGGGGCGGTCGAGGCGGCAAATGCTGATGATGCCAGTCTGGCTCGCGCGGGAAACTCTTCCCCATCGTGGCGCACTAGGCGCACGCGCATCACGCCGAGGGCGGATCGCTTCTGACGTTATCCCTAAGTTGATGGCGCCCGCCGACGGGGCGCTGCCGAGACCGAACCTCGGGTTCTGCACGGCAAGTTAAACTCGGACTCACCGTCAACACCTCCAACACCGTGGCCCCTGTCGCCGGGGCGCTGACGCCAAGAGAGCGTAAACTCACCGCCGATGACGGCCGCAACGCCGATAACCGATTCCATCACTGACTACCACGCCAAGTACCTCGCGTACGAGCTGACGAAGCGCTGCGCGTCAGACAGCGTCGAGAAGCTGGCGTCGGTGCTCGCCGACGCGCAGGTGGACCTGAACCCTCACCAGGTCGAGGCGGCGCTCTTCGCGTTCCGCAGCCCGTTTTCGAAAGGCGCCATCCTGGCGGACGAGGTCGGGCTCGGAAAGACGATCGAGGCCGGGCTGCTGCTGGCTCAGAAGTGGGCCGAGCGCAAGCGCCGACTCCTTGTCATCCTTCCCGCCAACCTGCGCAAGCAGTGGAGCCAGGAGCTGGAGGACAAGTTCTACCTGCCCTCGGTGATCCTCGAGACTCGGAGCTTCAACGAGGCCGTCCGCGGCGGCAACCTGAACCCCTTCCAGCAGGACGCAATCATCCTCTGTTCCTACCAGTTTGCTCGTACGAAGGACACGTATCTGCGGCAGACGGCGTGGGATCTCGTGGTCATCGACGAGGCGCACCGCCTTCGCAACGTCTACAAGACGTCGAGCAAGATCGCGCTGGCGATCAAGCAGGCCGTCGCCCCGTTTCCGAAGGTGCTGCTCACCGCGACGCCGCTGCAGAACTCGCTGCTGGAGCTGTACGGCCTGGTCAGCATCATCGACGACTACGCCTTCGGCGACCTCCAGAGCTACCGCAGCCGCTTCGCCCGCCTCGGCAACGGCACTGATTTCTCCGACCTCAAGGAGCGCCTCGCACCTTTATGCAAGCGCACGCTGCGCCGGCAGGTGCTAGAGTACGTCAAGTACACGAACCGGCATGCGCTCGTGCAGGAGTTCGTCCCGACGCCCGAGGAGCAACGGCTCTACGACCTGGTGTCCGGCTACCTGCAACGGGACACGCTGTACGCGTTGCCAGCAAGCCAGCGTCAGCTCGTCACCCTGATCCTGAGGAAGCTCCTGGCCTCCTCGACCTACGCCATCGCCGGCACCCTCGACGGCATGGCTGCACGACTTCAGCACGCGGCGGCGCAGGCAGAAGCCGTCGAGACCCCGCCGGAAGAACTCCTGCCCGACTGGGAGCGCATCGACGAGCTGGCGGACGAGTGGGAGGGCGACGAGGCTGCCGCCGAGCCCAGCGAGGGAACCCGCCTCACCCCCGAGCAGCTTGCCCAGCTCAAGCGGGAGCTGACCGAGTTGCGCGAATTTGTAGCCCTGGCCAAGTCGATCGTCACGAACTCGAAAGGAGAGGTCCTCCTGACCGCCCTGCGCCGCGGTTTCGCGGCCGCAGCCGATGCCCAGGCCGCCAAAGGCAGCGCCTCGCTGCAGCAGAAGGCGGTCGTCTTCACCGAGTCCCGGCGGACGCAGGAGTACCTCTTCCGGCTTCTGCAGCAGACCGAGTTTGCGCGCCGGGTCATGGTCTTCAACGGCACGAACAGTGACCCAAACTCGCGGGCGATCTACCAGCGTTGGCTCGCGCGGCACGCCGGGACCGACCAGGTCAGCGGCTCACCGAGCGCCGACATGCGCGCGGCACTCGTCGAGAATTTCCGGGACGAGGCTGCGATCCTCATCGCCACGGAGGCCGCCGCCGAGGGGATAAACCTCCAGTTCTGCAACCTCGTCGTGAACTACGACCTGCCCTGGAACCCGCAGCGCATCGAGCAGCGCATCGGCCGCTGCCATCGGTACGGCCAGAAGTTCGACGTGGTCGTGGTCAACTTCCTCAACCGGGCCAACGCCGCGGACCGGCGCGTCTATCAGTTGCTCGATGAGAAGTTCCGGCTTTTCGACGGCGTTTTCGGCGCCAGCGACGAGGTGCTGGGCGCGGTCGAGTCCGGCGTGGACTTCGAGAAGCGGATCGCGACGATCTACCAGAAGTGCCGCACGCTGGAGCAGATCCAGTTCGAGTTCGACCAGCTCCAACACGAGCTGGAGGCGCACGTCGCCGAGGGCCAGCGCGACGCACGCGAGATGCTCCTCGACAACTTCGATCAGGAGGTCGTGGAGAAGGTCCGTATCCAGAGCCAGGACGTGCTCGACCGCTTCAACGAGCGCCTCTGGTGGCTGACCCGCTACCTGTTACGCAACCACGCGCACTTCGAGGACGCAACGTTCAGCTTTATTCTGCACACCAACCCGTTCCCCGGCGAGCCGATTCATCCCGGTCCCTACCGCATGGGCAAACGTGGTGACGACGCCAACACCTATCGCGTGGGCCATCCATTGGCTCGCCGCGTGCTCGCTCTCGGCCAGCAGTTGGAGACACCGGTCGCCGAGGTCAGCTTCCGTTACCGCGGGAGCGGCAAGAACATCGCCATCCTCGAACCTCTCGTCGGCAAGGCAGGGTGGCTCTCGTGCGCTCGCCTTACCGTCACCGCCATGGACACTGAGGACCACCTGTTCTTCGCCGGCGTCACGGACGACGGTGCGACGCTGGACGAGGCCGAGTGCCGCCGCCTGTTCGACCTGCCGGCGACCGTCGAGCGGCCCTACGGGGTGCCTGCGGGCGTGGCCTCGGCACTCGCCACGGCTCACGACCAACGTGAGCGTATCCTTCTCGAGGAGCTCGGCAGCCGCAACGGGCGCTGGTTCGATCTGGAAATGGACAAACTCGACCGCTGGGCCGACGATCGGCGAGCGTCACTCAAGGCGACGTTGAACGACCTCGACGAAGCCTTGAAGGCTGCGAAGAAGGCGGCGCGCTTTGCACCGACCCTACCGGAGAAGCTGGAGCGCCAGCGCGAGGCGCGAGTGCTCGAAGGCAAGCGCGACGAGGCGTGGCGTGCCTTCGACGAGGCGGCGCGAGAGATTGACAACCAGAAAGACGCGCTATTGGATGAGATCAGCAAGAAATTGGAGCAAGACGTGCGGCGGGAACCCCTCTTCACGGTGCGCTGGCGACTATCGTGAGGGCGACGGCGTGGCAAGAATGGAGAACTCAGCGGCATGAGAATCAGGGCGATTCACATCGAGAACTTCCGTAGCTTCCAGGACGAGACAATCTCACTGGGCCGGTATTCGTGCTTCGTCGGCGCCAACGGTGCGGGAAAATCAAACGTGCTCTCGGCCCTGAACGTGTTCTTTCGGGAGCAAGGTGCCTCCGCTACCGATGTGACCAAGCTTGACGAAGAGGACTACTTCAGGAGGGACACCTCACGGCCGATCCGCGTCACCCTCACCTTCGAGGACCTCAATGAGCGCGCGCAGGCCGAGCTAAAGGACTACTTCCGGCAGGGCGAGCTGGTGGTCACGGCAGAGGCGCCGTTTGACGCCGACCAAGGGTTCGGCCAAGTCCGTCATTTTGGGCAACGTCTCGGCATGGAGGCGTTCCGAAGCTATTTCGAGGCCGAGAAGTCTGGAACCAAGGCTGAACAACTCAAGACGGTCTTTCGTGACCTCCGGACCCGGTACACCGAGATCGCAGCTGCGAGCACGAAAGTCGACATGGAAGCCGCGCTCCGCGCGTATGAGGCTGCCAATCCAAACCAATGTGTGTTAATTGAGAGCGAGGACACTTTTTACGGCGTTAACAGCACGGGGAAACTCGCTGGCTTCGTGCAGTGGGTTTGTGTCCCTGCCGTAAAGGACGCGGGTGAGGAGAGCGAGGAGTCCAAGACGACCGCACTCGGGAAGCTCGTTGCCCGTGTTGTGCGGTCTAAGGTCAACTTCGATGAGGACATCAAGGCGCTGCGCAATGAGACCTTGGAGAAATACCAGAGCCTCCTGGACCGCAACCAAGCCGCCCTAAGTGAGCTGTCGGAGGCGCTTCAGCAGCGCCTGGCCGACTGGGCCCACCCGGATGTCAGGTTGGGCGTCGAGTGGCTTTCGGACTCATCAAAGTCGGTTCAGGTGCAGCAGCCCGTCGCTGGCGTCAAGACAGGGGAAGGCGACTTTCTCGGCAGCCTTGCCAGGATGGGTCACGGTCTCCAGCGCTCATACCTCTTGGCACTCCTGCAGGAACTTGCCAGCTCCGACGCGCCTGACGCACCGACCCTGATCCTCGGCTGTGAGGAGCCGGAGCTGTACCAGCATCCGCCGCAGGCGCGGCATCTCGCGGATGTCCTGCGGGACCTCTCCGGAGGCAACAACCAGGTACTCGTCACGACTCATTCCCCCGTATTCGTCACTGGGGAGGGGTTCGACGACGTGCGTCTGGTGCGCAGGCCTTCACCGCAATCCGGCTCCACGTGCCGGTGGGTCAAGCTCGATGCTCTCTGCGAACGCATCCGGAGCGCATCTGGCGGCGAGCGCAGCGGAAGGCCGATCGAGGGGCTCGTGGCGAAGATCCACCAGACCCTCCAGCCGAATATCGCGGAGATGTTCTTCAGTCGCGTACCAATCCTCGTTGAGGGGCTTGAGGATGCCGCGTACATCACCACGCAGCTTCACCTCACTGGCAAGTGGCAGGAGTTTCGACGGCTCGGATGCCACCTGGTACCGGTCAACGGCAAGGACAAGCTGACCCAGCCGGTTGCGATCGCCGTTGAACTCGGCTTGCCGACCTTCGTGGTGTTCGACGCGGACGGGAACATCGAAAGTGCCGACCAAAGGTCAAAGCACGAAAGAGACAACCGTACGCTGCTCGCACTCCTTGGAGTCGACACACCGCCGTTTCCTGCTGCAAACCTATGGGGCGACAACCACACCATCTGGGCGGCCAACCTGGGCCGAACGGTGAAGGAGGACTTCGGCCCGGGTTACTCGACATTCACGGAGCCGGTCCGCGTCACTTATGCGCAGGAAGGTGGTCTGGAGAAGAACGTACTCTTCATCGCGGACTGGCTCGCCGCTGCACACGCTGGCGGGTGCGAATCCACATCGCTTGTCAGACTCTGCGAGGCTATTCTCGCGTTCGCAGCAAAGGAGCAGGCACGATGAACGAGGAGCCCGAAAAGCTCGCTCCCACCTCACTTGACATGGCGGAGGAGCGGCGGCAGGAGTTGCTGCGGCTGTTCCCTGAGATTCGCACCGAGGGGGGCAAGCTCGACTTCGAGCGGCTCAAGCTGACACTCGGCGAGGCGGTGGACGCCGGGAGGGAGCGGTACGGGATGACGTGGCCGGGGAAGGCGGAGTGCTTCCGGACCATCCAGGCGCCGAGCCTGGCGACGTTGCGGCCGTGCTCGGAGGAGAGCGTCAACTTTGACACCACCGAGAACCTGATCATCGAGGGCGACAACCTCGAGGTGCTCAAGCTCCTGCAGAAGTCGTACCTGGGCAAGGTCAAGATGATCTACATCGACCCGCCCTACAACACCGGCAACGACTTCATCTACCCCGACAACTACACCGAGAGCCTGCAGACCTACCTCGAGTACACCGGCTAGGTTGACGCCGAGGGCAAGAGATTCGGCACGAACACCGAGGCGGACGGCCGCTTCCACTCGAAGTGGCTGAACATGATGTACCCGCGGCTCTATCTGGCGAGGAACCTTTTCCGTGAGGATGGGGTGATCTTCATTAGCATCGACGACAACGAAGTCGACAACCTCCGGAAGGTCTGCAACGAGATCTTCGGTGAGGAGAATTTCATCGCTACTGTAATCTGGCAAAAGGTCTACTCACCCAAGAACTCAGCTCGGCACTTCTCCGAAGACCACGACTACATTGCTGTCTACGCGCGGCACGCTGAACTCTGGCGGCCTGAGTTGCTGCCGCGCACCGATGAGCAGGACTCGCACTACGGGAATCCCGACAACGACGAACGGGGCCCGTGGATGTCGGATAACCTATCAGCACGCAACTACTACAGCGAAGGTACCTACTCCATAACCTGCCCCTCCGGTCGGATCATCGACGGGCCTCCACCGGGTAGCTACTGGCGCGTGAAGAAGGAGAAATTCCTCGAGCTCGATCGCGACGGGCGCGTTTGGTGGGGGAAGGATGGAAACGGGATTCCCCGGCTGAAGCGTTTCCTCTCCGAAGTGAAGCAGGGCCGTGTGCCACAGACGCTCTGGCCCTATTCGGAGGTCGGGCACACACAGGACGCCAAGAAGCAGCTGATGGAGTACGTCACTTTCGAGCAGACAGAAAATGTACTGGACACCGTCAAGCCAACCGGTCTGATCCGTCGCATGTTGCAGCTCGCCACCGAAGCGAACGACAGGGAGATCGTGCTGGACTTCTTCGCCGGCAGTGGTTCAACCGGCCACGCTGTCTTCGAGCACAACGGCGAGGACGGCGGCAATCGCCAGTTCGTGCTTGTGCAGCTTCCAGAGCCGCTCCCGGTTGCCGAGTCGAGTCTCCGCACCATTGCTGACATCACGAAGGAGCGCGTCCGACGCGTGATCAAGAAGCTCGATGAAGAGGACTTGAGGAAGCTCGAACTGGGCGATGGCACAAAGCAGAACCGCGGATTCCGATTGTTCAAACTTGCAGAGTCCTCTTTCCGCCCATGGGATGCCGGTGCGTCGAGGGATGCCGGGGAGCTGGCACAGCAGCTCGAGATGTTCGTCGACCACATCCGGGACGGCCGGACCGACCACGACCTGCTCTTCGAGGTGCTGCTCAAGAGCGGCTACCCGCTCACGTCACCGGTCGAGACGCTCACGCTCGCGGGCAAGACCGTGCACAGCATCGCTGGCGGCCTGCTCTTCATCTGCCTGGAGCGCGAGCTGACGCTCGACGTGATCCGCGCCATGGCGGAGCGGAAGCCCGAGCGGGTCGTCTGCCTCGACGAGGGCTTTGCCGGCAACGACCAGCTCAAGGCCAACGCGGTCCAGATCTTCAAGACCAAGGGCATCACGGCCTTCAAGACAGTGTGAGGGGGCGGACATGGGCGACGAACCCGGGCCGCGGGAAGGCAAGATCATCCTCTACTCGACACCGGACGGGGCGGCCAGGATCGAGGTCCACTTCGAGGACGAGACGTTCTGGCTGACCCTCAACCGGATGGCCGAGCTGTTCGGCACCACGAAGCAGACGATCTCATACCACCTGCAGCAGATCTTCGACTCCGGCGAGTTGAAACGGGAGGGAACTGTCAAAGGAATCTTGACAGTTCAACGTGAAGGCGCTCGCGACGTGCGCCGCCCAATCGACGGCTACATCCTAACGCGACGCCCGGCGTTCGAGAGCGATTTGGGGCGGCAAAGAAAGCCCATCGAGGGGCAACAGAACGATGTGGGGGAAGCCGAATGAAGCTCCAGTTCGACCCCAACCAGGGCTTCCAGCTCGACGCGGTTGCCGCGATCGCCGACCTGTTCGAAGGGCAGCCCCAGGGGGCGCCGGAGTACTCGGTGATCAACACCGGCGCGTGGGGCGGTGAGCTCTACGCCGGCCAGGCCCGCACCGAGCTGGGCGTCGGCAACCGCCTGCTGCTCGCCGATGACAAACTACAGGAGAATCTGCGCAGCATTCAGCTGCGGAATGACATCGACGTGGCCGATCCAACGGCGCCGCCTGAGGCGTGGGACCTGTTCGACGGCCCTGCCAATCAGGTGCGACGCTGCCTGCACTTCTCGATCGAGATGGAGACGGGGACGGGCAAGACGTATGTCTACCTACGGACGGTCTTCGAGCTGTCGCGGCGCTACGGCTTCCAGAAGTTCATCATCGTCGTGCCCAGCGTTGCGATCCGAGAGGGCGTGCTCAAGAACATCGAGGTCACCCGGGAACACTTCCGGGCGCTGTACAACAACCTGCCGTTCGAGTCCGATGTGTACGACGCGAAGAAGGTCAACCGGCTGCGCCAGTTCGCGACATCCAACACGTTGCAGATCCTGGTCATCAATATCGACGCCTTCCGTAAGAACTTCACCGGGACCGACGAGGAACGCAAGAGCAACGTCATCTACAAAGAAAGCGACAAGCTGTCGGGTCGCCAGCCGATCGAGTTCGTTCAGGCGGCGCGGCCGATCGTCATCATCGACGAGCCCCAGAGCGTGGACGCCACGGAGAAGGCACAGGAAGGGATCAAGGCGCTCAACCCGCTGTGCACGCTGCGCTACTCGGCCACCCATCGGAACCCGTACAACCTCGTCTACCGGCTCGACCCAGTGCGCGCCTTCGAGCTACGCCTGGTGAAGCAGATCGTCGTCGCCAGCGCCGCGGCGCACGACTCCGCGAACGATGCCTTCGTGCGCGCGGATCGGATTAGATACGTACCGAGGCTGGATGCCAAGCTGCGCATCCACGTCCAGACACCCGACGGGCCGAAGGAGAAGACGGTGACGGTGAGGCAGGGGTCGGACCTGTTCGCCCTGTCGAACGAGCGCGCGTGCTACCGCGAGGGGTTCGAGATCGCCGAGATCAACGCCGAGCCGGGGAGTGAGTACGTGCGCTTCGCCAGTGGTCGCACGCTGCGGCAGGGCGAGGAGATCGGCAGCCTGCGCGACGACGCTTGGCGGGCGCAGATCAGGCACACGGTGAGAAGACACCTGGAGAAGGAACTGCAGGTGCGCGCGCGTGGCCTCAAGGTGCTCTCCCTGTTCTTCGTTGATCGCGTCGCTAACTACCGCGACTATGGCGCCGACGGCCATCCGGCAAAAGGCAAGTTTGCCGAGGCATTCGAGGCGGTGCTGGCGGAGCTGGCCAAGGACGGTCGCTACCAGGAGCTGCCGTGGCTGAAGGAGCCGGCCGAGCGCCTGCACAACGGGTACTTCGCGCAGGACAAGAAGGGCGTCCTCAAGGACACCCGCGGCGACACGCAGGCGGATGACGAGGTCTACAACCTCATCATGAAGGACAAGGAGCGGTTGCTGTCGCTCGACGAGCCGCTGCGCTTCATCTTCAGTCACTCGGCACTCCGCGAGGGGTGGGACAACCCCAACGTCTTCCAGATCTGCACGCTCAACGAGACGAAGAGCGCGATGAAGAAGCGGCAGGAGATCGGCCGCGGCTTGCGGCTGCCTGTGGACCAAAACGGCGTGCGCGTGTTCGACGAGTCGGTGAACAAGCTTTACGTGATGGCCAACGAGAGCTATGAGGAGTTTGCGAAGGCGCTCCAGACGGAATACGAGGAGGATTGCGGCGTCTCCTTCGGCAAGGTGCCGCTCACGGCGCTAGCAAAGCTCACCCGAATCGTCGATGGAGTAGAGCAGCCGATCGGCTGGGACGCGGCGGAGGCGATCCGCGTGGCTCTCGTCGAGCAGAACATGCTCGATTCCGATGGTCGGATTCAGCCGGCGTTCGACCCCAAGCGCAAGGATTTTAGGCTTGAGCTTCCCCTAGCCCACCGCGACCTCACAGCGGCCGTCGTGGACCTGCTCTCGGCCTACCAGATCGAGCGGCATATCCGCCGGGACAGGGACGAGGGCGTCAACCGCCTCAAGAAGGAGGTGACCCTGAGCCCGGAGTTCCAGGCGCTGTGGGACCGGATCAAGCCGCGCACCACGTACCGCGTTGAGTTCGCAACCGAAGAGCTGGTTCATCGGGCGATCCAGGCAATTCGACAGATGGAGAGGGTGGTCGCGCCGACGATCCGCGTCACCGCCGGACAGGTCCACGTGGGCAAGGCCGGGGTGACCACGACGGCGACGAGCGTCGCCGAGGAGAAGCCGGCGGACTACCTCCACGCCCTACCCGACATTCTCGCCTACCTGCAGAACGAGACCGAGCTGACCCGTTCAACGCTGGTTTGCATCCTCAAGGGATCAGGGCGACTCGGGGAGGTGTTCGCGAACCCGCAGCGCTTCCTCGATCAGGTGGCCGCTATCCTGCGGCATGAGCTGCACCGCCTGCTCATTGACGGCATCAAATACGACCGCCTGCCCGGCGACGGCGCCGATGCCGAGTGGGAAATGCTGCGTTTCCAGAACGAAGAGCTGATCAACTACCTGAGCGCGCTCCAGGTCGGCAAGTCGGTGTACGAGTACGTCGTCTACGATTCCGAGGTGGAGCGCGAGTTCGCCTGCCGGCTCGACGAGCGCGACGACATCAGGCTGTTCGTGAAGCTCCCGGGCTGGTTCAAGGTTGACACGCCACTCGGTACATACAACCCCGACTGGGCCATCCTCAAGCACGACGGTCAGGCCCTTTATCTCGTACGGGAAACCAAAGGCACCCGCGACTTCCTCAAGCTGCGAACTAGCGAGGCCGACAAAGTCCGCTGCGGTCAGAAGCACTTCGAGGCAATCGGCGTGCCGTTTGCCGTCGCGGTCACCGCTGATGAAGTCTGAGGCGCCGTTGTGGGTCGAAACCCGGCTGACCTCTTGGTCTTGCAGGTAGAATCAGTAGGAACCGGAGGGGGCGACGCATGAAACTCGCGACGAGGACCATTGAGTCACTTGTGGCTTCGGTCTTGTCGGTCAACAGCTATCCGCTCGAGAAGTCGTGGTCTTTGCTCCCGGCGCTCGGCAAGTCGTCCCTGACGGACCCCGACTTTGTCGCCGGCGCAGATCCAGGCGACGTCACGGTGCGTCTCGGACAATCGGGGTACAACAGGGGCATGCTGACAGGAATGATGGCAGAGCGTCTCAGGTCGCTCATGGTCGCCGTGAACGCAGGAACCTTGGACGGCTTAGAGGGCCTCGTTGCCGGCGACAAGAAGGAGAAGGCGCTGTCCCTGCTCCGCACCGTTAACGGCATCGGGACAGCCGTGGCGCACAACGCGTGGCTACTGCTGCGGGTGTAGGGGCTCCAGCGATCCCGCTTTCGGCTAGCTCCGGTGCTTTGGTAGCTGCGCCTGGATGCAGGCCAGGGCACCTCACGGCGAAACACCTGGCTACCATTCTGGGCCGCGAAGAACAAAGAGCAGGACAAGTTAAAGCCCGGCAGCGGGCTGGGGACTCGCCTGGCTATCGTCGTACGTCCGTCCCACCGCATTCCGGGCACCTAATGGGCGACTTGGGAGCGCCCTTCTTCTCGGCCTCGTCCGGTTCGAAGACCTTAACTCGGAACTTACTGCCGCAATTGTGGCAGATCAGCGTGACCTCAATCATACAGCCCTCCTTGCGCTACTGGAGCGGCGAAATGAAGGAAGCCCAGAGGTACTCGGCCGCCCCCTGCGCACCGACGTGCTGGCGGTGTTGGCCACCAAGCGCAAGACCCATGGCGGGCTCAAGCAAGAGCATTTGCCCATCGTTCGTCACACTTAGGCATTCGTTGTAGCTGTTGTCCGTGCCGCTATCGTCGGCGGAATACAAAATGCCGTGGGTATGGCCCCCTCCGATCCACACCCGGCAAGCAGCCTCCCTGTGGCCAAGACGATAAACCGAGGCTGTGAAGTGGTTTGCATCGATAAGGCGGTATCGGCCTTGGATGTCGGGGTTCCGTTGCTGGAGCTCGAGGAGTGAGGCTTCGAAGAAGTTGGCTATATACCCGAAGGCCTCATCGAGAAACTGGTCCTCGTCGTGCTCGGTAAAGTGCCGCTTGAGGCGAAGGTTACTGGAACGGGGCCTTGCCGGGGAGGCGGGCTGTGGACCGCCGGTGTTTGGCAGCGGCGCGCTGGCGATAGGATCCGCTGCGATGCCTAGGTCGACGATGGCTGCGCGGATGTCTGCTGTCACCGCTAGGTAGGCATCGTGAATGTTCGGAAACTTCGTCACCGGGCGCCCATCGGGTGGAGTCGCACGGAGTTTGCCAAATGGCGCCCGTTGCCATTCGCACGGGTTAATGATGATTGGTATCAGCCGTGCTTTCCCCGCCACATGCCTTTCAACGGCATGTGCCATTTCGCGTTCGTAGCAGTAGGTAGAGTCTAGGAAATATGGACTTACGAGGAGAAGGACCAGCTTGGCCTCGTTAAGCTCATTGCTGATGGCGTTGTCGATATCAGTGCCCGCCGTGATTCGTCGATCGTGCCAAACAGAGATCAGGCCTTCGCGCTTGAGCATGGCGAGGTGGACCTCGAGTTCATTACGATGTTCTTCGTCATGATGCGAGTAGGAGATGAAAGCCTTGATCATCCGGGTTCCTTTCCTACCAGTCTCCCGCACCGCCCCTCACCCGCCACTGCCTTTCGCACGACTCTTGCCAGGCGCTTTCCTCGGCGTTGCCTTCGCTCTCACGCGCTTCGGGATGTTGTAATCCGCGGCGGGCTCGCGGACTTGCTGGGGCGGCTGCGCCTCGTCGCTCGGACCGTCGTCGATGAAGCTCACCGTCGGGAGCTGCAGGGGTCCCCAGGGGCCGCGAGCCGTGAGCATCAGGAGGTACTCCCTCGCCTGGGAGTAGAGGATCGAGGCCCCGGTCACGGCGAGGAGGCGCTCTTTCTCGACATCGGAGATGGTCGCGTCCGAAAAGGCGAAGGTGCCGACGCAATGAAGGTTGATGCGGTACGGCGCGACCGGCATGCCCTCCTTGCCCGCAACCGAGATGCTGATCTCGACGATCCAGTGGCAGCCATCCTGGGGAGTCGAGCCGATGGTCTGGGTCGTCTTGACTTCGAGACCGAACCGACCAGGCTTGTGCTGCGGGTCGGCCGCGATCTCGACCCGGGTGAAGAACGAGCGTTCAAGCAGCAACTGGGGTTTCAACATCCGCACCTCCGGATGGGCGATTCGTTGACGAACTGCGCCGTGCCTTGGCCATGCGTGGCCATCCTTGCGGCCCCTGGGCGGGCGTGATGACGTCGAACCATTGAACGGAGCTGCCGGCGGGTGCGATGTGGACATGCAGCTCGTGGCCGACTGCGGTGGCGAGCTTGACCATCGTGGCCATGGTGAAGTTGGTGTCGCCGCGCAGGACCTTGCTGACGTACGCCTCGGAGGCCGCCAGCCGCCGAGCCAGCTCGGCCTGGCTCACCCCGGCCTCGCTCATGCGGCGGACGAGGTCCTCGACAAACTCCAGGGCGGCCACATCCACCTTGTACTTAACGGACGCTGTCACCCGCTCGACGAATTGCCGGTAGTTTTCGGGGTGCTTCATGCCAGCTCCAATCAGCCGATGTCCTCGATTGTGAGCGTTCCCGCTCGCTTTGCAGCCAGATAGGCGGCTCTGAAGTCCTTCGCGCTCTGGATGTGGCGCCTCGGAGCTCGCTGGCCTTGCTTCTTGTAGGCGTTGGTGGCCACGACGATCTTCCCCTCGTCGTAGAACCAGAAGAGGCGCACGGAGCCTTTTCGGAACTCCCAAATTCCGTCCTCGAGGTGTGAAGACAGAGCGGCGTTGTGCGTCGGTGGGCCGAGTCTTGGGACTCGGTCCCGCAGGAGCGCCAGCATCCCACGCCCGCCCTGCTCCTCCAGCTGTTGAATGACATCCATTGCCTCGCACCGCCCCTGGTCGTCCGCAAGGAGGCGGACATCCCACACCTCGCGAGCGAAACGGTAGGCCCTCATCTTAACTCCGGAGTTAAGTCTGTCAAGCCCCCGGGGCCGCTGCGCCCGCCGGGAATTTCACCGACCACACCGGTCGGCCCTGGGGGCTTTGCCGGGGCACCTTCACGCCGACGCGTCATCTCGAGCACCGGTTGCCTGGCGCGGGGGCCTGGCGCACGGCGCTCCGGCGGTGTCACTGGCTACCTTCAAGGTTATAGGCCGTGCCGTGTGGCCGCGAAGGAATGTGGAACATGAGCACCCCGCCATCGGGGTGTGCAACGTCCTCGACGTCCACCCGGAAACCGACAACCTGAAAAATCTTCTCCGCCATCGCAACCGGGTCATGGAAGGCCTGCGTCCCGACCACTTGGCGGGGAACCCGATCGGAGACACCGAGCACCAGGTGTCCGCCGCCTTCGTTGGCCAGCGCGACGCAGTACTCGTACAACTTGCGGTTGTCGAACTGGCCCCTTACTGCCTTGAACTCCAGCGACTGGTTCTCCGAAGGCGACTGGCGCCAGAGGTCGATCTGCTCCAGGGTTGTGGTCATATTTCTACCGTTTCTTCGAGAATGCGCCAAGTCGCGTCCCCCCGCAACCTTTGGCGACGTTCTTTGGCGGACTTTCTTTTCCCAGTACTTCGGTGCCAGCCGGGGCGGCCCGAGACCGAAGCCGCGCAGATCGATAGGCCGACCTACGCCCCCACCGTCGTCCCAGAACACCACTTCCTTGTAGGCGACGACCGCCGGAACGATGACCTGGGCCCGCTCGAGCAGCTCGTGCCAAAGTCCCAGCTCGTGCAGGCCGATGACCGGCCCCGCATCAAGAAGGAATAGCCTCGGCTTGCCAGACATCGGAATCCAGATCGAATCCGTAGTCTCGTAGCACCTTGCGGAGCATGCCGACGTTCGTCTCCAGGAGCTCGGCGAGCTTTCCGATGGAGATCTCGTCCTCCAGGTACGCCTTGAACGCGAGCGTCACATAGCGATCGGGCAGCGGCCGCTCAGCCGAGCTGGCGGTTTGAACGCCGGCGCCCGCACGGGTTGGGTCAGCGATGATCTGCTCGGCCTGTTGCCGCTGGAGCTTCCCCAGGTTGACCAAACGCCACGCCAACGCGGGCACAGACACACCGAACTGCCGCGCTAGCTCGACCCATTGGAACACCCGCCACTCGGCGGGTTTGCCTCGCGGCATGCGCTCGATCAGCGCTTCCCGGGGCAGGACGAAGGCGGCAGCAAAGTTCTCGGCGAGCTTCTCGATCCGCTCCGTCGCCGCCGGCGTGGCGACGTTCCGGTCGGCCGGCGTGCTTTCCCAGGTCAGCAGGTGGAACAGCTCGTGGGCGACGCTGAACGCACGGCGGCCTGGTGCTTCTCCGGCGTTCACCAGGACGGCGTCGCCGAACTCCCCTCTGAACGTGGCGCCTGATCCTCCCTTGAGCCCGGTCACGAAGATCTTGATCCCGTGCCGCTGTTCCAGGACCTCCTGGAGGCCGGGCGCCGGCATGTCGCCAACGCCGAGGGCCCTTCGCGCCTGCTCGGCCCATTCCGAGACGTCCTCGAACGTTGTCTGTCTCGGCTTCACTTCATAGCGCAAGGCCAAGGTCGAGGGTTCGAGGTGTGCGAGCCGCTCGAGGAAAGCGTAGCGGCGGCAGCGCTCGATGAAACGGGCCTCCTCGTCAACGCGGACTTGGCCGGCAGCGGGTTGTCGCCAGAGTACGAAGGCCGGGGATGCGACCGGCTGGAGTCCGAGGACGACCAGAGGCGACACGTGAAAGAGCTCGCTGAGGCGGGCTAGCTCCGGCGCCTTGAGCGCCCGCTCGCCCTTCTCGAGGTTCGACACGACCTGCTTGTGCTCGAGGCCAAGCGCGCCGGCGAGTTGTGCCTGTGTGAGTCCCCGCGCCACGCGGAGCGATGCGATGCGCTCACCGATGACGGCGTTGGTGGTAGACATAGCGGCCTCTCCTCCTGGCATGCTGCCCTCTTGCGGGTGTCGTCCTCTTGACTGATTGTGCGCCGAAGGCGACCGGAAGTCAAGATTTCCTTTACCATCGCTTACTTGCTTGCAGCATCGCCCGCCAATGGGCAATGGACGCATCGCCCGGTTGCTGGCCACGCTGATGGCGCTGCAGGCCGGGTTGACGCCGCTCGATTTCACGGGCGTATGCGGTCAGGCGCGACAGCGCTACTTTGCGGCGATTCAGGCTGCAATGAATGGATTAACCAGGGACAGCCACCGATTTTCCCAGGCCGCGGTCCTCGTGCGCCAGGGACTGGATGCCCGCGTCCGCGAGTCCCCTCAGGGCAAACCCCAGAGTGTCCACCGCGGCTCCCAGCAGCCCGACACCCCACTGCGATGAGCCTGCGCTTACTCGAGGAATTCCGCCACCGTCTGGATGATGACCCCCGAGGTGACTTCAGGCCGGTTCATGAACCGTCCGAAGTGCTTCCGGTCGCCGGTCAGGAGATGAGTCGCCTTGCATCGGATCGCAGCTTCAAGGATCGGGCGATCCTTCTCCGGTAGCGCCACCGGGCAGGTACCTCCCCGCCCGGAAGGGACGAGCTTGACCGCCGCACAGAGTGCTTCGAACCGGGACATCGAACCCGGGAACTTGATCCCAAGGTTGCGGCGGGCTTCTTCCACCGCATAGGCCGTCGTCGCCAACCCCCAGTGCCCACGGATTCCCAGCTCGACGACCAGTGCCGCCTTGCCTGATTCGTTGTGTGCCGCGGTCAACAGGACGTTGGCGTCGAGGAAGACGCGAATCACGGGCGGCTGCCCAGGCGCCGGAGGATCCGATCGCGTTCTTTCGGCGACAGGCGATCCTCTTCGTCCCACCGTCGGATATCGTTGTCGGAATAGGTCTCTACTTCCATCACCACGGCCGGGCGCAGCACCAGCTCGCCGTCCCTCTCCTCCGCGGCGACGACACCACCCGCCTCGATGCCCAGGCGCTTCCTGATCTGGGCGGGCAGTGTGATCTGTCCGCGGTTGGAAACGATCAACGTCCGGCGTGACAAGGGCGCCTCCACATATTCCGTATTTCAGCATAGCCGAACTTCGTGCGTCAAGCCGGCACCACGCGCGAACCTCAACGGCCGATGCGAGCATCGACCGCTACACGGACCATGCCGATGTGGGGTGCGACCGCCGGGCGCGTGGTCGTTCCAGTGGGAGGGCAAGAAGAAGCTCGCGCGGCGCGCGAGCCCCACATCAGGAACCAAGACAGGACCTCGGCCCGTTGGGGGTCGCAGCTCGTCGGCCGATGCGAGCATCGGCCGCTACAGGGATCGTGCCGATGTGGGGCGCGACCGCAAGGCGGGCGCGGGCGCCCGCCCCACGGGATTGCTCATGCGGTGCGCGAGCGTCATCCTTGATTTCCTTGTGGAGCGGGTTCAGATTTCGACCATGGACCAGAAGCAGGCACGGAAGAAGCTCAGGGAGCTTGCCGACCAGGCATACGAGGAGGAACTCCGCCGGGCGCTCCAGCCGTTGGCCGAAGCCTTCGAGCGTTGGAAGGTCCGGGACCTCTCGAGTTTCGAGATCTCGGACCGGATCCACGAGTTCCACGACGGTCCCGCGCGGACGATCTGGGACTGGTACGCCAGGTTCAAGCCGGACGAGACGGTGTCTCGCGCCGTTGCCACCGGCATCCTCCCGCCGGAAAGCCTGCCGGAGGAGCTTGCGGCATCGCTGGCGCAGCAGATCAGCTTCTTCAAGGCGCAGGAGGACGAGGAACCCTGAACGACGTCGTGGAAGGCCTTCCGTGGTGGAGAGATCCAGGCGGGCGGCCGCCACATTCTGGCGAGCGCGGTTCTAGCGTTGCGGCTGCGCCGGCGCCCTGCGGCGCGAGAGCGGCGAAGGAGGGAGCACGGCCGCGGGGTCGCCGGCAGCGAGCGAGACGAGCGGCACGACGGTGACCCGCTCGGCAAGGCTGTACCTTCGTGAACCCGGATAGAGGACGGTCAGGTGCTCGAGGCGCAAGTCGGCGAGCGCGGTGCGGATGGACGCCGTGAGCGTCGGTGCGTCCTGATGCTTCACCTCGATCCCGTACCGGCGGCCGTTCTTGAAGACCATCAGGTCAAGCTCCGCCCCGCCGTGCGTCGCCCAGAAATAGGCATCGTGGGGCTCGACAAGTTTCAGAACTTCTTCAATCGCGTACCCCTCCCACGAGGCTCCGAGCTTTGGGTGGAGCTGGAGATCCTCCTCGCTTCGGATTCCGAGCAGTGCGTGCAGCAGGCCGCTATCGCGGATGTACACCTTGGGTGCCTTGACCTGCCGCTTGGCCAGGTTCTCGTGCCACGGCTGGAGCTGTCGCACCATGAACACCGAGGTGAGCAGGTCGAGGTAGTGGCGGACCGTGGGTTGGCTGAGCCCCAGCGAGCGCGCGAAATCGGCGGCGTTCCAGAGGTTGGCGTGAACGTGCGCCAGCATGCTCCAAAATCTGTAAAGCTTGGTGGCGGCGATGCTCACGCCGAGCTGGGGAAGGTCACGTTCCAGAAAGGTCTGCACGAACTGGTCGCGCCAGCGGACGCTATCCGCCTCGCTGCGCGCCAGGTACGCCGGCGGGAACCCGCCACGGCGCCAGTGGCGCCCGAGAGCGCGGTCTCCCAGCTCGTCCAGACCAAGTCCTGCCAGCGAGATCGTCTCGACTCGACCGGCGAGCGTCTCCGATGACTGCCGCAGCAGCGCCGGAGAAGCGCTGCCGAGAATCAGAAACCGCGCCCGGATCGGCCGCCGATCCGCAAGGACGCGGAGGAGCGGGAACAGATCCGGCCGCCGCTGGATCTCGTCGATGACGACAACGCCCCGCAGCGGGCCCAACGCCGTCATCGGTTCGGTCAGCCGCGCCAGGCTGGCGGGGTTCTCGAGATCGAAGTAGTTCGGGGAGGTCGGTTCGACGATCCAGCGCGCCGCAGTGGTCTTGCCGCACTGACGCGGTCCGATCAGGACGACCATCGGACTGCGGCGCAGTGCTGAGCGCAGGAGCGACAGAAGCCTGGGACGTTGGATCATGCAGGCACTCTACCATGAAAAGCGAAGGTCGACCTTTCGATTTTCAAGGCATTCACATCACCTTCGCGGCTGCTGCCAATTCTCGCGGAACGCCACAACAATAGACATACGAACGAGTTACTGCCTTCAATCATAACGCTGAGCAATTTTACTCATACCAATTCACCGTCCTTTGCAGAGGAATTGGGGTCATCGCAATGACCCCGAGCCCCTCTGTCATTGCGAGCCGCGCCGGAGGCAGGACTCGCAATGACAGGGATGCGGGGAGCGGGGGCGACCTTGACAGCGGGTCGGGCGACCCTACACTCGCGCGCGGTGGGTGGGAACGGATCACAGACAGTCCGCAGTTGCGTCCAGCACTCATGACCATGACGAACGCATCCTGGATCAGGCGGCGGATGCCGCCGGCGTTGCTGCAGCGGGACTTCGCGCTGCTCTGGGCGGCGTCGCTGGCGATGGGGCTGGGCAGCCAGATGGCCGCCGTGCCTGCGGCTGGAGAGAAGCTCAGCCCTGGATCCAGTGTTCGACGGGGTGCGAGAGGAACTCCTCGAGCGGGATGCCGTCGCCGCCGACGAGCAGCCGGCGGCGCGGCTTGAACACCTCGGCGAACGCCGCGAGTCCCGGTTGCGCCTCGTGGGTGCGGCCGCTCTTCACCTCGATCGCCGTGAGTTCGCGCCCGCGACGCACGACGAAGTCGACCTCCCGATTGTGGTCCCGCCAGTAGAACAGCTCACACTCGCCGACGACCGCGGCGTTGGCAAGGTGCGCCCCCACGGCCGATTCGACCAGCCGGCCCCAGAACTCGTGGTCCGCGCGCGCCTCGTCGAAGCCAAAGCCGGACTGCGCGCTCATCAGCGCCGTGTTGAGCACCTGCAGCTTCGGGCTCGAGCCGCGCTGACGCACGGCTTCGCCCGCGAACTTCGCGAGACCGGTCACCATCCCAGCGCCGGAGAGCAGGTCGAGGTAGTGCGCGAGGGTCGTGGTATTTCCGGCTTCTTGGAGCTGGCCAAGCATCTTCGTGTAGGACAGGATCTGCCCCGAGTAGCGGCAGCCGATCTCAAACAGACGGCGCAGGAGCGCCGGTTTGTCCACGCGCGTGAGCAGCAGCACGTCGCGAGAGATCGTTGTCTCCACCAGCGCGTCGAGCACGTAGCCGCGCCAGCGCTCCGGCTCGCGCACCAGCGACGCCGCACCCGGATACCCCCCGTAGTAGACGAAACGTTCGACCGACCAGCCGAACGCTTCGCGCATCTCCGCGAACGACCAGTGCGGGAGGCGCAGCACCTCGAAGCGCCCGGCGAGGCTTTCCGACAGTCCCCGCTGGATCAGCAGCGGCGCCGACCCGAGCACAACGACCTTCACGCGACGCTTCTGGCGGGTGTCTTCATCCCACAGGCGCTTGACCGACTCGGACCAGCCGGGGATCTTCTGGACCCCGTCGAGGACCAGCACCGACGCGCGCCCGCCGGCCGCCAGGCGCGCCGCGTCCCACTGCTGCGCGATCCACTCGGGACCGCGCAACGCCGGCTCGTCGGCGCTGGCAAAAACCGTGGCGAGGTGCGAACCTTCCATCACCTGCCCTACGAGCGTCGTCTTGCCGACCTGCCGCGGCCCCGCCACGACGTGAATGAAGCGACGCGGCTCCGCCAGGCGCCGAGCGAGTGTGGCGGCCTGGGGGCGGACGAACGATGTTCCCCGTTTACTCATAGCGCTGAGTAATTTTACTCAATGACATGAGCAAACCGCAAGTGACGAGTGCCCTGCCCGGCCGGACCGCAGTCGTGGCGCCCGGCCGATCGCCGAACCGGCGCTCTTGCATTCCGATTGGATCGCGTCAGGGCGGAAGCGCGCAACAGAAGGAAGGGACGAGACTGCCGGCGCGCCTCGCGGTCGCCAGGTCCGGCGAGATTGCTTCGTCCTGCCTGCGGCGTCGCCGCAGGCAGGACTCGCAATGACAGGGACGCGGGGGCGGACGCGAGCTTGACAGCGGGTCGGGCGACCTTACACTCGCGCGCGGTGGGTGGGAGCAGATCACAGACAGTCCGCAGTTGCGTCCAGCACTGATGATCATGACGAACACATCCTGGATCAGACGGCGGGTGCCGCCGGCGTTGCTGCAGCGGGATTTTGCGCTGCTCTGGGCGGCGTCGCTGGCGATGGGGCTGGGCAGCCAGATGGCCGCCGTGATCATCGGCTGGCAGGTGTACGGCATCCGCCAGAGCGCGTTCGACCTCGGCCTGATCGGCCTGGCGGGGTTCGTGCCGCTGCCGCTGCTCGCGCTCCCCGCCGGGCACCTCGCGGACCGCTTCCCGCGCCGGCTGGTGTTCGCGCTCGCGCTCATGCTCAACATGGTGGTGATGGCGGCGCTGGTGGCGGTGACCGTCGCGGGCGCGAGGAAGCTGTGGCCGTTCGTCGCGCTCGCCGCGGCGACCGGGGTCGCCAACGCGATCGGGAGCCCGGCCGCCCGCGCGCTGCCGCCGACGCTGGTGCCGACCGAGCTGCTGCCCGGAGCGATGGCGCTGCGCACGATGGCGATCCAGATCGCGACCGTCGCCGGCCCGGCGCTGGGCGGCTTCATCTACTACCTGCGGCCGGATCTCCCCTACGAGCTGGCGGTCGGGTTGATGGTGCTGGCGCTCGCCTGCGTGCTGGCGCTGCGCTCGCCCTCGGCCCGCCGTCGCGCCGAGGGCGGCGGCTCAACAGACTGGACGAGCCTAGTCGCCGGCGTCGCGTTCGTCCGCCGCACGCCGGTGCTGCTCGGCGCGATCTCGCTCGACCTGTTCGCGGTGCTGTTCGGCGGCCAGGTGGCGCTCGCGCCGCTGTTCGCCCGCTCGATCCTGCACGTGGGGACCGGGGGCCTGGGGCTGCTGCGGGCCGCGCCCGCCCTCGGCGCGATCGCGGCGGGGGTGATGCTCGCGCGCCGGCCGGCGATGCGGCGGGCCGGGCGGGTGCTGTTCATCGTGGTGGCGGCGTTCGGCGCGAGCATGATCGTGTTCGGCGTGTCGCGCTCGTTCCCGCTCTCGCTGGCCGCCCTCGCGGTGAGCGGGTTCGTGGACATGATCAGCATGAACATCCGCGCCACGATCGGGGCGCTGGCGACGCCGAACGAGCTGCGCGGGCGGGTGAACGCGGTGGAGATGGTGTTCATCAGCGCGTCCAACCAACTGGGCGCGTTCGAGTCGGGCGCGGCGGCGGCGCTGCTCGGCGCGGTGCCGGCGGTGGTCGCCGG
Source organism: Acidobacteriota bacterium (assembly GCA_003133645.1). Taxonomy (GTDB): domain Bacteria; phylum Acidobacteriota; class Thermoanaerobaculia; order Thermoanaerobaculales; family Thermoanaerobaculaceae; genus RBG-13-68-16. The sequence continues at coordinate 13,012 of PKYI01000152.1, read as the reverse complement.
CGGCGCGCTGACGATCGCGCTGGCGGCCGCCTGGCCCCCGCTGTTCCCCGCGCTCGCCCGCATCGACCGGCTCGAGGACCTGCAGCCCGAGGCGGGGGGCAAGGCGGCTGCTCGCCCCGGATGAGAGGCCGGTAGGGACGGGATTGCTTCCCCCACGCGGGCGCCATGCGCCCGCTCGGGGCAGGCTTGTCCCTCGCTGAGCTCGGTCCTCCAATGACATGATGGGACAACGGCCGGCGCTCCGGGCGTCTCGCATTGACACCGTGAGCGTGCAAACTTTCTGGGCGATGACAAGCGAACGGATCGTGCGCCGCCACGTTCCCCGAAGACCTGACCTGATCCGATTCGGCTCAGATTCCCAGTCACTCGCTGCAAACACCACCAATTGGGCAGGGCGAGGACTTGTTCCTGATCTGGAGATGGCTTACCGGCGCGTATCGCGGCGATGACCTCCCACAATCATCGCCGAGGCCATATGGTTGGCGTGCATCAGATGGAGAGGAAGAAATCTTTCAACTCGACTTTCAGCTGGACCAGTCTTCGAGTCTCGGGTCAGGTCGACCATCCCTTCCAGGCTCAGTCCGGCCTCGAGGGATGGAGCCTCGGGACCCGGCCGGCGGCTTCGCCGAAGGGGAGGCGCTACTGGGGGAACCGGAAGCGCGCGTCGTCGAGGTCGGGGTTGAGCTCGATCTTCTCGACGACGATGCGGGTCAACTGGGGCCGGCCCTTGACGTGGCTCTCGATAAGGTGCGGGAAGACGAGTCCGCCCACCGTACGAAAGTCCGAGAACGTGTTCTCCAGCTGCACCTTGTGGCCCCGGACCGTGCGCATGACGTCGGAGCGGACGACCTGGCGCGATGCGACGTCAACGTAGTCGTAGAGGATCGCACCGCCCTTGAGCGCCACCTTGAGCTTGAACGCCTCTCCGCCGGGGAGCTTCTCGCGGCCGACGAGCTCGACGACGTGCCCCTTCTTGCGCCAGTCGACGAGAGGGCCTTCGATGTCGCGTTGGTCGACTCCCGCCGTTGCCTCGGCGTCCGGCGGCATCTCCCGGGGTTCGAACTGACCCAGCAGCGGCGCGACCTGCCAGGCGGTCGTGCCATCGTGCGCGAAGACGCTCTTCGTTCCCTGGTAGGAGAACTCGAGCCGGAGGAGGCTGGGCCGCTTGATCTCGCGCACTACCCGCGAGACCCGTCCGCCGCTCGCGGTGGCCATCCCGGTCTCCCGGATCGAGCGCAGCGCCTGGATCCTCGCCTTGCCCCCGCGGGCGGCAAGGTTTGAAGCGACGATCTCGTCGACCGACGAGGGTGAGGAGCACGCCGCAAGGAGCGCGGCGAGGAGCGGCAGCGCTCTCAGGTACGGCCTCATCGGAGCCTCCCGTTTCATCAGGGTCCCTGCGTCGGCAAGGTCGCCGGAGGTCCGGCCCCCGGTCCCTGGACCGGCGTGGCGGGCCAGTACACGGGCCCGGAGCCCCAGGGCCAGTAGGTCGCATCGCCGAACTGCGCCGGCGTGGTGTGCCAGAATTCGTGCTCGGCATCCCACTGGGCGTCGCGTTGCTTCTTCGCCTGCTCGTCGGCCTGCATCTGGGCATCGCTCGCTTGGCGATCCGCCTTCTCGCGGGACCGCCGTTCGTCGAGGATCGCCTGCCGCTCGCCCGGCATCATCCACTCGCCATCGAAGTGCACGTAGCCCCGGCCACGGTAGCTCTCCTCCTCGGTGATCCACCTTCCGCCGAGCTGGACCCGGCCGAGCGCGCGGTTCGCTTCCAGGTCATCCGGCAGGATCGTGAGCACCTTCGACCAGGCTTGGCCGGCCATGGTCACCATCGCCCTGCCCGTCGCCCATCGTGCCAGCTTTCGCCACGCCTCGGTATCGCCCTTGGGAATCTTGCTTGCTTGCTCGCGATACTCCTGAAGCGGTGACATGCCCTTCTCGATGCGGATGACGCTCGAAGTCTGAACCTTCAGAGTCCCCACGCCGATATCGACCGTCACGGAGTCACCCGATCGCTCGACAATCTGGCCCGTGATCTGGCCGCCTCCCCGCAGATAAACATCGTCTGCGAGCAGGGGCGCGGCCACCAGAGCGATGATCAGGACTCCTCGCCTCACTGTCGCCTCCCTCCGGCCGGTCTTCACCAAGGCCCTCAGGGACCTCGCATCAGACACAGGGACTGGCTTTCGTGCCTCGGCCCATTATGCGCGGAGTGACGGCATGGTCAAGGCGGCAGCGGGGCGAACACCTGTCGTCCGCTTCATGCTCGAGGAGGCGGCCGCCGTCTATCTCGCCGCCCGCCTCACCTCTTCTTGAACGAGAGCGCGACCGTCTGAACGGCTTGCTTGGCGGCAGTCGCATCTCCGGACACCGAAACCGGCAGGATTTCGAACGAGATCCCTCCGGAACCCTCTTTCTTCACGCCAAACGAGTACTCGCAGACGACCTGCTTCGGCTCGAACCCTGGAAGGCTACCCCTGGCAGCCTTCACAGCCTCGGAGGCTGCGAGCATGGCGTTCACCAGATTGTCCGTGACGGGTGCGAGACCTTTGTCGGTGGAAGGCTGCGGCGGGGTCAGGGTGAGGACGATAGTGTTGGTGCCCGTGGTGGTAGTGGTTTTCCCCAACTTGAAGATGAAGAGCTTCACCACACCGCCCTGCGTCGTCACAGCGACCGTCTGAAGGGTCAAGGTCACTGATTCCAGCGGAGGGAGGTTTCTGTCCTGCGCCAACCGCTCGGCCACGGCGAGCGCGTCCTTCACCTCCACGAGCAGGCTCTCGAGCGGAACGGTGTCCTTGGGAGACGCCAGAGCCGCCACGGGTGTTTCGTCGGCCCGCACAGGGGTCGGGGGGACCGCCGCCAAACAAAGGACGGCCAGGGGAACGAGCGCGGCCAATCTGCTTCGCATGACTACCCTCCTCTTGTTGTGAGGCCAATTTCGGTCCCCCCGGCTCCGATGGCAAGAGCGGGGCTTGGGCAGGAACCGCACGTCTGGCGACGGCCGGCCGCTACATCACGACCCGAAGCCGCGCCGGCATGCTTTCAAGGACCGTGGGAGGACCATGAGATTGCGTCGTTGTCCCGCCTGCGGCTGGACGCCTTCGCAGGGCGGGCGAGGGCGCCCGCCTCACGGGGTGCATGATGTGGGGTGCGACCGCCGGGCGCATCTTCGACTTCACCGCCGATAGGGTTGCGGGCCAGCCAGCGGGCACGAGCGCAAAGGGTTCCGGCAGCGAAGCTTTGAGCGAGAGGTGTAGTCTTAAGTTTATGACAGTTGCCGGCCCGCGACGCCGAAAGTCGCTGCGTCTTTTCATGCTCGTCCTCGTCTCGGTCGCAGCTGGTTACGTGTTCGCCATTGCCGTCGCGAAGTCGGGCGCACCGAAGCAGACCGTCTACGACCTGCCGCACGACTTCACGGTGAGCGATCCGACGTTTCTGCCGTCGGCGCTGCCGGGCCCGACGATGACGGCCGGCAACCGGCTCGAGCTCCTCGAGAACGGCGACGCGATCTTTCCCGCCATGCTTGCCGCCATCTCCTCCGCGCGAAAGACCGTGAACTTCGAGGCGTACATCTTCTGGTCGGGCGAGGTGGGCTCACGCTTCCGCGATGCGCTTGCCGAACGGGCCGCGCACGGCGTCGCGGTGCGCGTCCTGCTCGACGCGGTCGGCTCTTCGGGCCGGCTCCTGAAGGCTAGCGACGTCGACGCCATGCGCCGCGCCGGCTGTCACGTGGAGTTCTTCCACTCGACGATGCCGTGGATGCTCTGGGTGGTGGACCATCGCAACCACCGGCGTGTCCTCGTGGTGGATGGCACGATCGGCTTCACGGGCGGCGTGGGGTTCGCCGACGAGTGGCGAGGCGACGCGGATTCCCGCGGGCACTGGCGCGACACGCAGGTGCGCGTGGAAGGACCCGCCGTCCGCGGCCTCCAGCGCGCGTTCCAGGAGAACTGGTCGGAGGTGACAGGCGAGCCGCTGGTCGGCGAGGAGTTCTTCCCCGCCCTCCCGCAGGTCGGCTCGACCTCCGTTGCCGTCGTGCCCTCATCACCGCTCGCGGCGATGTCGGGCGCGGGACGCGTCTACGCGATCACGCTCGCCGCGGCCAGGAAAGAAATCTGGATCGCGAACTCCTACTTCCTCCCGGACGAAACGACGCGCGGCCTCCTCATCGCTGCCGTGAAGAGGGGCGTCGACGTGCGGGTGATGATCCCGTCGGACAACCAGGACGACGTGCCCGCGACGAAGGCGGCGGGGCGCTCGTCCTTCGGGCCGCTGCTCGAAGGAGGTGTGAAGTTCTTCGAGTATCAGCCGACGATGTTCCACCTCAAGACGATGGTCGTGGACGGGATCTTCTCCACGGTGGGAACGGCCAACTTCGACGACCGGTCGTTCCATCTGAACGACGAGATCAATCTTTTCGTGTACGACGCCGCGTTCGCCGGGCTGATGAAGGAACGTTTCCTGAGCGACGAGTTACGCTGCCGCCCCTACACGACCGCGACGTGGAGAGCACGCTCGCTGAAGAAGCGGGTGACGGAATGGCTCGTGGGGCCCTTCCGGTCGGAGCTCTAGCTCAGCCCGCGTTGATTCAACAAGTGGGCATTCACCGCGTCGGCGGCAATCCGGAGGCCCGCCGCTTCCCCGCGGGGGTCTTCGGCCGGCCGAGGGTAGGCCCGGCTTTCCTTTTGCGGCCCTCGCTCTTGCCGGGCTTCCACGGGGGTGGAAGCATGACGAGCGCCTCGAACGCAGGTTCAACCGGTCCGAGCAGCCTAGGGCGGCCGAGCTTGACAAGCTTGCCGTCTTCCACGACATAGCGCAGCGCGAACAGGAACGCGCTCTCCTCCCCGCGCACGCCGGCTTCGCAGCAGACGGCATCGGTCCTCCTGTCATTGATGGTCAGGAACCCGTCCCACCACAGAACATAGGAATGGACCCCATCGTCGGCCGCCACCCACCCGCGGCCAGCGGCGATCGCCGCCCTTGAGGCCGCCAGTTCGGGGCTGGTGGTGCCCAAGGTGATCAAGTCAAGCGGCTTGCCATGCGGGCCGTACGTGACCAGGGTTGGGCAGTGATCTCCTTCGTCGAAGCAACCGGCAGCGAAGTTGAGTCCCCAGAACCCCCGGTTCTTCACAAGGTGACTCGCGTCTCCCATGCGGTTACTCCCCTCTCCAGATGGCCTGACTGTGAACTTCGGCGTTCGCAGCGCCAGTCGGGTTGACCTCAACCGAGGCAGCTTTGCATGTCGTTGTCGTAGCCATAAGGATAACGCCGCTCACCGCCTGTGGCCACCGCGGCCGTTCCGAATGGGCCGACCCGAATCTCCAGCCTTCGTCTCGTTCGCCGGCGGGCGCTCATTCAACGTGCTACCGTTGGCCGATGCTGGGCGCGATCGCGGGGGACGTGGTCGGTTCGCCATACGAGTTCGAGCCGATCAAGACGACGGAGTTTCCTCTCTTCGGCCCGAGCAGCGCGTTCACGGACGACACGGTGCTCACGTGCGCGGTCGCGGAGGTGTTGCTCGGCGGCGGCGACTACGCGGCCGCATTCCGCCGATGGGGACGCCGCTACCCCGACGTGAGTTGGGGCGGTCGCTTCCGTCAATGGCTCTTCGACGACCGGGCCGGCCCGTACGGGAGCTTCGGCAACGGCTCCGCGATGCGCGTCGGGCCCGTCGGGTGGGCGCGCGACACGATCGAGGAGGTGCTCGCCGAAGCCGAGCGGAGCGCGCGGCCGACACACGACCACCCCGAGGGGATCAAGGGCGCGCAGGCGATTGCGCTCGCCGTCTTCCTCGCCCGCACCGGCGTTGGGAAAGAGGCCATCCGCGAGGAGATCGCCGGGCGGTTCGGCTACGACCTTGGGCGCTCGGTCGACGCGGTCCGGCCCTCCTACCGCTTCGACGAAACCTGCCAGCGCACCGTCCCCGAGGCGCTCATCACCTTCTTCGACTCGACCGGCTTCGAGCACGCCGTGCGTCTCGCCGTTTCCCTTGGCGGCGATGCGGATACGCTTGCGTGCATCACCGGCAGCGTGGCGGAAGCGTTCTATGGCAGCGTGCCCGCCGCCATTGCCGAGGAGACGCTCAGGCGGTTGACGCCGGAGATGCTGGGCGTGCTCGAGCGGTTCGACGCCGAGTTCGCCAGGCTCGACAGGTGACAACGCCGGCGTGAGGTTGGCGTTGGGGTAAGGCTGGGCGATTTCGGCGGGATTGCGTCGTCGCTACGCTCCTCGCAATCTTCATGACCGCGGTCTCACCCCGGGCCACGAAAGTGAAGGTGGCGGAGCGTCCCGCACGGTCGCGATACCGAAGCGGGCGGCCGCAAGGGCTGCCCCTACATTAGGTTCGACCCACCATCGCGTTGTAGGGGCGGGGCTTGCCCCCGCCCGCCGCCGTCTCCAGCACCGCGAGCCCGTGCGCCTGATCCGACGGACTTTCAAGGCAATGACAGCAAGCAAGGCAAGGCTCGTCGGGCGCGATACAGACCGGGCCGGGGAGCGGGTTTCAGGTTGGTCCAAGTCTGCTAGCATCAACAGGAACGGGAGCATGGAGATGGCTGCACACAAACGGATCGAGGTCAACCCCAAGGTGATGCTCGGCAAACCGGTCATCCGGGGGACTCGCGTGCCCGTGGAACTCATTCTGCGCAAGCTGGCGGAGGGCGCGACGGAGACCGACCTGCCCGACGGCTATCCCGGCCTGACGGCCGCCGACATCAAGGCCGCGATTGCCTATGGGGCCGATGCGATCGCACACGAGGAGACCCTCGAGTTGAAGCGATACCCATCGCTCGCCGAAGGTTGAAGGAAGTTTCTGAGGGTTGGTGCGCAGCCACCGGTGCAGTTCCGGCAAGGAGCTACGACCTGCGGACGCCCGTGCGCTTGGCGATCGCCTCGTATTCGCTCTTGACGACGTCGGCGCCGTACGCCCGCTCCAGCCGGCGGACGGTGAAATGGCCGGCGGCGGCTTTCTGGAAGGTGCTCACGAAGAGCAGGTTGATCGCGGCCCCGGAAACGGCGCCGATGACTGGTACGGCCTCGGCCGCCATCTTCTCGCCCACGACGACGTCGAAGCGCGCCGCGATCCTGGCGATGAGCCGGAGGAGGACCGGCGCGCCTTCGTCGGTGACCCCCCTTGCGGTGATGTACTCGGCCGCCTCGGTGAACGCCTTGGCGAGGCCGATCCGAACGGCGTAGTACGCGGTTTCCGAGGCGTCGTCCGCCGGGGTCGGCCCGCCGAGGGCGAAGACCTGGACGCACGCCAACTGGCTTTCGACGCTGCCGATATCCTCGCCCTCGCTGCGGGCGATGTCCGCGATCGCACGGAGCATGATGACGGTGGAGATCGGGAGCTCGAACGCAAGGCCGGGCAGGCCGAAGAACCCGCCCACCCCGCCGCTGCCGGCCGCGGCCGCGCGGTGAAGCCATTTGGAGGGGGCGCGGCGATGCTTCGCGCCCATGGTCGAGACCGCGGCGACGACGGCCTTGCGGACGGCCAGGCTGGTCGCCCTCGACACGATCGCGCCGGCTCTGGCGGGGAGCAGCTTCGTCGCGGCCTCGATGGGCATGCCGATGAGGTTGACGATGCGCGCCGCGAAGGTGGGGCTTTCGAGCACCCCGACCGCGCCTTCCAGGCTCCTGAGATCTACCGGATCCATAGGCATCTATCTGAGCCGACACTTCCCCTGTGAACTTCGCCGCGTCACCATTATGGCTGATCCCACCCGATCTGCGGCCACGCTACCACCTTCGGGATGCGTTGGCATCGATGACGCCGAGGGCGCGAGACCGCCGGCGCGGCGCGCCGGCTCCACATTCAATGCAAAACAAGGCCTCGGTTCGTCCGCCGATGCGAGCATCGGCCGCTACACACGCGGTGCCGGTGTGGGGCGCGACCGCCGGGCGCGCGGTCGTGCGTCGCTGCGCGGGGAGACCCGGCGGGCGGCCGCAACGTGGGATGAGCAAACAACTCAACCGGGTGGTGCTTGACCGGACGGGAACACGACGTGTTCCGCGTCCCTCGCCCGATCTCGCGGCATTCACCATGCTGGGCATGCCCGCCGCCGGAGGCGGACCTGCCCGCCTCGTCCCGCGCCTAGTCCTTGCCGTGCTTCGCGACCCAGTCCCCGCTGCGGTCCTTGTGCCACTTCCGCTTGATCGCGGCCCATGCCGTCGCGAACGCCTTCGCGTCGTCACCGTCGTACTCCTCGAGGGCGCTGTTGACGACCGCGAGGAACATCTTCTGTGCTTCCACCGGCAGCGACCCCTTCACACTGTCCGGCAGGTCCTTGATCGTTTTGTACGGCATCTCAGCCTCCAGTCATGCGCGCTTGGCGATGGTGTGCGACGAATCCTGCCACCGGCCGTCTCGCCGGGGTCACGTCCCCGCTTCGCCGACCGGTTGCAGGGTCCTGACGAGCCGTTTCACGTCGTAGCCCTGAGCGGCGATCTTCTCCAGCAGCTGGGTGTAAAGGGATTCATCCATCTGCGGCCGGCGACAGAGGATCCAGAGGTAGTTGCGGCCGGGGTGGCCGACCACCGCGTACTGGTAATCCGGATCCAGCTCGATGATCCAGTAGGCCCCGCTGAACGGCCAGAAGAACTGGACCCTCAGCTTGGCGTTCGTGTTCTTGTCCACCACCCAGGCTTTCCCCTTGACGCTCTTCTCCTTGCCGTCCAGGGTGAATTTGCGGCAGCGGTTGAGCACGCCGATTGCGCCGTCCGGCCGCAACGTATAGGTCGCAGTGACGCCGACGCAGTTCTTCTGGAAGCTCGCGGGGATGGTGGCAATCTCGTACCAGGTACCGAGGTAGCGCTGGAGATCGACGTCGGCCACCGTCCGCAGCGGCTTTGCCGCGGCCAGAAGCGAAAGGCCGAACCCGCCGCAGAGTATTGTTGCCGAAACGATCAACATCATCTTCATCGGGCCGCCTCCGACTGTTTCATGAAGCGCCTCGTGGCTTTTGTGTGTCCGATCGAGGATAGCGCAGCCGGCGGCATGTGCGCTCCAAGGCGATTTCCGTAACCTCCTGCCAGGGTTGCGGACGTCGACCTCGGCTCGTCGGGCGATGCGAGCATCGGCCGCTACACAGACCGTGTCGATGACGAAGCTGCGCCGAGACGCGGCGGGTCAGCGGGTCGGTAGGTCCGCGGGCTTCTTGGCCCCGAGCAACTCCTGGATCATCTCCTGGACGTACGGCCTCTCCTTGAGGCTGGCGTACGCCCCGGGGAAGTAGACCAGTCCGATCCTGGCGCTGGTCTTGCCGAAGTTCCTGACGACGACGGCGCAGCGCTGGTCGTGCGAGAGGCGGGTGTGGTCGATCATCGGGAAGTCGAAGAACCCGGTCCAGAACTCGACGTCGTCCGTGTCGTACTCGGTCGAGCCCTCCCTCGGGGTCTTGACCTCGAGGCGGACCAGCATCTCCTTCTGCGTCGAGTCGATGGTCTTGACGACGATCGAGAACTCGCGCGCGAACCCGTTGAGGGTCAGCTTCGCCGGCTCGAGGGCGACACCGCCGGGGTTGGCGGCGACGTCGTCGAAGTCGATGGTGCGCTCGAACGACCGCCCGACACCCTCGAGGACCACCATCTCCTTGCGCGTGACTTCCTTCGCCACCTTCTCGAGGCGGTCCATCTGGGCACGCTTGGTGGGCGCCGAGGACTTGGCGATGTCCTCCTCGAGCTGTGCGAAGAGCGGCTTCAGGTTGAGCGACTCGTGGAAGTTGTACGCCAGCAGCTCGAGCTTGACGGTGCGGTCCTCGACCGAGGACGAGCGGGGCGCGAGGAACGACTGGATGATGGACATGAACATGTCCTTGCGCAGGGCGCTGTCCGCGTCCTCTCGCTTGCTGATCAGCTCCGAGTAGAAACGGGCTCGGGTCTCCTCGGCCTGCCGCTTCTCCAGGAACTGGGAGCCGAAGAAGCCGAGGCCGGCGACCGCCATGGCGGCGAGCAGCCCGCCGAGCGGGTGGAGGATCACCGCCGCCTTGTCCCACCAGTCCTTCTCTGGCTTCTCTGGCTTCTCCATGGCTACTCGCTCCGCAGGGTGACCTTGCCGTCCTTCTTCTCGAGCAGGAGGTTGTAGCGGACCGAGTCCTCGAACGAGTGGATCGCGAGCGACGGCTTCTCCGCCCCGACCGTGACCGTCAGCGTGCACTTCCCCTGCTCCTGCGCGACCAGGCGGTACGCGCCGAACTTGTTGGTCTCGGCGGTGTACGTCTTCGCCCCGCACACGACCTCGACCTTGATCCCCTCCCCGACGGTCTTTCCCTCGTTCTTGATGGTGCCGAAGATCTCCCCCGCGAAAACGGGAGAGACGACGGCCAAAGACAACGCCGCTGCCGCGATCATCCTCATGTTGGCCTCCCCTATGGAACAACTGTCATTGTACTCGGGTGCGCCGGGCCAACCGGCTCGCACGCCCCACACATCGACAAGATGGAACCTCGCTTCGATATGCGGCGCAACCGCCGGGTGCGCGGCCGGTCTCTTTGCGGGGCAACAGACCAGGTCTTCGTGGCGCTGCCCTCAGCCGCGCGCCACGGCCCCTCGTCCTTGAGTCTTCGCAGGGCGGGCGAGGACGCCCGCCCCTACAATCGAATCGTGCGGGGCGCGAGCGTCAACCTTGATTTCCTTGGAAAGTCTGCCGGAGGAGCTTGCGGCATCGCTTGTGCAAACAATTGGCTACTTCAAGGCGCAGGAGCAGGAGGACGAGCAGCCCTGATCCCGGTCGTGGGGGGCCTTCCGTGGTCGAGAGATCCAGGTGGGCGGCCGCCCTTTCCGCCTCCGGCGGCTGTCCTAGAGGATTCGGCGCCAGGTGGTGCGGTCAGCCGTGGCCAGGGTCGCGTCGAGCGTGACCTTGGCGGCCCAGGCCTCACCCTTGACGGCCTCGGCACGCTTCTTGATCCGGACCTTCTCTTCCAACGTGAGGCCCTTGGGCTTGTCCGGCGCCACCGCCGCCTTCACGTGGAGGAAGAGGCGCTTCTTGCGGCCCTGCATCTCGATGGCGCTCGCCCCGGGCGCGTCCTCGTCCCAACGGAACACGGTAAAACCCTTGCTGCGGAGGGAGGAGACCACGAACGCTTCCCCTGCTTGTCCGATCTGTCGTGCGGTTGCCATCCTGTGGTGCCCCTTTCATTCGAACAGACGAAAGTTCTCAATTTAAATAGTATATCACAGGAGCGATCGCTGTGCGAGGTTGTGGAAGAACGACGAAGACAGGCGAACGCGGGTCGCCGGTGGTCGAGTTTCCTCGAAGGGGCGGCCCTTGCGGCCGCCCGCGGGTGGGGGGAAACGCTGCCACAGCGGGCGGGGGCAGGCAAGCCCCGCCTCTACATTTCAACCGTGGGGAACGCGGCCGTGGGGCGGGCGAGGGCGCCCGCCCCACGGGACGAATGGCGGCGGGCGCGAGCGGCGTGCGCGGGACCACCGGAAGTTGCCGCCGACCTGTCTGCGAGCGGCAAAAAGCCCCGTCACGTGGAGCCAAGGTGGCTCGCACGTGACGGGGTGCTCGAGAAGGGCCGCTACGACGGGCAGTGGACCGTGTAGTTCCACTGGGTCCCGCTGCCGCCCGCGCAGTTGGGCGTCACGACAACCTGGATCACCGTGGACTGGCCGGAATAGGAGGGGTGGACGGTGTCGGCCTTCCCAACACAGCCCGTGTCGTAGATGGGACTTCCTTGGTAGTAGACCTGGATCCGGTCCTGCTGGCTGTAGGTGTCGTAGTCGAATTGGAACGTCGCCGACGTCCTCCCCATCTCGAACGACCTCGAATCGGGCGTGTCCGCCCCCGCGACCTGCTGACCGGCGTTGCAGGATTGCGCCGGCGGGTTGGTCTGGGAGTCCAGGCTGCCGTCGCACTTGTTGTTGAAGCTGATCACGTAGCGATCGCTGCCGATGGTCACGTTGATGGTTCCCGAAACCGGGAACTTCGCGCACTTGCTGGTGTCGAAGTGGATGTTGCCGGACTCGGTGGCCGGCGGGTTCGTGCCGGAACCGATGACGGTGGCGTCGACGACGGTCGTCACACCCGATTGGGCGGTCGCGCCCATGCCGGCGGCGGCCGCCTGGCTCGCCGTTTGGGTCGCGGTGATCGTGCCGTTGGCCGTCGGGATTGCGTTGCGCTGACCGTTGAGGGAGAAGTCGCTGGTGGTCGAGAAGGCGTAGTTCGCCGAGAACGAGCTACTGGTGGCTTGGAGATTGGAGAACGTGAGCGTCGCCGAGCCGGTGAATGTGCCGTACTTGGTCACCGCGCCGCTGCCGAAGACCAACTGGACCCCGTTGGCGAGCGCGACCCGGTGGACCGGATCGGCGGCCACGAACTGGCTGATCAACGGGGTCACCCCAGAGGTCAGGACGGACGAGACGAGGGCGTCGACGGTCGGGTAGGTGGTACCGATCGCGGGCAGGAGAGTGCTGAAGATCCACGTCGCCGTCGAGATCGGATTGGCGACCCCTCCAGGTGTCGGAACCGGCGTCGGCGTCGGCGTCGCGCTCGTTCCCGTCCAGGTGCCGGTGAAACCGCAGGTGTTGTTCGACCTGTTGGCGTCCGCGATCTGGCTGTCCGGGTCCACGGTCACGGAGATCGTGTGTTGGCCCGTTGTCGGTACCGTCGCCGTCATCGGATTGAATGTGACGTAGCTCGAGCCGGCGAGCCCGGGCGGGTTGAGGGTGTTGGGATCCCAGGTCGCCTTGGACAACAGCGCCCCGTCGAGATAGAAGCCGAACGTGATCGGCTGCGTCACGGTGGTCGTACCCATGTTCGCGACGGACCAGTAGACATAGGTGGTGCTGCCCGCCACCAGGGACTCGGTGACCGGGGGCGGACCGACCTGGCGGTAGTTGCACACCACGCAATTGGCCCAGTCCGAAGGCCGATACACCACCAAGTCGATGCTGCTTGCGGGCGGGTTGGTGGGTGTCGCCGTCGGGGTGGGGGTCGCCGCAGGGGGCGATGTCGGGGTTGGCGTCGGTGTCGGTGGCATCGATCCGCCGGTGATCTTGAAGGCCGGGAGGCAAACCG
>PKYI01000048.1 GCA_003133645.1 Acidobacteriota bacterium | reverse complement strand
TCTCGCCACCGGCCACCTAACGCCGCCGTTCAGCCGCCCGCCGGCTGGCGCGACGCGTGCCCCCGCACGAGGCGTGACAGCCGAGTGGGACGGCTGCAACGGCTGGTTAGACGGCCAGCAACTCCGCATCCGCGCAGCCGCGGGCGTGGGCCGCGGCAACCTAGCGTTCGAGCAAGCGAGAGCCACGTTCGTGCCACCACCGAAGCAAGCCAAGGGCGAACTTGCGGTCATCCGCACCTGCTGCCTCCAGGCCCAGACCCGTTCTGAGCTCCGCAAGATGGGCCTCCAGAACGTCAGCCGTGCAGCCCTGCTGCAAGAGCTCCAGGACGCGAGGAGCGTACGTGTCGTACTCGGTGGGTGAGTTGCCACTGGCCGCGAGGTCCGCGTTGACACCGATAGGATCCCAGGCTTGGAGGAACCGCGCCACCATTCGCAGTTGAGTGCGAGCCTCCCGCGCAAGCCGCGATCGTGTTTGGTCAGCCAACAACCTTCTCCTCTGGCCGCCTAACGCAGATTAGGTGGACTATTGGAAATGGGCAAACCGAGCCTCGAAAGCTTGGTTTGCGTCTTCGGCTTACGCTCATGAAACCCTCCGAACCTCTTTGTAGAACTTATTATACGCTTCCCGAGAGGTTGAGGAGCCGTGCGGGATGGGCGGACTCGGAGTCCGTCTAATTGGTCCACAGGCTGTGTGACTCGCGAGCGGGGGTACGCGATCCGCCGGTGCGGTGGGGGGCGATCGCCGCGGAGCTCGCGGTACCGTCAAGAGAGGCCGGCCTCCACCAGGGGAAGATAGGTCCTGCCGGATTGGGATGAGTCTTTTACCGAGAAGAGCCGGGCCTGAGGCGGGGGCTCAGACGGCGGATGCGGGGCCGCGGCGCAAGGTGACGAGGTCGACCTCGGGGGGGACGCCGAAGCGCAGCGGGATCGCCCCGACGCCGATGCCGCGGGAGACGTAGAGGAGTTGCTCGCCACGCTGGTAGGGGCCGGCGACGTAGGGCGTCGAGAGGCGCGCGAGGTTGACGCCGCGCGAAGGAAGCGCGATCTGGCCCCCGTGGGTGTGGCCGGCGAGGGTGATGTCGGCGCCGGCGGCGCGCGCCGAGCGCCAGCCGCCGGGCTGATGGCAGAGCAGGAGGCAAAACGTCGCGCCGCCGCCCTCGATCACCGCGAAGTTCGGCCCCCATCCGGGGATCGCGTCGAGGTCGTCCACCCCGGCCAGCACGATTGTCTCGCCGTTGCGCTGCAGGGTGGCCGTCTCGTTGACGAGGGGGGTGATGCCCACCGCCTCGAGGGCCGCCAGGGCGACGCGCGGGCCGGCGAGGTGATCGTGGTTGCCGAGGATGCCGAACGTGCCGAGCGGGGCGTCGATGCCGGCGAAACCCTGAACGAACAGGTCGGCGTCGACCTGGCGGCGGTCGAGCTGGTCGCCGGTGAACACGACCACATCGGGCGCCAGCCCCTCGACGAGCGACCGCACCCGGGCGAGGCGCTCGGGCGGCATGAACGGCCCGGCGTGGAGGTCGGAAACCTGGGCGATACGGAGGCCGTCGAACGCCTTCGGCAGCATCGGGTGGGTGAGGGTGACGCGCCGCACCATCGGCAGTTCGGTGGCCTCGAGCCACCCCGAACGCGCGAGCAAGCTCCCGCCGACGAACGCCATCGTGCCGTTCTTCAACATGCTCCTGCGGGTCAAATAGGTGACGGTCCTCATTCGGGCGCCATCGGCGCGAAATGGAGTATACAGGGTTATGTCAATCCGACCGCGGGAGGTGCCGGAACCTTCTTTCTTTGCTAGACTTCCCGGGTGATCGACAAGCCAACCGACGAGTGGAGTTCCACGCCTGCGCTCATCCCCCGGGAGCCCGGCGCAGCGGCGGCCCGCATGCGGGTGGAGCATGCGGCGCTCCGCTTCGGCCGCGACCCGTCGTGCGACGTCGTGATCGCGGAGCCTACCGTGTCGCGGCGGCACGCCCAGGCGAGCTGGGACGGGCGGGAGCTCGTAATCGAGGACCTCGGCTCCTCGGGAGGGACCTTCGTCAACGGCATGAAGGTGCAACGGGCCGTGCTGCACCCCGGCGACGTGGTGCGCCTGGGGCCGCGCACCGAGTACCTGGCGCAGCCGGAGGAGTCCTCGAGCGCGCTGGAGATCGCCGCCGGGCAGAGCGGGAGCGACGAAGGCGGAGTGCGTCACCTGCAGACGCTGCTCGAGGTCGCGCGCGCCCTCAATGCGGCGACCGTGCTGGAAGAGGTGGTGCACGTGGTGCTCCAGGCCGCGGTGCGCCTGCTGCGGGCGGACCGGGGCTGCGTGATCCTGATCGAGAACGGGGAGCGCCGGACGGTTGCCTGCCATCCGCGTGACCTGCCGGAGACGTCCTGGGCCGCGCGCAGCTCGCTGTTCGATCGGGCGCTCGCCGAGCGCCGGGTCGTGCACGCCGGGTTGGAGCTGTCGCCGTCGACGTCCATGGTCGTCCGCGGGGCGGTCCTCGCGGTCGTCGCGCCGCTCCTGGTCGCCCGCCGCCCGATCGGCCCGGCGAAGGACGCCTCGTTCGTGGCCACCGTCGAGGTCATCGGCGGCATCATGGTCGAGCGGGCGAAGGCCGGCCACCGGTTCGGGCAGGAGGACCTCGCGGTCCTGGAGTCGCTGGCGGCGGACGCGGCCGTCGCGGTCGACAGCGCCCGCCTGTACCGGGAGACTCGCGAGAAGGCCAAGATCGACCACGAGATGGCGCTTGCCCGCACCATCCAGGCGGCGCTGCTGCGACCGCCGCCACAGGTCCCGTTCGCCGACGTCTTCGCCTTTTCCCAGTCGGCTCGCTTCGTCGGCGGCGACCTCTACCACGCCGCGGTGCGCGAGGACGGCGCCCTGGCGGTGGCTCTCGGCGACGTATCGGGGAAGGGAGTGCCGGCGGCGCTGATCATGGCGATGGTACAGGGCCTCCTCGGCCTCCTGCACGAGCTTGGCCAGCCGATCGCCTCCGTGCTCCCGGCGCTCAACCGCAGCCTGATCGAGCACAACCCGGGCAACCGTTTCCTGACGCTGGGCGCGGCCGTGCTCGCGGCCGACGGCACGCTCGAACTCGCCAACGCCGGCCACTGCCCCCTTGCGGTACTGCGCGGCGACGGCACCGTGCAGCTGGTGTCCCCCAAGGGACCGATCCTCGGTCTCCTGCCGGCCGCTACGTGGGGGACCGACACGCTGCGGCTCGCCCCCGGCGAGTCGGTCGTGCTTTACAGCGACGGGATATCCGAGTCGTTCTCCCCCAATGACGAGGAGTTCGGCGTGGAGGGGGTGCAACGCACGCTCGCCGGGCTCGCCGGCGCCAGCGCCGAGGATGTGGCGCAGGGGCTGCTCAAGGCGGCCGCCGCCCATCGCGCGGGCCGCGAGGCCGAGGACGACGTCACGCTCCTGGTGGTCCGCTACCGCGGCCCGGCGTAACGACTGCCCGCAGGCGGGCCTCTGTGGCGCAGACCCCCAGCTCCCGTGGCGCGGGCGCCCTCGCCCGCGTTCAACAGCTTCCTGTCGCTCTGCGCCCGCCCCACAGCCAGACCACTGTTCCGATGACGCCGGGGGCCTGGACGGCGGCGGTAGAATGCCGGCGCCGCGCGTCCGCGCGGCGGGGGGGGATCCATGAAGCGTCTCGCAGCAGTGATCGTTCTGGGGCTATTCGTTGTGGTGGGGAGCGCCGCCGCCGAAGTCGCCGCAACCGTCAAAGGCCCGTACGATCCGGCCGTGGACGGCTGGAAGCAGGTGCAGGCCGCGGCCTCCAGAGCGGCCACCGACGGGAAGCGCGTGCTGGTGGTCGTCGGCGGCAACTGGTGTCCGTGGTGCCGGGCGCTCGACCGTCTCATGACCGAGGACGCGGCGCTCCGCAGCGAGGTGGCCGCGCACTACGAGCTGGTGCACCTCAACTACTCCAAGGAGAACAAGAACCCGAACGCGATGGCGCGTCTCGGCAACCCGGACAAACTCGGGTTCCCGTCCTTCGTGGTGCTGTCGCCGCAACTCGCCGTGCTGCACACGCAGGACAGCGGGTCGTTCGAGACCGGCGACTCGAAGAAACCGGGGCACGACCCGGCGAAACTGATCGCGTTCCTCAAGAAGTGGGAGAAATAGCTCTGAGCGTGACGCGGACGATCTCCGAGGGCCGCCAGAGGCGCATGCGCGGCCCCCAGGTGCCGGTGCCGCGGCACACGATCGCGGTCATGGCGCCGACCCGGTAGCGGCCGCCGAGCAGCGGGTAGGTGAGCCGGACGAGGTAGCCGAACGGCCAGATCTGACCGTCGTGGGTATGGCCGGACAACATCAGGCCGACGCCCAGGGCCGCCGCTCGGTCCGCCTGCCATGGCGTGTGCGAGAGCAGCACGGTGGCGCCGGCCGGGCGGCCGGCGAGCGCGCGCTCGACCGGCGCTCCGTCGAGGCCGAACTGGCGCCGGGCGGTGAGGTCGTCCACCCCGGCGAGCACGAGGCCGGGGGCAGCCCCGGCCCAACGGTCCTGCAGGACGTGAAAGCCCGCGTCCTCGAACAGCTTCACGCTCCTCGCCAGGCCGGCGTAGAACTCGTGGTTGCCGGTGACGGCCCAGACGCCGAGTGGGGCGGCCAGGCGCCGCAGGACCGGCACCATCGGCTCGACCCTGGCGACGCTGCCGTCGATGAGATCGCCGTCCACCACGATCAGGTCGGGCTTCATCGCGTCGACGCGGTCCACCAGCCGCGCCATCCACGCCTCGCCGATCAGCGTGCCCAGGTGCAGGTCGGAGAGCTCGACCATCACGGTGCCGTCGCGTCCGGCGGGGAGCCCGGCGAGCTTGACCTCGTAGTCGACGACGACCGGCGGGCGGAGCCCCTGGACCAGCGCGACGGCCGCGAGCGCCATCGCGCCCGCCAGCGCCCAGCCGCGCAGCGCCGGGGCAAGGTGGGGGAGCAGGAAGCCGCCGAGCGTGACGGCGTCGAGCACGACCAGGACGGCGAACGCCAGGAACAGCGTGCCCATCCACGTCGTGCCCACGAACTCGAGAGGCCGCGCCACCAGGCCGAGACGCCAGTGGTCGAGAAGGCGCGCCAGCGGATAACAGAGCCACAGGAGCACCGCGATTGCGAGCAAGGCGCCGCGCGACACGTGAACGGCGACCGCCGGCACCGAGGCCGCCCGCCAGAACACGTACACGTGCATCATGGTCCAGACGCCAAGGACGATGGTCAGGAACACGGCAACCCTCCTCGCACCGCTCACCCCTTTATCGTACGTGATCGCGCGGCCCGTCGTTCGGCCGGGGCGGGCCCGGCCCCCGGTTTGCGTGTACGATACGGCACGGCCCGCGCCCGCGGGCGGGAGGACGACATGCTGCGGCTGCTTTCTCTCACCTTGCTGTGCGGCGTGGCGGTCGGCGCCGGCGCCGCCGCCGAGACCCACCCGTTCTCGGTGCCCGACATGCTCGCGATGGACCGGATCGCCGAGGCGCGGGTCTCCCCCGACGGCCGCCTCGTCGCGTTCTCGGTCAGCGTGACCGACCTGGCGAAGAACAAGCGCCACTCGAGCCTGTACCTGGCCGCCACTGACGGCTCGTTCGTGCGGCGACTGACCGCCGCCGAGGCGAGCGACTCGCAGCCGCGCTGGCGCCCCGACGGCAAGGCGATCTTCTTCGTGTCCTCGCGCTCGGGCTCGGCGCAGGTGTGGCGGATCGCGCTCGACGGTGGCGAGGCCGAGCAGGTGACCAGGGTGCCACTGGACGTGGACGCGCTCGAGGTCGGGCCCGGGGCGAAGTTCCTCGTCTTCAGCATGGCCGTCTTCCCCGGCAAGACCCCGGAGGAAACCCGGCTGGCGTTGGACGCCAAAGAGCAGGACAAGGCGACCGGAATGGTGTTCGACCACCTCTTCATCCGCCACTGGGACACGTGGGAGAACGGCACCCGCAACCACCTGTTCGCCTACGACCTCGCGGCCGGCACGGCGACCGACCTGATGGCGGGGATGGCCGCGGACTGCCCGACCAAGCCGTTCGGCGACAGCGGCGACTACGCGATCTCGCCCGACGGCAAGGCCGTCGTGTTCTCGACGAAGGACATGGGCGCCGACCCGTCGGCCGAGGCGTGGTCCACGAACTTCGACCTGTTCCAGGTCCCCATTGACGGGTCGGCCGCGCCGGTCAGGATCACCACCAACCCGGCCTGGGACGGGACGCCGCGCTTCTCGCCCGACGGCCGGACGCTG
Organism: Acidobacteriota bacterium; assembly: GCA_003133645.1. Classification (GTDB taxonomy): domain Bacteria; phylum Acidobacteriota; class Thermoanaerobaculia; order Thermoanaerobaculales; family Thermoanaerobaculaceae; genus RBG-13-68-16. The sequence goes on along the minus strand of PKYI01000048.1, from coordinate 14,622 downwards.
GCGTACCTCGCCACGAACCGCCCCGGCTACGAGTCGGACCGGTTCGACATCGTGCTGCGCGACCTCGCGAGCGGCAAGGAGCGCAAGTTCACGCTGCGCGCCGATGCCTCGCCGCGCGGCGACCGTTCCCCGTCGGAGCTGGCATGGTCGGGCGACGGCCACGAGCTCTACTGCACCGCCGACAGCGACGGCCGGCACGCCCTGTTCGCGGTTGACCCGATGGCCGGCACGAGCCGGGTCGTGGTCGGTGAGGGGACGATCGACGGCCCGCAGTCCGTCGCCGGCGATCGCATTCTCTACGGCATGAACTCGCTCCTCGGGCCCGAGGAGCTGTACACCGTCGGCCGCGACGGCAAGGGGATTGCCCGCGTCACGCACCTCAACGACGCCAAGGTGGCGGCGGCGCGCTTCGGCACACCGGAGCGGTTCGCGTTCACCGGCGCCCACGGCGACCGCGTGGAGGGTTACATCGTCTACCCGGTGGACTTCACGCCGGCGAAGAAGTACCCGGTGGCGTTCCTGATCCACGGCGGCCCGCAGGGGATGTTCGGCAACGACTTCCACTACCGCTGGAACCCGCAGGCGTACGCGGGCGCCGGCTACGCCGCGGTGATGGTGGACTTCCACGGCTCCACCGGCTACGGCCAGGCGTTCACCGACGCGATCAACGACGACTGGGGCGGGGCCCCGTACGAGGACCTGATGAAGGGCCTCGACTACGCGCTCGCCCACTACCCGTTCCTCGACAAGGACCGGGTCGGGGGGCTGGGCGCCTCGTACGGCGGCTACATGATCAACTGGATCCTCGGCCACACCGACCGCTTCAAGTGCCTGGTGTGCCACGACGGCAACATCGACGAGCGGATGGCCTACTACGACACCGAGGAGCTGTGGTTCCCGGAGTGGGAGCACCGCGGGACGCCGTGGGCCAACCCCGAGGGCTACGCCAAGGTCAACCCGATCGAGTTCGTGAAGAACTGGAAGACCCCGACGCTGGTCATCCACGGGATGAAGGACTTCCGCATCCCGTACTCGCAGGGGATCGGGACGTTCACCGCCCTGCAGCGCAAGGGGATCCCGTCGAAGCTGCTGATCTTCCCGGACGAGAACCACTTCGTGCTCAAGCCGGCGAACTCGATCCTATGGCACGACACGGTGATCGGCTGGCTGGATCGGTGGCTGAAGCAATAGGGCGCAGGGCGCAGCGAGTGGAAGAGGCGTGGTCCGTGGTCCGGGGTCAGAGAAAAACCACAGCCCGTCGCTTTCACGGCGCGCGGCCGAGGCTCGCGGAAGGCCAGCACCGCGCTTGACAGATCCGGGAGCCGCAGGGTAGCATCGCCGTCCCTTGCGAGTCGGGGTACGCCTCGCCGGGGTTTCGTGTGGGCGAGTGGAGAGCGACGATGAAGACGTATGTGCCTAAACAGGATGAGATCCGCCACGATTGGTACGTGATCGACGCCGCCGATGTCGTGCTCGGGCGGCTGTCCACGAAGGTCGCGACGCTGCTGCGCGGCAAGCACAAGCCGAGCTTCACGCCCGGCCTCGACACCGGTGACTTCGTCATCGTGGTCAACGCCGACAAGGTGAAGCTGACCGGCAATAAGTGGGAGGACAAGCGCTACTACCGTCACTCCGGCGACCCGGGCCACCTCCACCAGGAGACCGCCCGGGAACTGCGTGACAAGTCCCCCGAGCGCCTGGTCCGGTTCGCGGTCTGGGGGATGCTGCCCAAGAACCGGCTGGGCCGGGCGCTGCTCAAGAAGCTGAAGGTCTACGCCGGGGCGGAGCACCCGCACCAGGCGCAGCAGCCGCAGGCCATCAAGGCCCAAGGGTAAGGAGAACAGTCGTGGCGAGCATCCAGTTCTACGGGACGGGCCGGCGCAAGACCGCCGTGGCCCGAGTCTACCTCCGTCCGGGCACCGGGGTGATCAAGGTCAACAAGCGCGACTTCGAGACCTACTTCCCCAACCGCGTGCTCAAAATGGTCATCCGCCAGCCGCTGGCGATCACCGAAACCTCCGACAAGTTCGACATCGTCGTCAACGTCGCGGGCGGCGGCATGACCGGTCAGGCCGGCGCAATCCGTCACGGCCTGTCCCGCGCGCTGCTCGAGTTCAACCCGGAACTGCGGCCGAAGCTGAAGAGCGCCGGCTTCCTGACGCGCGACGCCCGCGAGGTCGAGCGCAAGAAGTACGGCCAGCCGAAGGCGCGGCGGCGGTTCCAGTTCTCGAAGCGCTAGGAAAGCCTGAAAGGAGAAACGCTCTTGGCTTCCATCTCAATGAAAGAGCTGCTCGAGGCTGGCGTCCATTTCGGTCACCAGACCCGGCGCTGGAACCCGAAGATGCGGCCGTATATCTTCGGAAAGCGTAACGGGATCTACATCGTTGACCTCCAGAGGACGCTGCAGCTCTTCGAAGAAGCTTCCAACTTCGTGCGCGATCTGGTGTCGTCCGGCGGCACGGTGCTGTTCGTCGGCACCAAGCGCCAGGCGCAGGACGTCGTCAAGGAAGAAGCCACCCGGAGCGGGATGTTCTACGTCGCCCACCGGTGGCTGGGCGGCACGCTCACCAACTTCGTGACGCTGCGGCGGTCGGTGGAGCGGTTCAAGGACATCGAGCGCCAGCTCGCCGCCGCCGAGTCGCAAATCACCAAGAAGGAACGGGTCCATCTCGAGCGCGAGCGCGTCAAGATGGAGAAGAACCTGGGCGGCATCCGCGACATGGAGGCGCTGCCCGATGCGCTCTACGTGATCGACACCAACCACGAGCACAACGCGGTGCACGAGGCGAACCGCCTCGGCATCCCGGTGGTCGCCGTGGTGGACACGAACTGCGACCCTGACGTGGTGGACTACCCGATCCCCGGCAACGACGACGCGATCCGCGCGATCAAGCTCTTCACCTCACGCATCGCCGACTCCGTGCTCGAGGGGCTCGCGATGGTCGAGGGACGCACCCAGTCCGAGGCGGCGTTGGTCCGGTCGGCTGCAGCCGCCAGCGCGGCCGCCCCCGTTGCCGCGGCTCCCGCGGATGCTCCGGCGCCGGCGCCGGCTCCGGGCGAAGAAGCGGTGCTGCCGTCGCTCGAGGAGACGTTCGAGGAGTATGACGAGGGTACGGAGCAGTACGAGAAGCGCTGAACGATCGGGCTCTGGGCTCCGGGCTCCGGATTCCGGACCCCGACCCCGGCGTTGTTGGGGCCAGGAGCGAGGCGCTTCCTGGCCCTTGATTTGACTGGGAGGGACGAGATGGCGATTCCTGCTGCAGTGGTGAAGGAACTGCGAGAGAAGACCGGCGCCGGGATGATGGATTGCCAGCGGGCGCTCGCCGAGGCGAACGGCGACATGGAGGAGGCGGTCAGGATCCTCCGCAAGAAGGGGCTGTCGGCCGCGGCGAAGAAGGCCGGCCGCACCGCCAAGGACGGCCTGGTCGCGATCGCGGTGATCGAGGACGGCCGCCGCGGCGGCGTGGTCGAGCTCAACTGCGAAACCGACTTCGTCGCCCGCACCGAGCAGTATCAGGCGCTGGTCCAGGCGCTGGCCGACCAGGTGGCGGCCGACGGGGTCGGCGATGCCGAGAAGGTCAAGGCGACCCGCGCGATCGCCGACCCGCTGCACACCGTCGCGGAAGTGATCGCGGCCCAGATCGCCACGATCGGCGAGAACATCCAGCTCTCGCGGGCCGGCTTCATGGCGGCGGGCGAGGGGATGCGGATCGGGTCCTACCTCCACATGGGAGGCAAGATCGGCGTGCTCGTCGAAATCTCGGCCGGCGCCGACGAGGAGACCGTCAAGGACGTCGCGATGCAGATCGCGGCTGCCGAACCGCGCTGGGTGTCGCCCGCCGACGTGCCGGCCGAGGCCGTCAGCGAGGAGCGCGAGATTGCCAGGGCGCAGGCCTCCGGTTCCGGCAAGCCGGCGCCGGTGATCGAGAAGATCGCCGAAGGCAAGGTCGCGAAGTTCTACGAGCAAGCCTGTCTGGTCGAGCAGCCGTTCGTCAAGGACCCGACGAAGAAGGTCGCGGCGGTGCTCGCGGAGCGCAACGGCGCGGTCGTGAAGGGCTTCCTCCGATTCAAGCTCGGCGAAGGGGCCGCGGCGGCCGCGAAGTGACCGGCTCGGCGGCGTACCGGCGCATCGTCCTGAAGCTCTCGGGCGAGGTCCTGATGGGCAACCAGCCCTTCGGGATCGCACCCGAGGTGCTCCCCGTCCTGGCGGGCGAGATCGCCGAGGTGCGCGACCTCGGCGTCGAGGTGGCGATCGTGATCGGGGGCGGCAACATCATCCGCGGCATCGCCGCCACCGAGCAGGGGCTCGACCGCGTGACCGGCGACAACATGGGCATGCTCGCCACCGTGATCAACGCGCTCGCGCTGCAGGACGCCCTCGAGCAGCGCGGCTGCTTCACCCGCGTGTTGACCGCCATCGATATCCGCGAGGTGGCCGAGCCGTTCATCCGCCGGCGGGCGATCCGGCACCTCGAGAAGAACCGGGTGGTGATCTTCGCCGCGGGCACCGGCAACCCGTTCTTCACGACCGACTCCGCCGCCGCGCTGCGGGCCTCCGAGATCCGCGCCGACGCCCTGCTCAAGGGCACCAAAGTGGACGGCCTGTACACGGCCGACCCGGTGCGCGACGCGGGCGCCAAGCTGCTCAAGCTGGCGAGCTACCAGTACCTGCTCGAGCACAGCCTGAAGATCATGGACGCCGCGGCGGTGTCGCTCTGCCAGAACGCCAAGATCCCGATCCGAGTGTTCAACATCCGGGTGCCGGGGAACATCAGGCGCGTGGTCCTCGGCGAGGACGTCGGCTCGACCGTCTCGTAGACAGGCGTTCACGGTCTAGGGTTGACAGGCGACAGTCGGAAACGTGCATTCGATCCCAGCCCAGCCGAGGTGGTTGGGTAGGGCGCGGCACCGACGACTGTCAACTGCCGTCCAAGCGGATACAATGGAGCGGGTTGATATCTCGATGCGGGGCCCTTCTGGGTGGGCCCGCGGGGAGGAGTGACGATGCGCGAGGCGGTCAAAACCACAAAGGCGCACATGGACAAGGCGGTGGAGGTGCTGCGCGACGAGCTCAAGACCGTGCGCACGGGGCGGGCGTCGCTCGGGCTCCTTGACGGGGTGCGGGTGGACTACTACGGTACCCCGACGCCGCTCAACCAGGTGGCGAACCTGTCGGTCCCCGAACCGACGCTGATCGTGATCCAGCCGTGGGACCCGACGCTGATCTCGGCCATCGATCACGCGATCCAGAAGGCCAACCTGGGCCTCAACCCGATGAACGACGGCAAGGCGATCAAGCTGCCGGTGCCGTCGCCGACGCAGGAGAGGCGCAAGGAACTGGTCAAAGTGGCGCACGAGTACGCGGAGCGCGCCCGGACCGCGGTGCGCAACGTCCGCCGCGACGGCAACGAGGACCTCAGGAAGCTCGAGAAGGACAAGAAGATCTCCGAGGACGACATGCACCACGGCCTCGACGAGGTGCAGAAGCTCACCGACGAGCACATCAAGCACATCGGCGACATCCTCGCCGCCAAGGAGAAGGAGATCATGGAGGTGTAATCCCCGCCCGCCGTGGCGGGCGGGGATTACATCCCGAGCGCAGCGAGGGATCCCATGCAGAAGCGAGAGCTGGAGCCAACCGGGAGCCGTTCCGAGGCGATGAGCAAGAATCGCGGTCCGAGCGCGGCGAGGGGACCTTCTTGACGAGCGTGACCGAGCCCGACGTCTCCGTCATCGTGGTCGCGGCCGGGTCGTCGACGCGGTTCGGCGGGGACAAGCTCGGCGTGCTCGTTGCGGGGCGTTCGGTCCTCGAGCGCGCGGTCGGCGCCATGCGCGCGGCGTTGCCGGCGGCGCCGCTCGCGCTGGTCGTGCGCCCCGACCAACTGGAGGCCGCGCGGGCCCGCTGGCAGGCGCGCGGTGTCCTGGTGGTGGCCGGCGGCGCCCGGCGGCAGGACTCGGTGCGAAACGGGTTCGTTGCGCTCGACCCGGGCGACAACACGGTGGTCGTCGTGCACGACGGCGCCCGGCCGTTCGTTCCGTCCGGCGACGTGGCGCGGGTCGTAGCGGCCGCGGCAGCCGGCGGCGCGGCGCTCCTGGTGGCGCCCGTCGTTGACACGGTCAAGCGGCTGCGGGCCGACGGCACGGTCGAAGCCACCGTGCCACGCGACAGGCTGGCCCGGGCGCTGACACCGCAGGCGTTCCGCGCCGGCGCGCTGCGCGCCGCGTGGGCGGCCGCCGGCGACGCGCACTGGACCGACGAGGCGGCGCTGGTCGAGCGCCAGGGAGGACCGGTCGCGGCCGTGCCGGGTGACTCCCGCAACGCGAAGGTGACGCACCCCGACGACCTGGACGCCGTTGCCGGCGTCTTCGGCCGGCGAACACGGGTCGGACAGGGCGTGGACATCCACCCGTTCGCCCCGGGACGCGCGCTCTGGCTCTGCGGCCTGGAACTGGCGGGCGAGCCCGGTCTCGCCGGACACTCCGACGCCGACGTCGCGCTGCACGCCGTCGCCGACGGCATCCTCGGCGCCTGCGGCGCAGGCGACATCGGCGAACATTTCCCGCCGACCGAGGAGCGCTGGCGCGACGCGCCATCCGAGCTGTTTGTGCGGCGCGCCCTGACCCTCGCGGGCGAGCGCGGCTGGCGCGTGTCCGGGTGCGACCTGACGTTGCTCGCGGAAGTGCCGAAGATCGCGCCGCATCGCCCGGCGATGCGCGCGCGCCTCGCCGGACTCCTCGGCCTGGGCGAGGACGAGGTCAACGTCAAGGCCACGACGTGCGAGGGGATGGGGTTCGTAGGGCGGCGCGAAGGGATCGTCGCGTTCGCGGTGGTGACCGTTGAGCGGGAGTGAGTGGATCGTCGGCTTCCACGCCGTGCTCGCCGCGATCGAGCGTGAGCCCGCCCGCGTCGAGGTCGTCTGGGTGGCCGACGGCCTCGCCGGGGGGCGGGCCCGGCAGCTCCTCGATGCCGCCCGCACCGCCGGGGTGCGCTACGCCCGCGCGTCGAGGCGGAAGCTCGACGAGGTCGCCGAGGGCGTCGCCCACAACGGCGCCGCCGCCCGTCTTGCACCGGCGCCGCTCGCGGAGCCGGAATCGCTGCTGGACGTGCCGGGACCGACGTGCGTGGTCGGCCTGGACTCGCTCGAGGACGGGCACAACCTGGGCGCCGTTGTCCGCACCGCCGCGGCGTTCTCGCTCGGCGGCATCGTCGTCGCCGGGCCGCACCCCCCGCCGCTCGGAGGCGCCGCCGCCAAGGTGGCGGCCGGCACCCTCTCCCTCGTCCGAGTCGCGCACGTAGGGTCGCTCGGCGACTTCGCCCTGGCGGCCAAGGATGCCGGGTTCTGGGTTTGGGGCGCCGAGGCGGGGGGCACCCCGCTCGATCGCGTCGAACTGCCCGACCGCCTGCTACTGTGCCTCGGGGCCGAGGCCGGGGGGCTGCGCGCCAAGACGCGCAAGGCCCTCGACGGCACGGTCTCAATCCCGATCGCGATCGGGGTGGAGTCGCTCAACCTCGCGGTCGCGGCCGGCATCTTCGCCTGGGCGTGGCGGCGCCGGTTCCCGGTCGCGGCCGCCGACTGACGGCAACCGGTCAACTGGCGGCTGGGCGAGGGCTGGGGGAAGGCCGCCGACCGTTCCCAGGGGGTCTTGCTTTTCCTTTCCGCCGTGGTATTATCTCCGTCCCCTCCGGGGTACGTGTGCGCCGGGGGGAGATCTTTGGCAAGAGGAGATAGACGGGTGCTCCTTCCCCCACAGGCTGGCGTAGCTCAACTGGTAGAGCAGCGGATTTGTAATCCGCAGGTTACGGGTTCGAGTCCCATCGCCAGCTCCAGAGAGCTACGGCAGCCTGTGCGCGGCGCGAAGCGCCTTTTCGGCGAGTTCACGCGTGCGGGTGTGGCCGAGCGGTCAATGGCAGCAGACTGTAAATCTGCCGGGCAATGCCCTACGGTGGTTCAAATCCATCCGCCCGCACCACCTTTTCATACCTGCGGGAGTAACTCAGGGGTAGAGTCACAGCCTTCCAAGCTGTTGGTCGCGGGTTCGAATCCCGTCTCCCGCTCCAATGCTTTGCAGGCGTTATCGTGGGCCCAGGTAGCTCAGGCGGTAGAGCACGTCCTTGGTAAGGACGGGGTCACCAGTTCAAATCTGGTCCTGGGCTCCACTGTTCGTACCGGCGTGGACGTGGAACGGCGTTGAACGAAGGGAACTGACAGGCCAGTCACCTCGCTGGCCAGGGCCGCCGAGGTGGCCCCGAACGGTGGATCAGGGGAAGAGGGAGGCAAAGGAACCATGGCCAAGCAGAAGTTTGATCGGACGAAGCCGCACGTGAACGTGGGGACGATTGGGCACGTGGACCACGGGAAGACGACGTTGACGTCGGCGATTACGAAGGTGCAGTCGTTGAGGGGTTTGGCGGAGTACAAGGCGTACGACGAGGTGGCGAAGGCGTCGATTGCGCACGGGCGTCGGAACGAGATGAAGATTCTGACGATTGCGACGTCGCACGTGGAGTATGAGACGGGGTTGCGTCACTACGCGCACGTGGACTGTCCAGGGCACGCGGACTACGTGAAGAACATGATCACGGGAGCGGCGCAGATGGACGGGGCGATTCTGGTGGTATCGGCGGAGGACGGGCCGATGCCGCAGACGCGGGAGCACATTTTGCTGGCGCGGCAGGTGGGTGTGCCGTGCATCGTGGTGTTTTTGAACAAGGTGGACAAGGTTGAGGACCCGGAGCTTTTGGACCTGGTGGAGCTGGAAGTGCGGGAGTTGTTGAGCCAGTACGATTTCCCCGGGGACGAGGTGCCGGTGATCCGTGGGGCGGCTCTGAAGGCTGGGGCGTCGACCTCGGTGGATTCGCCGGAGGCGAAGTGCATTGTGGAGTTGATGGACGCGTTGGACAAGTACGTGCCGGAGCCGGTGCGTGTGATCGACAAGCCGTTTTTGATGCCGATCGAGGACGTGTTCACGATCTCGGGGCGTGGGACGGTGGTGACGGGGCGGGTGGAGCGAGGGGTGGTGAAGGTTGGGGAGGAGATGGAGATCGTGGGGTACAACCCGACGATCAAGCGGATCGTGACGGGTGTGGAGATGTTCCGGAAGTTGCTGGACCAGGGGCAGGCGGGTGACAACATCGGGCTGCTCTTGCGGGGGACGGAGAAGAGCGACGTGGAGCGCGGGCAGGTGGTGGCGAAGCCCGGGACGATCACGCCGCACACGAAGTTCAAGGCTGAGGTATACATCCTGACGAAGGAAGAGGGTGGACGGCACACGCCGTTTTTCAAGGGGTACCGGCCGCAGTTTTACTTCCGGACGACGGATGTGACGGGGTCGGTGTACCTGCCGGCTGGAGTGGAGATGGTGATGCCGGGCGACAGAATATCGGTGGATGTGGAGCTGATCACGCCGATCGCGATGGAGAAGGCGCTGCGGTTCGCGATTCGTGAGGGTGGCCGCACCGTCGGCGCCGGCACCATCACCGAAATCATCGAGTGAGGTGCGGCGATGCGCGACAACATTCAACTGGCGTGCGGCGAGTGCAAGCGGCGGAACTATACGTCGACCCGCAACAAGAAGAAGCAGACGGAGCGACTTGAGGTCAAGAAGTACTGCAAGTTCTGCCGCCGGCATACGCTGCACAAGGAAGCAAAGTAGGTTGGGTCCGGTGCAGGCCAGTAGCTCAATTGGTAGAGTCCCGGTCTCCAAAACCGGTGGTTGGGGGTTCGAGTCCCTCCTGGCCTGCCAGGTACTCCCAGCGCCAGGGAGGCGCGCCCGATGAACTGGTGGCATAGGCTGCAAACGTTCCTCCAAGAGGTGGTCGTCGAGACGAAGAAGGTCACCTGGCCGGGGCGCGACGAGGTGGTGTCGACGACCGTGGTCGTGATCGCCGCGTCGTTCATCTTCGGAATTTTCCTGTATATCTGCGACCTGGCGTTTTCCCAGCTCGTGACTTTGGTTATCAAGTTCCTCTCGTAGACGGGGGAAGTGACGAATGCCGAAGCAGTGGTACATCATCCACACCTACTCGGGGTTCGAGGAGCGTGTCAAGAAGACGCTCGAGCAGCGCATCGACGCCCTCGGCATGCAGGATTTCTTCGGGGAGGTTCGGATCCCGACGGAAACGGTGGTGGAGATTCGCGCCGGCAAGCGTCGCGAGGTGCAGCGGAAGTTCTTCCCCGGCTACGTGCTGGTGCAGATCGACCTGACCGGCGAGAAGGGGGACGAGTCCTGGCACCTGGTGCGTAACACGCCCAAGGTGACTGGGTTCGTCGGTTCCGGCAAGAAGCCAACCCCGCTCACCGAGGACGAGGTCAACCAGATCCTGCACCAGGTCACGGTGGCCAAGGAGAAGCCGCGGCCGAAGCACGTCTTCGAGAAGGGCGAACCGGTGAGGATCACGGACGGCCCCTTCTCCAACTTCACTGGGGTCGTGGAGGAGGTCAACCTGGACCGCTCCACGCTCAAGGTGATGGTGACGATCTTCGGCCGCTCGACCCCCGTCGAGCTCGAGTTCAGCCAGGTTCAGAAGACCGCGTGAGGTAGGCGATGGCAAAGAAGATCACTGGTTACGTGAAGCTGCAGATCCCGGCGGGTCAGGCGACCCCGGCGCCACCGGTCGGTCCGGCGCTGGGCCAGCACGGCCTGAACATCATGGACTTCTGCAAGGCCTTCAACGCGAAGACCCAGAAGCTCGCAGGAACCATCATCCCCGTGGTGATCACCGTGTACTCGGACCGCACGTACACGTTCATCACCAAGACGCCGCCCGCATCGTTCCTTCTGCGGCAGGCGGCGGCGGTGGAGAAGGGCTCGGGCGAGCCAAACCGCAACAAGGTCGGGAAAGTCACACGGGCGCAAGTCGAGGTGATCGCCACGACCAAACTGCCCGACCTCAACACCACCTCGCTCGATGCGGCGATCCGGATCATCGAAGGTACGGCTCGCAGCATGGGCATCGAGGTTGTGGCGTAAGGGGGTGGGCATGGCTCATTCGAAGAAGTACCAAGAGGCCAAAGCGAAGGTGGAGCAGCGCCGCTATCAGCTCCGCGAAGCGGTGGAGCTGGTGCGCGACATGCACTACGTCAAGTTCGACGAGACGGTGGAGGTCGCCCTCCGTCTCGGCGTGGATCCACGGCACGCCGACCAGATGGTGCGCGGCACCGTCGTGCTGCCGCACGGCACCGGCAAGAGCAAGAAGGTGCTCGTGGTGGCGGCCGGAGACCAGGCCAAGGAAGCGCAGGACGCTGGCGCCGACTTCGTGATGGGGGAAGAGGCGATCGAGAAGATTCAGGGCGGGTGGCTGGAGTTCGACGCCATCGTGGCTGCGCCCGATATGATGCGCGGCCTTTCTCGGCTCGGGAAGATCCTGGGTCCCCGCGGCCTGATGCCCAACCCCAAGACGGGTACCGTGACGCCGGAGGTCGGCAAGGCGGTGCGCGAGATCAAGGCCGGCAAGGTCGAGTTCCGGGTCGACAAGACCGCCATCATCCATGCGCCGGTGGGCAAGACCTCGTTCAGCGCCGACGCGCTGGAGGAGAACGCCCGCTCGCTGATCACCGCGATCCTGCGGGCCAAGCCGACGAGCGCGAAGGGGAAGTACGTGCAGTCGGCGTTCATGAGCTCCACGATGGGCCCTGGTGTGGCGTTGGACATCGCGCCGCTGGAAGCGAAGTAGGGAGTTTGCCATGTTAACGCGGGCACAGAAGCAAGAGCAGATCGAGGCCCTCAAAGCCACGCTGGCGCCGGCGAGCGGGCTTTTCGTGATGAACTTCACGGGACTCACCGTCGGCGAGGTGACGGAGCTGCGACGCAAGGTGAAAGAGGCCAACGGCAACTATCGGGTGGTCAAGAACACCCTGGCCAAGCTGTCCCTTGCCGACACCTCGCATCAATCGCTGCAGCAGCTCCTGTCGGGTCCGGCCGCCGTGGCGTATACGAGCCAGGACGCCGTGATCCTCGCCAAGGCCCTGGCCGATTTTGCCAAGGCCCACGACAAGCTGAAGTTTCGCGGCGGTCTGGTCGAGGGGCAGTTGCTGGATGCGGTGCAGGCCAAGCAGGTCTCGACGCTGCCCTCCAAGAAGGAGCTTGTGGCGAGGCTGCTGTTCCTGCTTCAGTCGCCGATGCGCAGGTTGGTCACGGTGCTCGCCGCCCCGGTCAAGGGCCTGGCGGTGAGCCTGCAGCAGATCGCGGAGAAAAAGGGAACGCCGGACGAAGGCGTGAGAGACCAGGCAAAGGAGAACTGACAATGGCGCAGACGCAAGAGTTTGTGGAGCAGATCAAGGCGATGACGGTGCTCGAGCTCAACGAGCTGGTCAAGGCCTTGGAGACCGAGTTCGGGGTTTCGGCGGCCGCGGCGGCGATGCCGATGGCGATGGCCGGAGGGCCTGCGGCAGCGGCCGAACCAGTCGAGGAGCAGACCGAGTTCGACGTGATCCTCGAGGACGCCGGTGACAAGAAGATCAACGTCATCAAGGCCGTGCGCGAGGTGACAGCGCTCGGGCTCAAGGAAGCCAAGGACCTGGTCGAAGCCGCTCCGACCAAGGTGAAGGAAGGCGTCTCCAAGCAGGAGGCGGAGGATATCAAGAAGAAGTTCACGGAAGCGGGCGCCAAGGTCAAGGTTCAGTAGGCCGCCGCTGCTGGGGGCTGAATCGACGGAAGCTGGTGCTACAAACTGGTACGGCGCTGCGTGGGGAGTGTCCCCATCGTCGGCGCCGGGTCGCACCCGGGCGTGAAGCGAAGAAACCCGGGAAGGGGGGCATGTCGCCCCCCGTGCGGCGTTTCTCCGGTGTGCCGGAATGCCGCGCGCCGGGGAAGGTTCTCGCGCCGATGAGCGCGAGGGATTTCGCGGGCGGGCAACGATGCGAACCGTGAAGAAGGAGTTAGGCCCATGAGTCTGACCCAGATGGTCGAGACGGGCGAGCGGACGAATTTCTCCAAAATCCGCACCACGATCCCGCTGCCAAACCTGATTGCTGTTCAACGTTCGAGTTATGAGCAGTTCCTGCAGATGGACCTTCTCCCCGAGGAGCGCGAGCTCAAGGGCCTGCAGGCGGTGTTCTCGAGCGTGTTCCCGTTCTCGGACTTCCGGTCCTCGTGCGAGCTGCACTTCGTGCGCTTCGAACTCGGGACCTGGGAGTGCAAGTGCGGCCGCCTTTCGGGCCTGGAGCGGCTGCGGATCGCCTGCCAGCACTGCGGCGCCCGCATCAAGGCGGCCGAGCCGCACGAGAGTACGGTGGTATGCCCGTCGTGCGGCCAGGCCACGGCGAACGCCGTGCCCCACTGCCCGACCTGCGGCAACCCCGTGGGGCTCCGCCTCACCTACAGCGAGACCGATTGCCGGGAGCGCGGACTGACCTATGCGGTCCCGCTCAAGGTGACGTTCAGGCTCGTGCTTTTCGACGAGGGCACGGGGCCAGACAGGCAGGTCCGGGACATCAAGGAGGAGGAGCTCTACTTCGGTGAGCTTCCCCTGATGACCGAGACCGGGACGTTCATCATCAACGGCACCGAGCGCGTCATCGTCTCGCAGTTGCACCGCTCGCCGGGCGTCTCCTTCACCCGCGAGACGCCGACCTCCCTGCTCGCCAAGGTGGTGCCCTACCGCGGCTCCTGGATCGAGTTCGAGTTCGACAAGAAGCAGATCCTCTACGTTCGCATCGACCGCAAGCGCCGCTTCCCGGGGACCGTGTTCCTGCGCGCGCTCGGTCTGGAGTCGAACGCACAGCTGCTCGAAACCTTCTACCACCTGTTCCCGGCCAAGCTGAAGGACGACGTGGTGACCCTCACCATCGACCGCACCGTGGTCGAGGTCGACGAGGAGCGGACCATCGCGCAGGTGGGGCGCCGCACAGCGTCCCCCGAGCTGTTCGCCGGCCTCAAGCTCGACGCGGCGATGCGCAAGGGGCTTAAGGATAGCGACAAGGTCAAGCGCGACGTCAGGGCGGAAGAACTCGTCGACGCCGTACTCGGCGAGGACGTCGTCGACCCGTCGACCGGGGAACTGGTGGCTGAAGCCGGGTCCACGGTCTCCCCGGAGCTCCTCGCCCGCGCCCAGGAGCTCGGCAAGAAGGAACTGAGGCTCGCGTTCCCGGGGTGGGACCTCGTGGGCGAGATCCTCACCAAGACCATCGAGAAGGACTCGATCCGCGCCAAGCTCGACGCCATCATGGAGGTCTACCGCCGGCTGCGCCCGGGCGACCCGCCGACGCAGGAGTCGGCCACGACACTGTTCGACGGCCTGTTCTTCGACGAGCGCAAGTACGACCTCTCGGAGGTCGGCCGCTTCAAGTTCAACGTCAAGCTCGGCCTGAAGAAGAACCTCAAGCAGCGGGTGATGGACCAGGAAGACTTCATCGCGGTCGTGCGCTACCTGCTGAAGCTGTCGCGCGGCATCGGGCGCCTTGACGACATCGACTCGCTCGCCAACCGGCGCGTGCGCGCGGTCGGCGAGTTGCTCGAGAATCAGTTCCGCGTCGGCCTGGTCCGCATGGAGCGCGCCATCAAGGAGCGCATGACGATCCACCAGGACATCGAGAACGCGATGCCGCGGGACCTCATCAACGCCAAGCCGGTGATCGCGGCGGTGAAGGAGTTCTTCGGTTCCTCGCAGCTCTCGCAGTTCAT
>PKYI01000030.1 GCA_003133645.1 Acidobacteriota bacterium | reverse complement strand
CCGCCACGCCCATGGCGGCCGCGGCAGGGATCGCCTGGCTGGCATCGCACCCGCACGCGCCGGCGCGCCCCGTGCCTCTGGCTGGCGCGCGGTTGCGGGTCGCGCTCGATCCGGTCCGGGCGGGCACGCCGCCGCCTCCCGCCGGGCTCACGGCCGCCGCCGACGACGGGTTCCTGCGCGCCGTGGCGGAGCGCAAGACGCTCGAGTTGGTTGCCGGCGGCAGGAGCGACGTCCGCGTCCACCCCGTCGCGGTCGCAGGTGCGGGAGGCGCGAAGCTGCACGTCACCCTGGTCGACAACGCATCCGGTGCCGTGATCGCAGTGCTGGAGCTGCCGGCAGGCGGCGGGGACGGGGGGACGGCGGCGCGTGCCGTCGCGTCGGCGCTCGAGCTCGAGGAGGTGTGCCGCGAGCTGGCGCGATCCGATCCGCTGCACGCGTTCCTGGCGCGCAGGACGCGGGTCCTCGATGCGGCGGCGGCGTTCCGCGACGGCGTGCAGCTCAACGCCAGAACCCGCCTTGCGGAGGCAAAGCAGGCGTTCCAGCGGGCCCTTGCCGCCGACCCCTGCTTCTGGCCGGCCCACCTCTACCTTGCGCTCAACGCGAAGGCCACCGGCCACTTCGGCGAGTGGGAGGGAGAGCTGGCGGCGGCCCGCACGCTCGTGCCCCATCCGGATGAGGGGGAGGCGGTGATCCTCGAGGAAGTCGCGGCGGTGCTCTCCGAGGACAGCCAGCGCCGGCTGGAGGCGTTCGAGCGGGCGCGCGCCTTCTTTCCCGAGAGCGGCGAGCTGAAGTACCGCGCGGCCCAGGCGTACCGCTTTCAGGACCGCCCGGCGGAGGCGATCCCACTGTTCGAGACGCTGCTGCGTTCCGGTTGGCGACCCGACTGGAGCCCGACGCGGGAAGAGTTGGCGTTCTCGCAGCTTCTGGCGGGCCGGCTGGACGACGTGCTGCGCACCACCTCGGCGGGCGAGGAACGTTTCCCGACGCGCTTCAAGTACCCGCTGTTCGCGGCGTTCGCCCTGCACCAGCTCGGCCGCGAGCCGCCGGCGCGCGAGGCGCTCGCCCGGGCGGTCCGCAAGCACCTGGACTTCACGAGCACGAGCCCGCTCGTCGTGCATCAGGTGGCGCAGTACTGGGCCTCGCTGCTGCGCTGGGACGAGGAGCGGCGCCGGCAGTCAGAGGCGGCGCTCGCCGAGGCCGAGAAGGGACTGCGCGACATCCCCGGCGACCACGACCTGGCGGTCGCGCGCGGCGAGGCCCTCGCCGGCCTCGGACGGTTCGCCGAGGCGAGCGCGGTCCTCGAGCGGCTGGCAGGCGCCAATGCGGCCGACCCGGCGGTGTTCCTGGCGCTCGCCCGTGCCCGGGCAGGGTCGGGCGACCCGACGGCGGCCCGCGCCGCTCTCGAGCGCGCCGCCGCGCTGTGGCGGGAGGGGAAGGTCCCGGCGGTCGGAACGCTGGCGTACAACATCGCGGCCGGCTGGAGCGTGCTGGGGGACTCAGGGCAGGCGTACGAGTGGCTGCTGCGGGCGCGCGACCAGTACGGCGCCGACCGTCTCGACCTCGCGCTGGACCCCGACCTCGACACCCTGCGCAACGCGGGGCTGCTCGCAACGCTGCCCCCTCGGCGGTAGCAGGGCCCGGGCACACGGCGCCGGGCGCAGAAGAAACGTGGCCCGTTGTCCGTGGGAAGACCCGGCCACGCCGGCCGAAGGCCGCGCGGCCTCGACCGCCACCCCCGAAGGCGAATATTCCATCGGAGGCAGGACCTCGGCCTGCGGCGCCCGAACCAAGTTGAGGTCGCCATGGTCTGCTACCTTGACGGGCGATGGGGCAGCTCGCGTCACGCCTCGCGCATGCGTTCCGGGCGCTGCGGCACCGACCGTTCCGGATCTACTGGATCGGCCAGTGGCTCTCGGTCAACGGCACCTGGATGCAGACCACGGCGCAGGCGTGGCTCGTCTACCGGCTCACGGACTCGCCCCTGGTGCTGGGGATCCTGTCGGCCGTGCGCTTCGGCCCAGCCCTCGTCGGGTCGCCGATCGCGGGTGTGCTCACCGACCGCCTCCCGCGCCGGCTGGTGGTGCTCTCCACCCAGTCGCTGTCGCTGGTGCAGGCGACGCTCATGGCCGTGCTCACGCTCTCCGGCGCGGTCCGCGTCTGGCAGGTGCTCCTGCTGGCGTTCTTCCAGGGGATCGTGGACACGCTCGACACGCCGGCGCGGCAGACGCTGCAGGTGGACATCGTGGGGGTCGAGGACCTGCAGAGCGCAGTCTCGCTCAACGCCTCGGCGTTCAACGCGGCGCGCATGGTCGGCCCGGCGCTCGCCGGCGTGATGGTGGCGGCGTGGGGCGAGGGGGTGTGCTTCGCGGTCAACGCGTTCAGCTACCTGGCGGTGCTGGTGGCGCTGCTGACGATCCGAACGCCTCGCGCCCCGTCCCCGACCTCGAACTCGATGCGGGCCGAGCTGGCCGAGGGCGTACGCTACGCCTGGGGCAACGTCCAGGTCCGCACGATGCTGGGCGGCATCGCCGTGACCTCGGTGTTCGGGCTCTCGTACACGACGCTGCTGCCGGTGTTCGCGCGCGACGTCCTGCACGGCGGCGTGCGCGGCTTCGGCGTCCTGATGGCGAGCGGCGGGCTCGGTGCGATGGCCGGTGCGCTGGCGGCGGCGGCCCGCCGCTCGGAGCGCCGCACCGGTGTCATCATGGCAGCGGGCCAGGGGGCGCTCGGGCTCGGCCTGGTGGCGCTGGCCTTCACCCGCACCCTGGCGGTGGCCAGCGTCTGGATGGTGGTGATCGGCCTCGGCGTGGCGATCCAGCTCTCGACCACGAACGGGTTCCTGCAGACCACCGCGCCGCCGCACATGCGCGGGCGGGTCGTGTCGCTCTACATCTGGCTGTTCAGCGGGCTGTCGCCGGTCGGCGGTTTCGCGGCGGGGTGGATCGCCGAGCACGCCGGCGCGCCGCTGACCGCGGCGGGCGCCGGAGCGGCGTGCACGCTGGCGGCCGTGTTGACCGGGGGCGAAATGCCGCGCGTGCGGCGCGCGTTTGGAAAGCTGTGCGGCTCGGCCGGGAGGCTACCGTGAACGTCGAGATCACCTACTGCGTCAGTTGAAGCTACCAACCCAGGGCCGCCGGTCTGGCGGCCGAGCTGGAGGAGGCGTTCGGCGCCCGGGTGAAGCTGGTCAAGGGTTCCGGCGGGGTCTTCGACGTCGTGGCCGACGGCCGGAAGGTGTTCTCGAAACACGACACTGGCCGTTTCCCGCAGCCTGGCGAGGTCGCGTCCCTTCTCGCAGGCAGCGAACCGTGATCCGGCCGCGCACCGCCGGCACGCATCGGGCGCCTTCCGTCGGCTAGAATGACGGAATGCAGGGGGTGGTTCCCAAGCTGCCCCCGAGGCGGGTGGGGCTGGCGGTCAAGCTGTCCAGCCCGGAGGCGATCGCCCTCGGGAAGGAGTTCCTGCGCGAGCTCGAGCGCCGCGGCATCGAGGGCGTCGCCGACGCCGAGTCGGCTGGGGTCCTGGGCGCGGCGGGCGGGCCGCTGCGCGCCGAACTCGGCCGGCACGTGGATGCGGTCGTCGTCCTCGGCGGCGACGGCACGTTCCTCTCGGTGAGCCGCGGGTGCCCGTCCGCGACGCCGGTGGCCGGCGTCAACATGGGCACGCTCGGCTTCCTCACCGAGCACAGCCGGGAGCAGGCATTCACCCTGCTCGACGATCTCGCCGGCGGCCGGGTCCTCGTCGAGCGGCGCGACCGGCTGCAGGTGGTCGTGAGCGACCATTCGGAGCGCCGGGAGTTCCTGGCGCTCAACGACGTCGTGATCAACAAGGCGGCGCTCGCCCGCATCCTCACCATCAACGTCGAGATCAACGGCGAGTTCCTGTCGCGCTACCACGCCGACGGCCTGATCCTCGCGACTCCGACCGGGTCCACCGCGTACAACCTGTCCGCCGGCGGTCCGATCGTCCACCCGGGGCTTTCCGCGTTGCTCATCACGCCGATCTGCTCGCACACGCTCACGAACCGGCCGCTGGTCGTGCCGCTCGAGTGGCGTACCAGGATCTGGGTCGACGAGGGCGGCGAGGAGGCCTACCTGACCCTCGACGGCCAGCAGGGCCTGCCGCTGGCCGGCGGTGAGCGCGTGGAGGTCGGGAAGGCGGCCGAGCCGCTGTCTCTCATCCGTGTCCCTTCCGCGAGCTTCTTCTCCATCCTCCACCAGAAGCTGAAGTGGGGCGAGCGGGAGGGGTGAGGTGCCACGGCGGCGACCCCACCTGACCCGCACCACGATCGGGCTGCTGCTCGCCGTTGCCATCTGGCTGGCCGCGGTGGCGGCTGGCGTTTGGGCCCTGAACCTGCCCGGGTCGCGCGCCTGGTTCGCGCGCCAGATCGCGCAGCGGTTGGCGGCGGCGACAGGCCAGAGCGTCGATGTCGCCGACGTTCAGGTCTCGCTCGCGCCGCCGCGCCTCGTCATCGAGGGGCTGCGGGTCGGGCCGGCGTCCGCACCGATGCTCCGGGTGGCGGTCACCGAGGTGATGGTGGGCGACGTGTCGATCGCCAGCCGGGAGATCGGGATCGACCACCTCCGTCTCAAGGGCGTCGTCGTCAACATGGATATCCCGCCGCCGTCCCCGCCGAAGTCCTCGGGAGCCGGTTGGGTCCGGGTGCTGGTGCGTCAGCTCGAGGTGCAGGACCTTCGGGTCGCACGGCTCGCGCTTCCGGACGGAATCGTGTTCTCGGCCAGCGACGTCGAGGCGCGCTGGAACGGGACGCGCCGTCACCCGATCAGTTCGGCGGTCCTCCGCGCCGGCTCGCTCTCGGCGCAGATCCCGAGGATGGAGCCGATCACCGGCTCGGTGATGGCCTGGGGCCGCAAGACGGACCTGGGGTGGGAGTTGGGCAGGCTGCGCGCCCGCGGGCGAGGTTGGTCGGTGGACGCCCACGGTAGGGGTGCCGGGGCCGAAGGCAGCGCCGAGGGCAATGCGGCGATCGACCTCTCCGAGCTGGAGCGGGTGCTCGACATCGGCGCGGGGCTCGCCGGCACCGTCCAGCTGCGCTGGCAGGCAAACGTCAAGCAGCGCGGGTTTCGCGTCGACGCCGATGTGACATGCCCCGCCTTCGAGGTCGCGGGGCTGCGTTTCGGCGACCTTGCGGGGGACGTCCACCTGACGCCCGACGGCCTCGAAGCCACTCTTGCGCGGGCGGCGTTCGCGGGTGGGGAGCTCGAGGGTTCGTACACGCTCGGCAGCCTGGGGCCGCCGTGGAGGCACCGCGTGGCGCTGAGGGGCCGAGGTGTGGATCTCGCAGGGTTCCTGCGACAACTCGGAGCACCGGACGCCGGCCTCTCGGGGCGCTCGCGGGTGAACGCCGAGGTGGCGTGGGACGGCGCGGCGTTCAAGCAGGGAGCGGGCACGGCGGTCGCCGACCTGCAACCCGGCGGCGGCGACGTGCCGGTGGCCGGCCGGGTCGTGGTTTCGTTGGCTCGCGACGGCGCCCTTGCTTTCTCGGCGAAGAACACCACTCTGGCCGGCGCGCCGGTGCGCTGGAACGGCCGGTTGACGTTGGGGAGCTGGCTGCCGAGCTGGAACATCCAGGGCGAGCGCGTCCCGGTCGCCAGCATCGCGCGCCTGCTCCGAGGCTGGGTCGGGGTGGACGTGGTGCCGCCCCAGCTCACCGGCGAGGCGGCGCTTGCGATCGACCTGTCGGGACCTTTCCACGACCTGACTGTCGCTGGGGACGTGGCGCTGGCGCCGGTGGCGTTCGGTCCGGTCACCACGGACGGCGTGAAGGCCTCGTTCCGCGTGGGTCAGGGGGTGCTGGCGGTGGACCCGGCCGTGGTCTACGTCGGCCCCGGCCGGGTGACCGCCCGGGGGGTGCTGCGATACGGCAGCGGCGGCGGACTTGAGTTGAAGTTCTCCGGCCGCGGCGTGCCGCTGGCCCGGATGGTCGCTTGGGGCGGCGTGCACGCGCCGCTCGCCGGGCGGGTCAACTTCACCGGGAGCGTGGCGGGAACGCTCGACTCGCCGAGCGCCGAGGCCGCGCTCCACCTGGCCGGAGTCACGGTCGCCGGGGTCCCGTTCGGCGACGGCAACGGGGAGGTGACGCTCGCGGAGGGCATCGTGAGCGCCTCGCGTGTCGCCGTCGGTCCGTTCACGGCCTCGGCCGAGATCAACCTCGCACGGCGCGAAGCGGTGGTGGATGCGACGCTCTCGGGGTTCGGCCTGGAAGCGGTCTCGCCGCCGCTCGCCCGGATGGCGGGAGGCGCCCTCGACCTCACGCTGCACGGCGCCTTCCCGTTCGACAGCCCCGCCGGGCGGCTTGAGGTCACGAGCGCCAAGGGCGCGCGCGGCGTGGTCGAACTCGACGCGCAGGGGGTCCACATCGAGCTGTCGCGCCCCCATGTCTGGAAGCTCGCGGGCGACCTGCGCCGTAGCAAGGGCGAGTTCCGCGGCAAGCTCGGGTTCGGGGTGGATTCCTGGCACTTGCTCGCACAGGACCTTGCGGGTGTCGAGCTTCCGGTGGACGGGCGGATGGCGGGCGAGGCGGAGGTGCGTTTCGCGCCGCCGCAGCCGGCGCACATCGACGGCGTGATCCAGCAGCTGATCGTCACCGTGGAGGGGGAACAGGCCACGCTTGAGCAACCCGCCCGTTTCGTCGTGGACGGCGGCGCGATGAGCCTTGAAGGCATCACCCTGACCGGCCCGAGGTCGAACCTCTTCGTCCGGGCGACGCGCAGCGCCAGCGGCGCACTCTCCGGCAACGTCTCGGGCGAGCTGCCGGGGGTCCTGCTGGGCCTCGTGTGGCGGGAGGCCCGGCCGTCGGGGCGCGTGGAGCTGCTGGGCGAGATCTCGGGGACCGACGCGGCGCCGAGGTTCGAAGGCACGGCCCGGGTGACCGACGGGTCGCTGCGGGTCCCCGGCCTGCCCGAGCCGGCAACCAGGATCGCGGGGGTGCTCGAGTTCACGCCGGAAGCGGTCAAGCTCGACGGGGTCACGTTCTCGATCCTCGGCGGCACGGGCGTCTGCCATGGGAGCATCCTCCTGAGCCCGCAGCTCGGGCTCGACCTCGCGCTGAGCCTCAATATGGTGCGCTGGCCGCTGATCACCGGGCTCACCCCGATCCTCTCCGGCGAGGTGCGCCTGGTCGGGACGCTGCAAGACCTGTCGCTCTCGGGCAAGGCGTCGCTCGAACACACGGTCTTCCGCCGCGACCTCGACCTGCAGAAGCTGGTGCTGGAGCAGATCCGCGCGCCCGAGCGGGCCAGGGTGACGGAGGGCTCGCCGATGGCGCTCAACCTTGCGGTGGACGTGCCGGGCACGCTCGAGGTCGACACCCCGCTTGCGAAGCTCGTCGCGAGGGGGGACCTCCGGATCGTCGGCACGACCGCACGGTACGGGGTGCTGGGACGGCTGGAAGCGCTCCCCGGCGGCGAGCTGGATTTCGCCGGGAACCGCTACGACCTGGACGGGGCGAGCGTGACGTTCACCAGCCCGGACCGGATCGAGCCGCACCTGGACATCCTCGCCCGGACGACGGTGCAGACCTACGATGTGACTGTGGGGCTCAAAGGTACCCTGGACCGTCTCACGCCGACGTTCTCCTCGAACCCGCCGCTCCCCGAGATGGACGTCATCTCCCTGGTCTCGACCGGCCAGAGGGCCGACGTGGCCGGCCAAACGGGTCCGGGGGCGCTCGCGTCCTCGTTCCTCACCGACCAGCTCACCGGCGCCGTGACCAAGCGTGCGCGGACGCTCCTCGACGTGGACCAGATGCGGGTGGACCCATTCGCCGCGACGCAATCCGGCAGCCCCACCGCCCGTCTCACCGTGGTCAAGCGGATGAACCGCGACTGGACGGTAACCGTGGCCACCAACCTCGCGGCCAACCGTGAAGAGGTGGTCACCAGCCGGTGGCGCTTGCGGCAGGGCATCTACCTGGAGGCCAACCGGGAAGTGGACGGATCGTACTCGCTGGAGGTGAAGTGGCAACGCCGCTACTGAGCCTGATGGCGGTCGCCGCCCTCGGGTGGGGGAAGGTGCCGGTGGCGCAGGTGGTGATCGACGCTCCCGGGGTCCCCAAGGTGTACGTCCTGCGCCACGCCTTCGGCATCTCGGAGGGGAGCACACTGTCGCGGAACGAGATCCGGCGCGGCGTGCAGGCGTTGCTGGCCACGGGCCAGGTCGAGGACGCCGTCGTCGACGTCGAGGAGTCCGCAGCGGGCGCGGTGATCCGGGTCAAAGTGCAGCCGGTGTCGCGGGTGAGGAGGGTCGCGGTGCACGGCATGCCGCGCGGCGACGCAAAGCGCGTGCTGGCGACGCTCGGCCTCGCTGAAGGGGCGCCGCTGCGGGTGAAGGCGTTCGAGGCGGCGATGGACCGAGCCCGCCAGGACCTGCACGACGAGGGATACCCGCACGCGACCCTCGACCCCGAACTCGATTTCGACCCCGGGAACGCGACCGTGTCCGTCGCGCTGACCGCGGACCTTGGCCCGGCGCTCGTGGTGCGCGAGCTTTCCGCGGCCGGCAGCCGAATCGAAGGTCCGCGCCTGTGGGATGTCTGCGGACTCAAGGCCGGCCAGAGGTTGACCTCTGCGGGTCTCGAAGGGGCGCGGAAGCGGCTCGCCGAAACCCTGCGTCGCGACGGGTTCTGGGAGGCGGAGGTGGACTCCCCGCGGGTGCAGGACGGCGCCGGCGGGGCCGCAGTCGCCTTCCCCGTCCAGCTCGGGGCGCACTGGGACCTGGACCTCGTTGGCCTGAAGCGGAGCAAGGCGCTCGAGGTCGCGGCGTTGCCGTTCGTGCGCGGCGGGGAGGCGTTCAACCCGGCATCGCTGGAGTTCGTCACCTCGCAGGTGCGGACGTTCCTTCAGGACGAGGGGAGACTCCTCGCCAAGGTCGCGGGCAACGTCGGGCAGGATGCCAAAGGCAAGGTATTGCGGATTACCGTCCAGGCCGGGCCGCTCACCCCGATCGTCGCGGTGCTCTTTCCGGGCGCACACACGGTGCCGGTCAAGTTGCTGCGCGCGCGAGTCGGCGCTCGGCCCGGACACTTCTGGCGCTGGGGTGGCGAGCCGGTGGACGAGGAGACGCTCGCGGCGGATGTCTCCTCGCTGTTGGGAACCCTGCGGGACGCGGGGCTCGCCGACGCCATGGTCGGCGAGCCCAGAATCGTGCCGGTGCGGGGCGGCGTGGATGTCGAGTTTCCGCTCGAGGAGGGGTCGCGGCGCATCGTTGCGGCGCTGGAAGTCGCGGGCGTTCCGGCAGTCGTCAAGACGCCCAAGCTGCCGCTGGCGAAGGGGGGGCCGTGGAGCCAGCGCGCCGAGGACGAGGCGCGCGGCGCCATCGAAGCCGCAATCCAGGACGCCGGCTTCGCCGACGCCGTCGTCACCGCCTCGCACGAGTGCAGCGCGGGAAATTGCGCGGTCAAGTTGCTCGCCGAACCGGGCGCGCCCTCGGTGATCAGCCGCGTCGTGGTCGCGGGTCTGGTGCGAACGAGCCGCCGGGTGGTGGACCGGGTCGCCGGGATCCGGGAGGGGACGGTTGTCGGGCCGCAGGCCCAGCTCGAGGCGCAGCGCCGGCTGCTCGCGCTCGGCATCTTCGAGCGGGTGGACGTGCACCCCATCCCCGGACAGACAGCCGGGGCGCGCCGCGGGCTGGTGATCGACCTCAAGGAAGCGCCGACCAGGACGGTCTCTTTCGGCCTCGGTTACGACACCGAGCAGAAGACCCGCGTGTCGGTGACGTGGTCGGAGCTCAGCCTCTTCGGCACCGCCCGCGGTCTCGCGTTCGAGGGCAGTTTCTCGAGTCTCGAGAAGCGCTTTCAGTTGACCTACCGGGAGCCGGGGCGGCTCGGCGTGCTGGGGATCCCGACCTGGATTTCGGTGTTCCGCACCCAGGAGCACTACACCAGTTACGACGTGTACCGGCGCGGGATGTGGGTCGAGTTGGGCGACCACTTCAAGCGGCCGTTCCGGGCGCTGGTGCGGTATGACTACCAGATCGTGGACCCGACGGCGGCCCCCGACATCCTGAGCCAGCTCGAACACGACCAGCAGCAGGAGAGGATCGCGTCGGTCACGCCCATCCTCGAGTGGGACACGCGCGACGACCTCTTCTCGCCCCACCGCGGGGCCTACCTCTCGTTCTCGTGGCAGAGCGCGTTCAAGGTGTTCCAGGCGGACGCCGCCTTCGACAAGCTCACGGCCTCGCTCTCGGCGTTCGCCCCGGCGCAGGGCGGTGTGCTCGCGGCGAGCCTCCGCCTGGGGGCGATCCAGCCTCGCGGCCGCGTGCCCGGGGTTCCCGACAACCTGCAGATCCCGATCAACGAGCGCTTCTTCGCCGGTGGCCGCGTCACCAACCGGGCGTTCTCGACCGACATGCTGGGCATCCCAAACGAGACGCTGATATGCCAGCCAAACCCCCCCGGCTCCACCCCCGGCTGCAAGGCCCTCGCGGCCGGCGGCGCCGGGATGTTGCTCTCCAGCCTCGAGTGGCGCTTCCCGGTGTACGGACCGGTCGGGGGCGACGTGTTCGTGGACGGTGGCAACGTCTGGCAGGCATGGCGCGAGGTCCGGGTGGCGGAGATGAGGTGGGGGGCGGGCGTGGGCGTTCGGGTCGACACTCCGGTCGGGCCGCTCCGCTTGGAGTACGGCTGGAAGTTCAAGCCGATCACGTGGACCGCGCCGGACGGGACGCTCGTGCGAGAGGCGCCGGGCGAGATCTTCCTCTCGTTCGGAAACCCGTTCTAGATGCAGTTGAGAGTTGGGGGAGGGTGGTCGGGCGGGGGGTGTATGATATGGCGCCCCGCGGCGCGACCCGCAGGGTGGAAAAGAGGATTCCCTCATGCGCCGTACCTTCGTTACCCTTGCGTTGGCGGTGTGGGTGTTCGCTGCCGTCGCGGGTGCCCAGCTTTCGCAGAGCTTCCAGGATTTCCCCAACGGTCCGGCCGGGTTCCTGATGACCGACAGCGAGAAGAAAGCCTACGCGGATCTCAAGACCGATGCCGAGGCCCAGGCGTGGACCGACCTCTTCTGGGCCCGGCGGGATCCCGACCTCAACACGGTCCAGAACGAGTTCAAGCTCGACTTCGACATGCGGGTCAAGGCTGCCGACGCGCAGTTCTCGTACGGCAAGGTCACGGGCAGCATGTCGGACCGCGGTAAGGTGCTCGTCCTGATGGGGAAGCCTCTGCAAGTGCAGCAGGTCGCCGCCGGCGCGGAGCAGTCGTCGGGCGACCGTCCCAATTTCATCGAGCGCGGCAACACCCAGATCTGGACCTACTGCAAGCCGGGCAAGGAGTGCAAGCCGCCGCTCAAGGCCGACGAAACGGTGCCGTTCGTGTTCACCGAGACGAGGGTGGCCAACGATGACTTCCTCCTCGACCGCAGCGACCGGCGCAACATTCAGGCGCAGAAGGTCCTCGCGGCTCAGGTGGAGAAGCTCCTCCTTCATCCCAAGCTGACCGAGGTCCCGCGCGTCGGGCTGCTGCCCGGCACCAGGGCCGCAACCGAGTCGCAGCAGGCGGTCTTCGACACCCAGCCGCGCCCGTGGCCGGAAGGCGCCGTAGTCGTCGCGGGCTCCGGCGTGCAGAGCGAGACGATCCACCCGGTCTGGGTGTTCGTGCAACTCCCTGACGCGGCGCCCCCGGCGACGCAAGCGGTCGGGCGCGTGCGCAAGGCGCAGGGCGGCGACGTGGTCGGCAGCTTCGTGTCCCCGGTGACGGCTCTGAGCGTCCCTGGCGGCCGCGCCTACGAGTTCTCGCTGCCGGTGGAAGCCGGCGAGTGGAAAGTGGACCTCGCCCTCTCGGGCGACGCCGGCCCGGTCGCGATCACCACCGTGAACGCCAAGAACGAGCCCGCGCCCTCGGACGGCCCGTACATCTCGCCGATCTTCTGGGGGGCCGATGTCCGCCAGGCGGCGCAGGCGCACATCGGCGAAGCGTTCCACCTCGGCGGCATGCACTTGCTGCCCCATCTTGGGAACGCCTACAAGCAGGACGAGAGCATCACCTACGGTGCGTACGTGGTGCGGCCGAGCCTCAACGAGCAGGGCAAGCCTCAGATCGAGCTGCAGATCGCCCTCTACTCGGGCGGCAAGAAGAACGACGAGCAGCCGTTCCAGGCGATCGACGGCGTCAAGGTCTACGGCGACATGTGGGTGTTCGGCCAGATGCTCCCGCTCGAAGGGTTCCGGCGCGGGGCGGACTTCGAGCTCGAGGTGACGCTGCGCGATGCCAAGACCGGCCTCACGCGCAGCCAGAAGATCCCGTTCACCGTGGTCAAGGGGGATGCGGCGGCCCCTGCCGCGGCGCCCAAGAAGTAAGATGGCGGACGTGGCGAACGACGGCAACGTCTTTGCGAGCATCGAGGAGGCCGCGGCGGAGTTCCGCCGCGGCCGCTTCGTCGTCGTCGTGGACGACGAGGACCGCGAGAACGAGGGCGACCTCGCGATCGCCGCGGAGAAAGTGGACGCCGACGCGATCAACTTCATGGCGACGCACGCGCGCGGCCTGATCTGCCTGGCGCTCACCGAGCAGCGCTGCGACGAGCTGCAGCTCCCCGCGATGGTGGAGCACAACACCTCGCCGCACCAGACGGCGTTCTGCGTCTCCATCGAAGCGCGGGGACGGGTCACTACGGGGATCTCGGCGGCGGACCGCGCCGCCACGGTGCAAGCCGCCATCGATCCGGCGACGCGCCCGCAGGACCTACTCCGGCCGGGACACACCTTTCCGCTGCGGGCCCGCAACGGCGGCGTGCTCAAGCGCGCCGGCCACACGGAGGCCTCGGTGGACCTCGCGCGGCTGGCGGGCCTGGTCCCGGCGGCGGCGATCTGCGAGATCATGGACAGCGACGGCTCGATGGCCCGCCTTCCGCGCCTGCTCGAAGTCGCGCGGGCGCACGGCCTCAAGATCGTGACGGTGCGCGACCTGATCGCGTACCGCATACACCACGAGCTCATCGTGGAGCGGGTGGCGGCGCCGTTGCTGCCGACCAGGTACGGCGAGTTCCGCGTCCACGCCTACCGCTCGCCGGTCACCGGGGAGGAGCACGTGGCGCTGGTGATGGGGACCATCGACCCGGAGCAGCCGGTGCTGGTGCGCGTCCACTCCCAGTGCCTGACCGGCGATGTCTTCGCCTCCGCGCGCTGCGACTGCGGCGCGCAGCTCGAGACCGCCCTCGAACGCATCGCGGCGGAGCGGCGCGGCGTACTGCTCTACCTCCTGCAGGAGGGCCGCGGCATCGGCCTCGTCAACAAGCTGCGCGCCTACGAGCTGCAGGACCGGGGCGCCGACACCGTCGAGGCCAACCAGCAGCTCGGCTTCTCAGCCGATCAGCGCGACTACGGCGTGGGCGCCCAGATCCTCCACGACCTCGGCGTGCGCCGGATGCGGCTGATGACCAACAACCCGGCGAAGTACGTGGCGCTCGAGGGGTACGGCCTCGAGATCGTGGAGCGCGTCCCGCTCGAGGTGCCGCCCACGGAGCACACCCGCAAGTACCTTGAAGCCAAGAAGAACAAGATGGGGCACTTGCTGCGAATGGTGTGACGCCCGGCCGGCGCCGGAGCGGTCGCCCGGAGTAGGATCACGCGATGCAACCAGCCAAGCCGCAGCCCGGGGCGCTGGGCACTCCCGATCTTTCAACGCACCCGCCGAGTGTGATCGAAGAGGTCAAGAGAGCGCTCATCGGCAGCCCGCGCGATCTCAAGGACCCCAACGTCTTCCACAAGCTCTCGCTGATGGCGTTCCTGGCCTGGGTGGGGTTGGGGGCCGATGGCCTCTCGTCGTCGTCGTACGGGCCGGACGAAGCGTTCCGTGCGCTGCCCGGTCACGAGTACCTCGCGTTCTACCTCGCCATCATGATCGCGATCACGGTTGGTGTGATCTCGTTCTGCTACAGCCTGGTCGTCGAGCACTTTCCCTCGGGGGGCGGTGGGTACGTCGTGGCAACCCAGCTTTTGGGGCCGGTGGCGGGTGTGGTCTCGGGTTCGGCGCTCGTGGTGGACTACATCCTCACCATCACGGTTTCGGTGTGTTCGGGAGTCGATGCCATCCTGTCGTTCCTGCCGATCTCCTGGCAGACCTACCGGATCGGGTTTGACGTTGCGATCCTGGTCGGCCTGCTCGTGCTCAACCTCCGGGGGATCAAGGAGTCGATCAAGATCTTGCTGCCCATCTTCATGGTCTTCGTGGTCACCCACGTCGTGCTGGTCGGCTACGGCATCCTCGCTCACGCCTCCGTGATGCCACACGTGCTGCAGCAGACGCACCAGAACCTCCAGGCGGACATCGGCAAGCTCGGCGTCATGGCCGTCCTCCTGCTCTTTCTGCGCTCGTACTCGCTCGGCGCCGGAACCTACACCGGCATCGAGGCCGTCTCGAATGGGGTGCAGATCCTCAAGGAGCCCCGCGTCGTGACCGCCAAGCGGACGATGGTCTACATGGCGCTGTCGCTGATCCTGACGGCCGGTGGCATCATCTTCTGCTACCTCCTCTGGAACGCGGCGCCCGCCGAGGGCAAGACGATGAACGCCGTCCTGCTCGAACGCGTCTTCGGAACCTGGACGCTCGGCGGCTGGCCGGTCGGGGCGTGGCTCGTCATCCTCACGCTGCTTTCGGAGGGTGCGCTGCTGTTCGTGGCGGCGCAAACCGGCTTCATCGACGGCCCCCGCGTCCTCGCCAACATGGCGATGGATTCGTGGATTCCGCACCGTTTTGCGAACCTTTCCGAGCGCCTCGTCAGCCAGAACGGCGTGCTCGTGATGAGCGTCTCTTCGGCGCTTCTGATGCTGTACACGAAGGGCAACGTCTCGTTCCTGGTCGTGCTCTACTCGATCAACGTGTTCGTCACGTTTACCCTCACCGAAACCGGAATGTGGCGGTTCTGGTTCACGCACCGCAGGACCGAGAAGAACTGGCTGCGGAACCTGTCCGTTCACTCCGTGGGTTGGGTGCTGTGCGTTTCGATCCTGACCGTCATCACGCTCGAAAAGTTCAGAGAGGGCGGCTGGCTCACGTTCCTCATCACGACATCGTTCATCGTGATCTGCCTGCTCGTGAAGAAGCATTACGCCGGCGTCCGCGGCGAAATTGCGCAGCTCGACGCCGTCTTCGACGCTCTGCCGAGGGGGGACGTGCCGGTCGGCGGTCCAACGATTGATCCCCACCAACCGGTCGCGGCGCTCCTGGTGTCTGGGTACAGCGGCCTCGGCGTGCACTCCCTGCTATCGGTGCAGCGGCTGTTTCCAAACACGTTCAGGAACGTACTATTCCTCTCGGTCGCCGCGGTCGATTCCGGGGCGTTCAAGGGGAAGGACCAGCTCGAGGCGCTGACAGCGAACACGGAGAATAATCTCGCGCGCTACGTCGAGCTCGCGCGCGGCCTGGGTATCAACGCGGAGTATCGTTTCCGCCTCGCCACCGACGTCGTCGAGGAAGCGGAACACCTCTGCCACGAGGTTGGCAGGCAGTACCCGAGAGTGGTCTTCTTCCTCGGCAAGCTGATCTTCGCCCGCGAGCGCTTGTCGCACCGGTTCCTGCACAACGACACGGCGTTCGCGATCCAGCGCCGGCTGCAGTTTGCCGGGCTGCAGTCGGTGGTCCTGCCGATCCGAATGCGAATTTGAAGCCGAGCCGCCGAAGACTCTGTCCTGTTGCGCGGGCGTCCCGCCCGCGCACCTCATTCGCCCGTCGGTTGCGCCCCTCGCCGGGGGCGGACGGCGATCGTGCAGCGCGCGGCGCACACCAGATCGCGGTTCTCGTCCGTCACCTCAACCGCGTACACCTGGGTCGTGCGGCCGCGGAAGAGCGGGCGTGCGGTCGCGAGCAGCGAGCCGGTCCGTTTGGCGCGCACGTGGGTGACATTGAGGTCCACGCCGGCAACCGTGTGGGTGTGCAAATCCACGCTCATCGCCGCCGCGAGCGATGCGACCGACTCGGCGAGCAGCGCCGACACGCCGCCGTGCAGCACCCCGAGGTGCTGGCGGTGGCGCTCGTCGATTTCCATCGCAATCTGCATGTCGTCCGGGTCGTATCTCGTGATCCGGATCCCGAGCGGCGCGAACACCGTATGGGGATTGGCCTCCTCGACAACGCGGATGAACTCCTCGCGGTCCACATCCACCTCCCGGCGGGCGGCAGGATACCTCGCTCCGGCCGTCGCGACCGGCCGGCTATACTCTTCGACCGTGACCAGCCCCCGCGTGACCCTCGGGCTCGAGCGGCTCCGGGACGACCCCGCGCTGGTCCGCGGCCGCCGGTTTGCCGTGCTCGCGAACCAGGCCTCGGTGACCGCGGACCTGATGCCCGCGTGGCGGGCGCTCGCGGGGGCCGGCGGCACGCTCGTGCGCGTCTTTGCGCCGGAGCACGGGCTGTGGGGCGTTGCGCAGGACATGGAGGCGGTTGGCACGGGCCGGGAAGCGGCGCTCGGCGTCCCAGTGGTCTCACTGTACGGCTCGTCGGCCGCGACGCTCGCGCCGCGCCGCGCCGACCTCGACGGGCTCGACGCGCTCGTCGTGGACCTCCCCGACATCGGTTGCCGCTACTACACCTTCGCCGCCACCATGGCATACGCGATGGCCGCCTGCGCGGGGGCCGGCGTCGAGGTGATCGTCTGCGACCGCCCCAACCCGCTCGGGGGCGTCGCGCTCGAAGGCGGCCCGGTAGACCCGTCGTGCCGCTCGTTCGTTTCGGAGCTGCCGGTCCCGGTCCGCCACGGGATGACGCTCGGCGAGCTCGCGCTGTTGCTGCGGGCCGAACGGCACCCGGACCTCTCACTGGCGGTGCTGGCGTGCGAGGGCTGGCGCCGGGAGACGTGGTGGGACGAGACCGGCCTGCCATGGGTGGCGCCCTCGCCGAACATGCCGACGGCCCTGACGGCGACGATCTATCCCGGCGCGTGCCTCGTCGAGGCGACGAACCTCTCCGAGGGGCGCGGCACCACGAGGCCGTTCCAGCTCGTCGGCGCGCCGTGGCTGGACGGCGAGGCGCTGGGCGCGCGGCTCAACGAGATCGACCTCCCCGGCGTGCGCTTCCGCACGGCGCGGTTTCGTCCCGAGTTCGGCAAGCACGCGGGGAGCGTCTGCGCGGGGGTCGAGTGGCACGTGACCGACCGGGCGAGGCTGCGTCCTCTCGAGACGGGCGTGCGCCTGCTCGCCGAGGCGCGGGCGCTGCACCCGGACAAGTTCGCCTGGCGGCGCGAGGCGTACGAGTTCGTCGCCGGGGTACCCGCCGTCGACCTGCTCACCGGTTCCGCGGCGGCGCGCGAAGTGATCGAGGAGCGCGCCGACGCGGAGGGACTGTTTGCCGGCTGGCGCGCACACTGCGAGGAGTTCACGGCGCGCCGGGGGCCGCACCTGCTCTACCCGATTTCCTGAGGGGGCGCAGGAGCGGGTCGATGAGTCGCCGATGGAGCCTCCCCGCCGCCACCGGGGATGAAGATCGGCACTCATAGCGCAGGTTGCGTTCGAGTCGCTCGGGCTCGTTGGTGTTCTTCCTTCCACTGCGTGGAGGCCTCTTGCTTGCCGGTCCCGCGGGTGGCCGGATGCGGGCCCGGGCGCCCCCGCGCCCGAGCCCGCATGCTCCTGCGCCCGCGACCGGACAGGGCGATCCGCGCCGGGGCCCCTCGCTGTTCCCTTCGCTTCGCTCAGGGCCATCGACACCCTGGCGCGGCTCGCCCGTCCGGGACCCGCGGGCGCAGGAGCAGGATGGCCACCCGCGGCACCGGCGGATTGGACGACACCCCCGCCCCCATGTCGGAGGTCCTGCTACAGGTCGAGAGTCGTGAAAGGACGCTGTGGTGCGCGGGCGAGGGCGCCCGCGCCACGGGAGCTGGGCGCTCGCGATGTCAAGCGGGGGTGGGTGGCCAAGACCGCCCAGCGGGCGGAGGCCGATGGCGCCGGAGCGTGCGGGCCCCGAGCGGCCAGACCGGCGGGTGGAAACGCCGGCCCTGAGCGAAGCGAAGGGAACGGCGAGGCTCCGCCCGCCGCTCTGGCCAGCTCGGTCGCACGCGCAGGCGGGTCGGAGGGTGGCGCTGGATGCGCCGCCCGAGCGACACGGCCGTAGCCCGCGGGGCAAGAGATAAGACGTCACGCCGTGAGAAGGACAACCGAGGCCAGCCGCGGAAGTGAACCATCGGGATGAGTGTCCGGCATGTTCAGAGCAAGGTGCCCGGTTCGGATAGACTTGCACCTTCTGACGGGCGGTGCGTTCGCCGCCTCGGCTCGGAGGTCACAGCGGGGGTGGGTCTGGACGGGATCGGGACGGGACAATCTGCGGCCGGGTCGCGGTGGCGGGGGGCGTCCGCGCGCCTCGCGCTGGCGGCGCTCGCGGCGTACGCGGTCCTGTTGTGGGTCTCCCGGCCCGCGGCGCCGTTCGAGTGGGACGAGGTGCTGGCGCAGCGGGCGGTTCTGAAGTACGACCCGGCAACGCACTCGCCGCAGCCTCCCGGGTTCCCGGCGTACATCGGTGCCGCGAAGGCGGTCGACGTGATCACGGGGAACCCGCTGGTCGCCCTCCAGGTCGTCGGGATCTTCTGGGCCCTGGCCGGGCTCGCGGCGACCTGGGCGCTCGCCCGGCGGCTGGGGGCGCCGCCGGCGGCGGCCCTGGCGGCCGCGGCGGTGCTGGCGGCCAGTCCCGAGTTCCTTTACAGCGCGGCGGTGGGGATCTCCGATGTCTCCGGGGCGTCCGCCTGCGTGGTCGCGGCGCTCGCGGTGGTGGCGGCGGTCGAGCGGCCGGCGCTGCTGCCGCTGGCGGGAGCGGCGTGCGGCGTTGTGGCCGGGATCCGGCCCCAGAGCGGGGTCGTTCTGGTACCCGCGCTGGCGTGGGCGTTGGTGGCGGCGGTGCGGGCGCGGCGCTGGCGGAGCCTAGCCCTCGGAGCGATGACTGGCGTGGCCGTGGCGGCCGCTTCGTGGATACCCGCGATCTTTGTCACCGGATCCCAGCGCTGGTGGGCGGCGACGACCGGCCTCGTTCATTACATGGCCACCGTCGAACGAGCCCTGCGGCTGCCCGGGGCGGGGCTCGCGGACATCGCGCGATGGTGGCTCGCGGGCTCGTTCGTCGGCTGGCAGTTCGCGCTCCCGCTATGGGCGTTCGTGACCGTTGGGACGGTCGCGTTGGTCCGCACCGGTCGCGGGCGCCTTGCCGCCCTTGCCGCCGCGTCGGTCGCGGTGTACCTGGCCTTCGCGGTCTTCACCACGAACGAAACAGTCTCGCTGCGCTATTTCATGCCGGCCGTGCCGTTCGTGGCGTTGCTCGCGGGGGGCGCGCTCGCCGTGCGGGGCCGTCTGGGCCGCCGGACGGCGGCGACATTGGTGGCGCTCTGGTGCATGACCGCGGTGGCGTGGACCACGCCCGCTCTCATCGAGCGGCAGAAGCCCGGGCCGGTGTGGGCGGCGCTCACCTGGATTCGGGAGCACTACGACCCGGCCACGACGCGAGTGGTGTTCGACTTCGTTGCGGCGCCGCATGTCGAGTACGTCCTCGGTCGCGCCGGGTTCCGGATCGTGGACATGGAAAAGGCGAACCTCGCCCTCGACCGCCCGGCCCGGCCCGGGGAGCAAACGCTGTTCGTGACGCCGTTGCCGGTGCCGGGGGCCGACCTCCTCTTCATGGCACGCCAGCGAACCCGGCGCGTGCTGCAGCTCGCTTGGGAGCGCTACGGGTCGTGCGCCGTGAGCCGGGAGCGCGCCGGCACCGCCGTCTTCTCGCCCGAGTGGCAACAGCGCAAAGACGGCTGGCTGCTGTGGGGGACGGGTCACATCCAGCTCCAGTTTGGGGCGAAGCCGGCGATCGTCCGCCTGTGCGCTGGGCGGGAGACGATCACGCTGAAGCGGCCGGGATCGGCGGCCGAAACGGTCGCTCCCGGGCAGTGCGTCATGTCACCGCTGCTGCCCGGTGCCGCGGCGGCGCTGGCCGTAAGCGGCCCCCCTGACTCGGCGACGCTGGTCCCGCCGATCCAGATCCTGCAGGTCTCGGCGCTCGAAGCGAGCAGCGGACTGGCGTCGGCGTACATGGTCCCGCAGGCAGCGCACCTCGACGGGTTTGGCGGCGCGGTCTGGCGCACCGACCTCGTGCTCTTCAACCCGCAGCCGCACCCGCTCGCGGTGACGGCGCAGTTCCTGCCGACCGGGCGGGACAACGCGGCCGTGCCGGCGGTTTCCAGCGCGCTCGCCCCCGGTCAAGTGCTCGACGTGCCGGACGTCCTCTCGCTTCCGGAGTTCCGCAACGCCGGCACGTTCGGTGCGTTGCTGCTCCACGCGACCGCCGGCGGCGAGGCGTGCGCGTCGCCGGCCTGCAACTTCCTGGTGCTGGCGCGGACCTACAACGCGCGCACCGTCCCCGGGGTCTGGCGGGCGAACGAGTGGATGGGTGGCGTCGGCCCGGACGCCACGCTGGCGCCCGGCGAGACGGCGGTCGTGCGCCGGGTCACGAGGTCCGCAACCGTGGTGGCAAGCGTCGGTGCGGCGTCGTGGTCGGAGGTCGGGATGCGCGTGAGGGTACGCGTGCTCGACTCGGGCGGCGCCGTGGTCGAAGCCCGCGAACTCGACCTGGCGCCGTTCGGACACCTGCACGTGCCGCTGACGGCGGAGGTTGGCGACGGAAAGGTTGAATTCGAAATCGCGGCGCCCGGCGCCGGGGTGCGGGTCGTCCCCTACGTCTCGATGGTCGATCGCGGCACCGGGTTGCCGACGCACCTGCTGCCGGAACCGCAGCCCTCCCGCAGCGCCGGGTCGGGCTGGCACCCCTCGTGGCCGCGCATCGGGACGGAGCGATGAGCGGGGCGGCGACGCCGACCTGGATCCCGGCAGCGGTGCTGTTCGACCTCGACGGCACGCTTGCCGATTCGTTCGCAGGCATTCGTTTGGCGCTCAACTCGGCGCTGGCCGAGGAGGGGATCCCCGAGCGCAACCTCGGCTGGGTGCGGATCCACGTCGGTCGGGGCGCCCTGGAGCTGGTGCGCGACGCCGTCGGCGAGCGGGCGGAGGACGGGTTCCTGGCCGCGATGACGGCCCGCTACCTCGAGCTCTACCGCGCGACCTACCTCGAGCACACGCCGCCCCTCCCCGGCGCCGCCGAGGCGCTCGAGTTCGTGGCGGCGGGGACCGCGGGCCGGGTTGCGGTCGTGTCCAACAAGGACGAGGAGCTCTCGCGCCTGTGGCTGCGGCACACCGGCTTCGAGCGGCACGTGCGGGTTGTCGTCGGCCCCGACACGTACGGCGTGCGCAAGCCCGACCCGGGCGCGCTGCTGCCGGTGCTGCGGGGGTTCGGGGTGGCGCCGGCCGCGGCGCTCGTGGTGGGCGACATGGTGGTGGACGTCGCCGCCGGCGCCGGCGTCGGGACGCCTGTGGTCGGCGTCAGCGCGGAACCGGCCGCGGCCGAGGCGCTGCGCGCGGCCGGCGCGACGGCGGTACTCGGGAGCGTGGGCGAGCTGCCGGCATGGCTGGTGCGGCACGGCCGGGGGTGGCGCTACGATGGGCCTGTGCCCGGGAACTGCGGATGAGCGGCGGGCGAAAGGAAGAGGAATGAGCGCGAAGCTACGCGTCGGTCTCGTCTTCGGCGGCCGTTCGGGGGAGCACGAGGTATCGGTGGTCTCGGCCGCGTCCGTCGCGGCTGCCTTGGACCGCGCCCGCTACGAGGTCGTCCCCATGGCCATCGACCGCGCCGGCCGGTGGGCCGCCGCCGCCGCCGCGGCTGAGGTGCTCGCGGCGACCGGCGCGACGCCTGGTGGGGTGCCGGAGTTCACCGGCGCGACGCCGCTCGACCCGCGCATGCAGGACGGCTCGCTGGACGTGGTGCTCCCCATTCTCCACGGGCCGTTCGGCGAGGACGGCACGATCCAGGGCCTCTGCGAGGTGCTGGACCTCCCCTACGCCGGCTGCGGGGTTGCAGCGAGCGCCGTCACCATGGACAAGGTCCTCTCCAAGAGGCTGTTCCGCGAGGCGGGCCTGCCCACGCCGCGGTTCGAGACGCTGACCGCGGCCGAGTGGGGGCGCGAGCGCATCCGCTGCGAGGCGCGTTGCCTGGCGC
Source organism: Acidobacteriota bacterium (assembly GCA_003133645.1). Taxonomy (GTDB): domain Bacteria; phylum Acidobacteriota; class Thermoanaerobaculia; order Thermoanaerobaculales; family Thermoanaerobaculaceae; genus RBG-13-68-16. Next base: position 5,059 of record PKYI01000030.1, on the reverse strand, counting down.
TGCCGCTCCCCCTGTTCGTCAAGCCGGCGCGCCTGGGATCTTCGGTCGGGATCAGCAAGGTGAAGGGCGCCGAGGAGTTCGCCGGGGCGGTCGAGCTGGCGCTCGGCTACGACGACCTGGTGATCGTCGAAGAGGGGATTCCGGGCCGGGAGATCGAGGTCGCCGTGCTCGACGGCGAACCCCCGCTCGCCTCGCTCCCGGGCGAGATTGTCCCGGGGCACGAGTTCTACGACTATGCGGACAAGTACCTCGACGACGCCTGCCGCCTGCTGGCGCCGGCGCCTCTCGACCCGGGGCAAGTCGCCGCGGTGCAGCGCCTCGCGCTCGCCGGGTTTGCCGCCCTCGGGTGCGAGGGCATGGCGCGCGTGGATTTCCTGCTCGACGGTCGCGACGGCCGCTTCCTCCTCAACGAGCTCAACTCGATCCCTGGGTTCACCTCGATCTCGATGTTCCCGCGCCTGTTGGGGCTCTCTGGGGTCGGCTTCGGAGAGGTCCTGGATCGCCTCATCGAGCTTGCGCTCGCGCGCCACGCCCGCAGGCAGCGGCTGGCGGCCGCGGCGCTGCGACCGCTCGAGGTACGCGCATCGGCCTTGATTGCGGGCCGGCGAGGCCGTACCATATACTTGTGAATTAGTTCATTTGCAGCCCCAATGGGGCGAGGAGGTTGCCATGAGCACAGGGAAGGTCACGCGCGAGGAGTCCCTCGCCTACCACACCGGCAAACATCACGGCAAGGTATCGGTCGTCCCCACCAAGCCGTGCCTGACGCAGCGTGATCTCTCGATGGCGTACACGCCCGGCGTCGCCGAACCGTGCCGCGAGATCGAGCGCGACCCGGCGCTTGCCTACGAGTACACCAGCAAGGGGAACCTGGTAGGGGTGATTTCGAACGGCACCGCGGTGCTGGGGCTCGGGGACATCGGCGCCCTCGCCGGCAAGCCCGTGATGGAAGGCAAAGGCGTCCTCTTCAAGCGCTTCGCCGACATCGACATCTTCGACATCGAGATCGACACGCACGACCCCGACGAGGTGGTCAGGTTCTGCCAGCTCATCGAGCCGACGCTCGGCGGCATCAACCTCGAGGACATCAAGGCACCCGAGTGCTTCTACATCGAGGAGACGCTCAAGAAGACGATGAAGATCCCGGTGTTCCACGACGACCAGCACGGCACGGCGATCATTTCCGGCGCCGCGTTCCTGAACGCCATCGAGCTCACCGGCAAGAAGATGGGCGACGTCAAGGTCGTTTTCTCCGGCGCCGGCGCCGCCGGCATCGCCTGCGCCAAACTCTATCTGAACCTCGGCGTCAAGCTGGAGAACCTCTTCTTCGTCGACACCAAGGGCGTCATCTACAAGGGGCGCAAGGAGGGGATGAACCCGTACAAGGAGCAGTTCGCGCAGGACACCGACGCCCGCACGCTGGCCGACGTGATGCGCGGCGCCGACGCGTTCGTCGGCGTGTCGGGTCCCAACGTGGTGACCGCCGAGATGCTCCGCTCGATGAACGACGACCCGATCGTGTTCGCGATGGCGAACCCGGATCCGGAGATCACCTACGAGCTCGCGGTGGCGACGCGCAAGGACGTAATCATGGCGACCGGGCGCTCGGACTACCCGAACCAGGTCAACAACGTCCTCGGATTCCCGTTCATCTTCCGCGGCGCGCTCGACGTGATGGCGAGCCAGATCAACGAGGAGATGAAGATGGCGGCGGTCAAGGCCCTCGCCACGCTGGCCAAGGAAGACGTGCCGGATTCCGTCGTCCGCGCCTACGGCGGCAAGCCGTTCAAGTTCGGCCGGGAGTATCTGATCCCGAAGCCGTTCGACCATCGCGTCTTGCTGTGGGAGGCGCCGGCAGTCGCCGGGGCCGCGATCGCCTCCGGTGTCGCGGGCAAACCGTGGTCTTCGAAGGAGGACTACGTCCGGGAGCTGGAGTCGCGGCTGTCGCGGATCCGCCGGGTCATGCACGTCGTCATGGACAAGGCCAAGGCCGACCCCAAGCGGATCGTGTTCGCCGAGGGCGACCACCCGAAGATCGTGCGCGCGGCCAAGATCCTGGTGGACGAAGGCATCTGCACGCCGGTGCTGGTGGGCGTCAAGGCGGCGATCGAGCCGCTGCTGAAGGAGTTCGAGGTTCCCAAGGACAGGGTTGAGGTCGTGGAGCCGACGTCGCACCCCAAGTTCGACTCCTACGTGAAGAAGTTCCACGAGCTGCGCTGGCGGCGCGGGATGGCGCCGGAGGACGCGGCCAAGGCCCTCAAGGAGCCGGTCTACTTCGGCAACATGATGGTGCGCGAAGGCGACGCCGACGGGCTGATCTCGGGCCTCACGATGCACTACCCGGACACCATCCGGCCGACGCTCCAGATCCACCACAGCGATGGCGTAGAGGGCCGGGCCGCCGGCGTCTACCTCCTCCTGTTCGAGGACCGGATGATCTTCATCGCCGATACGACGGTGACGCTCGACCCCACCGCCGAGGAACTGGCGGAGATCGCGCACGGCGCCGCCGAGGTCGCGCGCGACTATTTCGACGTCGAGCCGCGGATCGCCATGCTGTCGTACTCCAACTTCGGTTCGAACACCGACGCCAAGACCACCAAGGTGCGCCGCGCGCGGGAGATCGTGGGCGAGCGCTGGCCCGATCTGCTGGTGGACGGCGAGATGCAGGCCGACACGGCCGTCGAGCCCACGATCGCCCGGGAGACCTACCCGCTGTCCGCGATCCAGGGCGACGCCAACGTCCTCATCTGCCCCGACCTCGAATCCGCCAACATCGCGTACAAGCTGCTCTGGCGCCTCGCCAAGGTCGAGGCGATCGGTCCGATCCTGTGCGGCGTGAGGGCGGCGGTCCACGTGCTCCAGCGCGGCGTCGAGGTCCCCGACATCGTCAACATGGCGGCCATGTGCGTCCTCAAGGCCCAGAACATCGCCGCGGGGAGGCAGGACAAGCCGGCCGCGAAGGCCGCCAAGCGCAGTAAGAAGAAGTAGCATCGAGGCCGCTCAAATCCGGGACCCCCCGCGCGGGTGCGGGGTCCCGTCGCGTTCGTACCGGGCCGCCCCGGGACCGCCTCTGCGGCGGCAGGAGGGTTTGACAGCCTGGACCGCGTCCGCGTAACATGATGGCAGGCACCGATTACAAAAGGGAGGCGAGACGATGAAACGGAGTATCAGGGTTCTGGGGCTTGCGATGTTGACTCTGTCGCTTCCGGCGCTGGCTCTGGCCCAGGCCGGAGGACTGCGCTACTCGATCACCGTCAGCAAGTTCGAAAACAAGGCCGGATGGGCGGGGCAGTGGGACATCGGGGACGCCTGGGGCACCATCATGACCGATCTGCTCAACCAGACCGGCAAGTTCATCGTCCTCGGCGAGAAGGACATGCGCCAGGAGGCGATGGCGGAGCAGGACTTCGCCGCCTCGGGGCGCGCCGCGGGCGGCGCCAAGGCGCCGGTCACCGGGCAGATGACCCCGGCGCAGCTGCTGGTCAAGGGCGCCATCACCCACGTCCAGGACAACACGGCGGGGGGGCACGGGGGCGTGAACGTCGGCGGCTTCCGGATCGGCGGCGCCGGCGGCAAGGGTGAGGTCAACGCCACCATCTACATCGTCGACTCCACGACCGGCCAGGTGCTGGCCTCGAAGAGCGTGGTCGGCGTGTCGACGAGGAAGGGCCTCGACCTCGGGTACAGCGGCGCCGGCTGGGGCACCAACGCCGGCGGGTATCAGAAGGACAACGTCGGCAAGGCCGTCACGGCCGCGTGCAAGGAAGGCGTGGACTTCCTCCTCGAGCAGTTGCCCAAGATCCCGTGGACCGGCACGGTCGCCCAGGTCGGCGGCGGCAAGGTGTACGTCAACCGCGGCTCGCGCGAGGGCATCAACGTCGGCCAGGAGTTCGTGGTCGGCGAAGCCAACGTCGTGCGCGACCCGGACACCGGCGAGATCCTCGATCAGAGCGTCAACGAGGTGGCACGGCTCGAGGTCAGCCAGGTGAAGGAGAAGCTTTCGATCTGCACGGTCAAGAGTGGCAACGCGGCGGCGATCAAGCGGGGGATGATGGTGAAGCTGCCGTGACGCCGTTGAAGATCGGCCACTACACAATCGTCTCCGAGCTGGGGCGCGGGGGCATGGGCGTCGTCTACAAGGCGCACGAGGAATCGCTCAACCGCTTCGTTGCGATCAAGGTGCTGGGCGAGCACCTCTGCACCGACCCGACGTTCGTAGCGCGCTTCGTGCGCGAGGCGCAAGCGGCCGCGGCGCTCTCGCACCCAAACATCATCCAGATCTTCTTCATCGGCGAGGACGAGGGCCGCCACTACTTCGTCATGGAGTACGTCTCCGGCAAGTCGTTGCTCGCCATGGTGCGCGAGGAGGGCCGCATCGACAACCCGCGGGCGGCTCAGTTCATGCTGCAGGCCGCGAACGGCCTCGCGGTCGCTCACGACAAGGGTTTCCTGCACCGCGACATCAAGCCGGCCAACCTCATGGTGGACGAGCGCGGCCTGCTCAAGATCGCCGACTTCGGCCTCGCCCTCCCGCAGGACGCCGCGACCCGGCTGACCGCGACCGGGATGCTGATGGGGACCCCGGGCTACCTCTCCCCGGAGCAGTGCCGGGGCGAGGCGGTCGACCGGCGCACCGACATCTATTCGCTGGGTGTCACCTTCTTCGAGCTCCTCTCGGGGCACACGCCGTTCCACGCCGACAGCCCGCTCGCGCTGCTGCGCAAGATCCTCGAGGAGGAGCCGCCGGACATCGCGTCGTTGAGCGAAGCGGTTGATCCGGAGACCCGCAGGATCGTGCACCGCATGATCGCCAAGGACCCCGCCCAACGCTACCAGAACTGCCACGAGTTGGCCGCCGATCTGGAGCGGCTGCTCGATGCCGCGGGGGCCCGGCCCGCATCTGGCGGCATCGCGGGGATGCGCGGCGCCGCCGCCGGGGCGATGGCCGCCACGGGCGGGGGCGACGAGCGGACCACGCGGCTTCCGGGCCCGGGTGGCGCGACGGGCGCCGCGCCAAGACTTCAAGAGACGGACGTCGCACCGGCTAGTATGGCCG
>PKYI01000051.1 GCA_003133645.1 Acidobacteriota bacterium | reverse complement strand
CGCCGCCGCTCGCCGCCCCGGAACAGGTCGCGCGCGACGCCGAGCGGCTGGCCGGACTGCGGGTCGAGGCCGCCGCCCGCATGGCGACGGCGTTCTCCGCCCCCGCCTCGGAGGAGGCGCACCGGCGGCTGCGCGAGCTGCTGGACGAGACCGCAGCTGATCCGGCCGGGGAGAGCGCCGGAGCCGCGCCGGCGCGCGCCGGCGAGGGCGGCGCGTCGCCCGCGTCGGTGGCCGGAGCGGCGGTCCACCGGGTCCTGGAGACGCTCGACTTCGACGCCGAGATCGACAGACAGCTCGCCGCCGCCCGCGGATCGCTCGCCGCGCTGGTGGAAGGGTTGATCGGGCCGGAGGGGCGGCGCGAGGCCGAGCGCCGGGCCGCGGAGGTTCTCAGCCGTTTCGCCGCCGGTCCGCTGCTCGGCCACCTGGACGCGATCGCGCCGCACGTGGTGGCGCGCGAGCTCGCGGTCCTCCTCCCGCCTGGTGAGGGCCCGGCCTCGCCGGTCGGCTTCGTCTCCGGGGCGATCGACCTCCTCTACCGCGACCCGGACACCGGCGAACTCGTCGTCGCCGACTACAAGACCGACGATGTGACTAGTGCCGCCCCGCTCGACGCCAGGGCCGCCACGTACGCGCCGCAGGGCGCCGTCTACCGGCGCGCCGTCCAGGAGGCGTTGGGCCTGTTGCAGCCGCCGCGTTTCGAGTTGTGGTTCCTGCAGGCCGGAGTGATCGTCCCCGTCGCCTGAGCGTTCCGGGACCGGCGGGGGAGCACGCAGCGCCCGTTTTGCGCGCGGTGCCGATGGGCAGGGCGGTTGTGTGGCAAGATGCGCGCGGAGGGACCAGAAGTGTTTCGCAGGAGAGGCACGATCGAGATCCGCCCGGCGGACCGGGACGGCGATATCGCCGAAGCCCGCACGCTCATGAAGGAGTACGCCTCATCGCTCGGGCGGGAGTTCTCCCTCCAGGACTTCGCCCGCGAACTGGCGGAACTCCCCGGCGTCTACACGCCGCCGTCCGGGACGTTGTTGCTGGCCCGCTGCGACGGCCGCCTGGCGGGGTGCGTCGCGCTGCGGTCCCTCGGCGGCGGCGCCTGCCAGATGAGGCGTCTGTTCGTCCGCCATCAATTCCGCGGCAAGGGCGTCGGCAAGCGGTTGGCCCTCGCCGTGATCGGCAGCGCGCGCGATGCCGGTCACACGTTGATGCGCCTCGAGGTCGCGCCGTGGATGGAGGAGGCGATCGCGATGTACCGCGCGATGGGGTTCCGGCAGATCGAACCGCATCCCGCCGCCGCCGGCGACGCCGTGTCGATGGAGCTTCCGCTCGTCTGAAGGGGCTCAGCCGCGCGCCGACTTGCGTTTGAAACGGATCGTCTTGACCCAGGTCTGTTTCTCGCGCTTGACCACGTCCAGCCACAGCGCCCGCGCGACCACGGCGATCCACAGCTGGCAGTAGGTGAAGTACGCCAGCACGATCAAGCCGATCTTGCCGAAGGAGTCCTCGCGGTCGTACGCCAGGGCGAGGAGGATCTCCATGATGAACAGCAGGAAAGCGAGCAGCCACACGGCGGTGTACGGCCCCGGCAGGGGGATCGCGATGAGGCCGGCGAGACTCGCCAGGAAGAGCAGGTCGGAGACCACGATGGCGACGAAGAAGACGTAGTAGAGCGAGAGCAGGTAGAGCACCTCGATCGCCAGCACCTTGTCCTTGAACGCCGGGATCCGGCGGAAGAACTTCGTCGCGACGTAGTTGTTGCCGCGCACCCAGCGCGTTCGCTGCTTGAACCAGACCCTCCACGTCTCCGGTTCCTGCTCGTAGGTGACGGCGTACGGGATCACCTTGATCCGGAAGCCCTCCATGTAGATCCGGATCGACATCTCGGAGTCCTCGGTGATTGCGCTCTCGTCCCACCCGCCGAGGTGATCGACGAGCGGGCGGCGGATGACGTAGTTCGTGCCCGGCAGCGTTGAGACGTGGAACAGCGCCCACCGCCCCGCCTGCACGATCGACTGGAACGAGAGCGTCTCGATGTTGATGAAGCGCGTCAGCAGGTTGGTGTCCTTGTTGACGGTGCGGAACTTGCCGATACAGGCGCCGAGCTCGGGGTGGAGCAAGAGCTGCGCCACCAGATACCGAAGGGCGGAAGGCTCGGGGGTGTTGTCTGCGTCGTAGACGGCGATGAGGCCGGCGTCGGTGCGGGCGAGGCCGATGTTGAGGGCACGCGACTTGCCTCGGCCCCCCTCGCCGGAGGGGACCTCGACGAGGCGGATCCGCGGGTCGCGGCGGGCGAACTCCTCGACGATGGCGCCGGTGTCGTCGGAGGAGCCGTCGTTGATCACCAGCACCTCGTACCGGTCGGCGGGGTAATCGAACGCCAGCATCGCCTCCAAGGTGTTACGGATCACGATCCCCTCGTTGTGCGCCGGGATCAGCACCGCGACGTCGGGCCAGTCGAAGGTGAGGGCGTCGACCTCGCGCCGCTCCTTTGCCGAGCGCAGCGAGTGAAAGAACCCCGCCACCGTGAGGACGAGCTGGTAGGCGATCATGAACCAGATCAGGATCACGGCCACGACGAAGACGATGGAGAGGTCGAGCTGCAGGGCGGATTCGTTCACGCGGCCCGCCGGCGGGGTTGCGGCCGCACGCGCACGATCAGGTAGAGGCTGACCAGCAGCCCGACCGCGAGGGCGCCGAAGATCGCGATCACGTACGATGACCAGAAGCTGGTGATGTTGACGCCGTACGACACGCCGCTTTGAGTTACCAGCAGCACGGTGTGTTCGCCGGGAGGGAGGATCAGCGCGTCGCGGCCGCTGCCCTCGAGCGCCGCGAACGCCGTTTCGTGCCCGTCGATGAAGAGGGCGAACGGCTGCCGCGCGAGAGTGGCGATACAACGATTCTCGGACCTGTAGCCGAACGTCACGCTGCGCTGCGAGCTCTTCTGGAACAGGAGGTCGCCGGTGATCGAGAGCAGGTGCGAGTCCGGCACGCCCGGCTGCAGCGCCTGCAGGGTCGGCTCCACCTCGAGCACGGTATAGCTCCCCGCCGGCAGCAGGAAGCGCCCGCGGCCGATGGTCCGCACCCTCTGATTGTCGCGCCAGATCTCCTGTGCGTCGCTCGCGAGCTGGAGCACGATCGGGGTCGGGGTGTCGATCGCCCAGCCGTCCTCGACCCGTTTGACCTTGGTGCGCGCGGCGTACGCCGAGGGCAGGAACGGAAGGTCCTGCTGGTTGATGCTCGATTCCGAATAGATCGCGGCCCGCGGCGCGCCGAGCGCGGCGGAGTGGACGAGCCACGCCGCCTCCGTCCCGGTCTGGACGCGGGTGGGGAACGGCGTGATCGCGTTCGCGGCGCGGAACGAGAGGATATTGAGGTCGAGCGCGAGGTGCGCCGGGTCCACCAGGCCCGCGTAGCGGGCGGCGATCGCCTCGTAGCGGCGCGGATCGGACGACCACATGCTCTCCGGGTCCTCGACCTGGAGGTGGAAGTCGTACCTCGCGCTCAGCGCGGCGATCTGCTTCGCGTCGACGCCCAGCCAGTTGCGCAACTCCGGCGCGGCGAGGCTGTCGAGGACCGTCACCACGGTCTGGAACCCCGGCTTCCCCTGCGCGACCGAGGCGGCCATGGCGAGCATCGCCTCGTGCAGCTGCACGTTCTTCGCGACGCGGTACTTCGTGAATGCGGCGAGCGCCGCGGGGTCGCGGCGCCAGTACCGCGGCGACGCGGAGTCGAAGAGCTCGATCGGGTCGAAGCCGTAGTGAGACTTGAACTCGCGGCGGGCGGAGGGGTGCAGCGGTGTGACGAGCTGCGGGTCCTTCATGCCGCGCCCCGCCTCGAAGTAGAGCTCGCCGATGTCGACGCCGTCCCAGTCGGCGCCGGTCAGCAGCGCGCGGTAGAACTCGGTCGCGGCCGCAAGGCACGCCGGGTCGGTGAGCGCGACCGGGTAGCGCCAGGAGGGCCGGACGTCCTCGCCCTTGTAGTTCTTCTCCCGCCACTCGGGGTGGTCCTGCCAGAACTTCTGGCTCACCTGCGGCGGTTCCAACCAGCAGTAGACCAGGATGCCGTTGGCGTGGCAGAGGGCGATCAGCTTGCCATAGTCGTAGGTCCACTTCGCGTACTCGTGCCACCCCCCGACGTGGAGGATGCGGATCCCGGCCGCGGCCCAGCGGACGACGAGTTGTTCGATGCTCACCGTGTGCCGGTAGCCGGGGTCGAAGAACATCTCAAGTTGCTCCCGGCGCACGAGAGGGGTCAGGTTGAAGAACCGCTGCACGTAGCTGGCGAGGTAGGGGTAGCGGGAATAGCCGCCCGTGCTCGCGGGGTCGAAGCGGGTGCCGAAGAGGATGAACCGCCCGGCGCCGTAGTGCCGCCCGATCACGACCGGGATCCCCGTCACCTCGTCGGAGGCCAAAACCTCGTCCTCGTCGGTGGTCTCGAACTTGTTCATCACCTCGCCGGAGTTCCAGTGCAGGGGCTCGTCCGGATAGAGGCGGTCGCGCACGCGCTCGATGAGCAGCGTCGAATCGAGAAAGTGAACGCCGAAGGCGGTGGCGAGGTCGTTGCGGAAATCGGTGATCAGGTTGCCGCCGCCCTCCACGAAGCTCTTGAGCGCCCCGACCTGAGACTCGGTCAAAGCCTCGGCGACCGAGTACGGCACGATCACCATGTTGTGGTCGCCCGTGTCGATGGCGAGGCCCGGCGCCAGCGCCACCTGGTTCACCGGTATGTTGAGCGCCAAAAAGGGCGCGGCGAGGCTCGCCTGGTCATTGGCGGCGCCCCCCGTGGCGTTCGGGTCGTAGAGGAAGAGCACGTCGGCGGGCGCGTAGTGCGCCTGCCTCCTGGCGATCCTGGCCAGCAGGTCGGCAGCCTGCCCCTTTGCCTTCTCCCACAGCGAGAGCGGCCGCTCCCGGTACTCGCGCGGTTCGGCGACGTAGATCCAGCGCGGCGGGAGCTTCACCTCGCGCTCCACCGCGCCGCGCAGCCGCGTCGGAGAGACCTCGCGCCGCACCAGCTTCCCGTTGCCGTCGATCCAGGACTCGCGCAGGTACTGGTCGGCGAGGGCGAGCTTGACGGTGGCGTTGCCGCTCACGATCGCGCGGTCGTCCATGACGACGGAGTTGGACATCTCGCGCACGTCCACGAACGTATACCCGAGCGCGCGGATGCCGTCCACCAGGCGGGCGAGACACTCGATCGGGACGAACGGGTGGAAGAACACCGACGCGAACCCGTCGCGCACCGCGAGGTCCACCTTGGCGAAGGAGAGGAGCTTGTCGACGGACGCGTTCTCCTTGGCGATGTCGGGATCGAGGGGGATATAGCCGAGGTCCTCCGGGAGGATCCTCTGCCCGTAGATGTCGCGCTTGATGATGTAGGGGAAGTACTGCGAGTAGTCGAGGTTGTCGAGCACCAGCCGCTGCTCCATCGCGGTCGAGAAGTGCTCGGCGAACACCGAGTAGTCGAGCGTGGAGGCGCTGTAGTGGGGCGTCTCCCATACGAGGGGGTAGACGCCGTTCTTGATGCACTCGGCCACCCCGTCCCGCAGCTTCCGGTTGACGTACTCTCGCGAGTCCTCCGGCAGGATCCGGTTGCCGCTCTCGTCCCAGAACTCGTAGTCGGTCGCCGTCTCGCCCTTGTACTGATGGGTGATGCCATGCATGACGATCGTGCCGCCATGCTCCATCATGTAGTGCAAAGCATCGACGTAGTCCGGCTTCTCCGACATCGTCACCCGCGTCTGCGTCGCCGGGTCGACGTAGAACGGGATAATCCCGACGAGGAACGGGATCTTGCGGGCGAACAGGAGGTCCGCCACGGCGCGCAGGCTCGCCGGGTCGGAGAACGGGTTGGTGTCCTCGATGCGGATGAGCGCCGAGTGGGAGGGCGGGTGGTCCTGGCCGAGGATGTCGTGCAACAGGTCCGCGAAGTACAGGTAGCGGTCCGACTCGGTGGCGTAGGAAAACGGCGAGTCGGCCACGCACCAGAACGAGCCGGAGCGGACAACGTACGGCACCGTGTGGTGCGTCTTGCTCGACGTCGTGGTGGCGAGCACCCGACAGCGGTCCGAGTCCACCACCTTGAGCACGTTGGTGTTGGGTTCGGTCTTGGTGAACCGGTACTCGCCGGCCTGCACGGAGTCGAAAACGGATGTCGTGTCGAAACCCTCGTCCACGAACCCGAACTTGGCCCCGAGGTCGAACTCTCGCCCGAACTCGACCAAGCCGGTGTTGAGCCAGACAAACGTGCCCTCATCCGCGTAAGCGTCCTGCAGAACCGTCGCGGGGGGGACGAACGCCTTGGTGAACCCGACGACGAAGGTGGTGTCCACCCTCGCCATCTCGCCCGGCTGGTAGGCGTCCGCCGACACGAGCGTGACGGCGGTGGAGAAGTGGCCGAGGAGCTGCTGCAGCTGGCGCGCATCGCCGAGGCCGCTCGTCGCCGGCGTGGGGCCGGGCTCGTACACGACCAGCACTTTTGTGATCTCGGCCCCGGCCGTGAGGGATGCGACCGCGAGGGCGAGCACTCCCAGTGCAGCCGGAAGCTTCCATCCGATGCCGCTCGCATGTCGCAGGGAGTGGTTCGATCGCATCGTGCCCCAACGCGCCCCGTCACACCCGCCGCGGGGCGCCGGTGAGCGCGGCGAAACCCTTCATGGTCAAAATGGTAACACGCTGTGGCCGGATGCCTGTGCTAGGGTCGCAGCATGTGGACGGCGGCCGGGGCTGGCGGGAGGTGGGCGCGAAAGCTTGCAGCCGCTCTCGCCGCGGTGGCGCTGGGCGCAGTCGCCGCCGGCGCCGCGCAACGTGTGCCGGCGGGGCCCGTGCCCGGCTGGGTTTGCGAGCTCCCGCGGATCGGGTTCACCGTGCACTGGGATTTCTTCGCGAGCGCCGCCGAGGCGGACCGGCTGGTGGCGTTCGCGATCGCGAACGGCGCCGAGATTCTCAACGTCGTCCCGCCGCCGCACATCTGGGAGCAGCCGGAAAGCCTCGCGGTATTGCGCAAGATCTTTGCGACCGCCCGCAGGCACGGCGTCGCCATCGTGCTCAGCCGCATCGACGGCAGCTCCTTTCCCGACGCCGCGGGCAAGCGCCGCAATTGGCTGTACACCAACGTCCTGACCGAGCGCGGCCGGTTGCCGTCGGGGAAGGAGACTCCCGACTTCTTCCTCGCGACGGTCGGCAAGCCGGCGTACGAGCGCTGGCTCGCCGAGGAAACCGCGTTCTACGCGAAGAACTTCTCCTCCGAGCCCGCCCTCGTCGGGTTCGGCGTCGGCCTGTTCAACGAACCGTTCGTCTCGCAGCGCGGCTCGCTGCTCTGCTTCGACCCGGACACCGACTCCTACGAGATCGGCCAGTACACCCCGTACGCCGCCGCCGTGTGGCGCCGGTTCCTGGCGGGAAAGTACGGCGGCATCCACGGCGTGAACCGCAGGTACGGCACGCGCTTCCCGGCGCTTGCCGCGGTGCCGATGCCGGCCAACGAGCGCGATCCCGCGTTCGCCCGCCCGGACGTGGCGTATTACGACTTCGTCTCGGCGATCAACGGTTGGGTCGTGCGCCAGCTCGACAGGTGCCGCTCAATCTGGCACGCGCGCGCCCGCCAGAGCGTGCCGTTCGTGCTGCAGTTCTCCGGGTACGTGCCGGAGAAGTTCGAGAAGGGCCGGCCGGCGTTCGCGGCCCTCGACATCTTCGATTGGATGACCCGCGCGGACGCCCTCGGGCTGTCGGCATACACGAACTGCGAGTACCCCGACCTCGGGCACGCCTCGGTCACGGCGATGGTCAACTTCCTCCGCCTCGGCGCCCTACTGCGCAAGCCGGTATCCGTGCTGGAAGGCGGTAGCGAGTGCGACGGGGCGGTCCTCGACCCGGGCGAGCTGCACTTCTTCGCCACCGTCGCGGCGCCGCTCGCTCCGGCGAGCCTGATCTACGAGTTTCTGAAGGTCAGCTACGCGGAGGCCTTCGCCACCTCGGCGGGGAAGCTCATCGGCGCCGACTGGACGCCGCGGCCCGCAGCGGTCGCGGCGGTGCGGGCGGCGCTCGCCGAGGGAAAGGCGGCACGGGGGGACGGTCCGACCACCTACGTCCTCGACGACCTCGCCGGGTTGCCGGACGACGCGGCGCTGCTCGCCGAGCGCGCGCTCTTCGCGCGCCTCGCCATGGAGCGGACGCTTACCCTCGTTCCGCCCGCGGCGCTCGCCGGGTTGCCGGTCGGCAGCACTCTTGTCGTTCCGTCCCAGCGCCAGCGCGCCGCGCTCGGCCCGCAGCTTGCCGCCCGCGGGATCGTTGTCATCGGTGCGGAGAGGCTGCTCGGGGCCCAGGCGGCCGGCCGCTGACCCTCCCATCCAGTACACTTTGTGGTAGGGAGCCACCATGAGTCAAAGCCAAGTGCCCGTGTTTCGGCCGGTGCCGGTCACCAGGCCGGCGCGCGTCTGGTTTGCGGTGCTGTCGGCCGTGGTCGTCGTGACCGTGATCGGGTTGCTCGTCTCGTTGCTGCGCACGCCGACGATCCGCTACGAGATCGACAGCCGGGCGCTGACGATCACCAGCGTGCTGGGGTCCGAACGGCAGAGGAAGACGATCGACCTCGCGCGCATCGCCGAGGCGAAGTCCGAGTGGCTGCGCGGAGGCGCGCTGCGCTTCGGGACCGAGAAGCCCGGCTACTGCGTCGGCTTCTTCGCCTACCCGCGTGTCGGCGAGGTGTGGCAGATCACCGACTGCTCGGAGCGGGGTGTGGTGGTGACGTCGAGCGCCGAAACTACGCCGGTGGCAGTGACCCCGGCGGACCCGGACGGCTTCCTGAAGGCGCTGCGGGAGGGCCGGCCGTCGGTGTTCGCGCCCCCCGGGCGGCGGGGCGCGGCGTGGTGGGTCAACCTGTTCGTCGTGACCGGCGTGGGAGTGCTCGCGCTCGCGGCGCTCGCAGTGGTCCTCTTCGTCGCCCCGGCGCGCTTGCGGTACACAGTTGCCGGCGGTGCGCTCGAGGTCGGGACGCTGCTGCGACGGCGGGTGGTACCGCTCGCCGGCGCGCGGGCGCGGCCGCACCGGCCGCTTGGCGGGCACCGCCTGGCAGGCCTTCCGCTGCCGGGCTACCGGGTCGGCTCGTGGATGCTCGACAACATGGCCACCTCGGTATTCGCGTCGGCGGCCGACGAGGGTGTGATGATCGAGGGCGCGGGCCGAACGTTCGTGAACCCGCGGGACAGGGAGGGGTTCCTCGCAGCGCTCGCCGCCGAAGGGTGCACGATCATCACCGATACCACCCTGCGCCGCCGCTAGAGGCGCCGCCGGCGTCGGACCATCTGCGGCGTCAGGCTGCGGCGGCTCGGATCCTCACGTAGCCTCCGGCTACGCTCCGGTCCGGCCGCCTCGCCTTCCTTGCATCTGGCCCAACGGCGGCGGCGCGGCTACACGCCGCAAGTGGCGAGGCCCTGCCTTCGGCGTCGTGGGTGCTCATGTGGGGCGCGCCCGCCGGGCGCGCTTCTTTGTCTTCGAGGGAGGCGATCGAGGCTGCGCGGCCTGCGGCCGGCGCAGCCCGCTCCGACCACGGACCACGCCTTTTGCCTTGCGGGGTCAGGCTTGCATTGTTGCGTCCGACCTGACTGCGACGCTGACGCCGAACTGTGGCACACTCGGGCTCGTGCACCGTCGGTCCCGGGAGCTCGGATTTCGGATGGAGGTGACGCCATGCAGCGGCTGTTCTTGAAGACGGTTTTGGTGTTCGGGTCGTTGGTGCTGACGTCCGCGGCTTGGAGCCCGGCATCGGCGCAGGGCCTCACGGATGGCGCCGCGCAAGCCGGAGTCGTCAAGGTCGGCGAGCGGGCCCCCGACTTCTCGCTCCCGGCGTCGGACGGCAAGACCTATCGTCTCGCAGATCTGCGGGGCGTCAAACGCCTTGTGCTCGTGATCTTCCGCGGGGTGTGGTGAGTCTACTGCCGGATGCAGCTCGGCGAGCTGCAAGAGCACTTGTCGGAGTTTCGCGGCCTCGGCACCGAGGTGTGGGCCATCAGCTCGACCGACCCAGTGGACAAGTTGACGACCTACGCGCAAGTCCGAGGGGTCGGGTTCCCCTTGCTCGCGGACTCCGGACTCGCGGTCACGAAGAGATACGGCGTGGTCAACGAAGCCAATCGCAACATGGCGTACCCGACGACGTTGGTGATCGATCGCAACGGGGTTGTCCGCTTCGTCCGAATCGACGTCGACTTCACGAAGCGGCCGCCTGTGACCGACCTGCTCGCCTTTCTGAAGAACCTGGCGAAGTGAACCGACCTGCAGCGGGGTCAGGCTCGCGTTGTGACGCTTCCGCGCCCTGTGCCCTCTCTTTTCCTGACCACGGACCAATCGACCACGGGCCACGTCTTTCCGGTGCCCGGAGCCCGGACCCCTGTCTCTACGTTCGCAGGCGCGGGGCGCCCTGGTGGCGCGCGATCTCCTGCGACTCGCGCAACTGGACGACGCCGCGCTGGATCAGGTTGCGGATGATGAGCTGGTTGTGCAGCCTGACGCCCGGGAGCACCGCGAGGATCTGGTTGACCGTATAGCGGCCGTTGATGCGCGAGAGGACGAAGCCCTCCTCGGGGTCGCACTTGAGCTGGACGATGTCCCTGGGCGCCAGCGCCAGCTCGAGGATGGTCGAGGGGCCGATCGGAAGCTTCTCGACATCCTGGGCGATTTCGCGCTCGAGCTCGTCGGCTGCCGTGAGCGCCTTCGGGATGTTCGGATAGCGCTCGCGCACCTCGATGACCTTCCGGTACGCCTCGAGAGCGTCGCCGAGGGCGAGGCTGCTCTCGGCCTCCTGCAGGCGATCGCGCCACGTCGAGCGCAGGAACCCCGGGATCCGCTTCGGCGGCAACACGGGCGGGAGGAGCTCGAAGACGCCGTTGGTCACGCCCTGGAAGA
Source organism: Acidobacteriota bacterium (assembly GCA_003133645.1). Taxonomy (GTDB): domain Bacteria; phylum Acidobacteriota; class Thermoanaerobaculia; order Thermoanaerobaculales; family Thermoanaerobaculaceae; genus RBG-13-68-16. The sequence continues at coordinate 11,786 of PKYI01000051.1, read as the reverse complement.
TGAAGCTGAGCACGGGGAACTCCGGCATCCGGCAGGCGAGGGCGATCTCCTCGATGCTCTTGGCGCCGTCGATCTCGCGCAGGGCGGCGGCGCCCGACGGCGTGAGGTGGCTCTCGTCGATTGGCTGGACGGCGCGGGGGATGACGCCGGAGTCGGCGATGACGGCGGCGATGCGCCGGCGCTCGTCCACCTGGCGGGCGCCTTCGAGGATGAAGTGCTCGACCGGGAGCTGGAGTTCCTTGAAGTCCCTGCGGGGCTGGGCGTCGTCGAGGAAGAAGAACTCCCCCTCCTGCCAGAGCATCAGGTCGTAGGTCGTCTCCTCGGTCTTGACCCGCACCAGGTGGTCCACCTGCTCGCGGGTGAGGCGGCCGGTCTGGACCAGGAGCTCGCCGAGCATGACGTTGAGTTCCTTCTGGCGGTCGAGCAGGTGCTCGAGCTCGTCCTCGGTGAGGATCCCCCAACCGACGAGATAGTAGCCGAGGTGCTCGCGCGGGTTGTTGGAGGTGACCGCCGACACGAGGCCGTTCTGGAACAGGATCTTCTTGGTGTAGCGCTGCCCTTTGATCACCAGCGTGCCGGTTTTCCGGCTCGCGGAGATCCACTGCATGAGGTCGGGGAACGGCATCGTCCGGAGGTTGCCGGTGACCGCCATTAGCGCCCCAGACCCGGGCTCGGGCCGGAGCCCGCCGGGACCGCCGCCGCAACGAGCGAGAGCTTCGCCACGGTGCAACGATACCTCACTCGCGGCGGCAGCGCAGCGTCGTCCACGGGCCGCGCCCCGCTCACTGCGTACGGTAGTTTTCGAAGGCGAGCTCGATCCCGAAGTCCTCGCCCTTGACGAGCGCGATGACCGCCTGCAGCTCGTCCCGTGATGGCGATGAGACCCGCACCTGGTCGCCCTGGATCGCGCACTGGACCTTCTTGAACTTGTGCTCCTTCACGAGCTTGACGATCGCACGGGCGGTTTCGGAGGGCACGCCCTGCTGGAGGGTGACCTCCATCCGGACGGTGCTTCCGGCCGCCGGCTGGATCGCGCCGGTCTTCAGGTTCTTGACCGGCACCCCCCGCCGCGTCATCTTGCCGAGCACGACGTCCCACATCGCCCGCAGCCTGAACTCGTCGGGGGCGGCCAACACGAGCAGGTTCTCCTTGCGGTCGAGGTCGATCGCGACCTTGAGCCCCTTGAAGTCGAAGCGCTGGGCGATCTCCTTCGCGGCCTGGTTCACGGCGTTGTCGACCTCCTGGAGGTCGCACCCGCTCGTGATGTCGAACGACTGGATCGGGGTCATGCGGTCCCTCCCTCCTGGGCGGCCCCATCGGTCGTCGCGGGTACGCGGCGGCGCCGATGACGCCGGCGCTTCTTGCGATCTCCGGCGTCCCGGGCCGGACCTTCGGCGGGGGCATCGGGCGATGGGGGCTCCTCGGCCGCCGGCGCGGCGGTGGAGGCGGGATCGCCGGGAGCCGGGCTCTCGGCCGGGGCGGGCGTTCCTCCCCCCTTCTTGTGGCGGCGGCCGCCGCGGCGGCGCTTGCGCTTTTTTCCGCCGGTGTCCTCCGCGGCGGGTGCGGCCCCGGTTTCGGATTCGTCCTCGACGGCGGTCGTGGCGATGGCCGGCGCGGCGTCGTCCCCGCCTGCGCCCCGCTCGGCCATGTCGTCCTTGTGCCGGCGTCCGCCGCGGCGCCGCTTGCGCCGCTTCTCGCCCTCGGGTGGTTCGGGCGCCGCGCCGCCGGCGGCGAGGTCGGCCGCGCTCACTGGAGCCGACGGAGGCGGCAGGTGGCCTGCCTCGCGCACGACCCACTCGACCTTCTCCTCGGAGCGGTGGAAGCTGGTCGTCGCGTTGATCTCGACGCGGATGTCGAACTCGCGCTCGAGGGCGGCGATCTCCTGGCGGCGCCCGTTCTGGAGGGCGTCGGCGAGTTCGGGGTGGAGGCCGACGCGCACCGCCTTGAGGCGCCCATCGGCGGCGCGGGCCTCGATCCGCCGGAGCAGGTTGAGACCGAGGAACTCGGGGGAGGGGATGATGCCGGTGCCGGCGCACGTCGGGCAGGGCCGGTGGGTGCGCAGCGCCAGCGCCTGCTTGACGCGCTGGCGGTTGATCTCGAGCAGGCCGTTCGCGCTGATGCGTCCGACCGTCGAGCGCGCCTTGTCGGCCTTCATCGCATCGCGCATCGCCTTCTCGACTCCGTGCTGGTTCTTGCGCGGCCGCATGTCGATAAAGTCGACGACCACCAACCCGCCGATGTCGCGCAGGCGCAGCTGCCTCGCGACCTCGTGGGCGGCCTCGAGGTTGACGGCGTAGATGCTGTCCTCCTGCGACGTGCCGTGCGAGGCCTTGCCCGAGTTGACGTCGATCGACGTGAGCGCCTCGGTGGGGTCGATCACGATCGAGCCGCCGCCCGGGAGCGGGACCGTGCGCTTGTAGATCCCCTCGATCTGGAGCTCGAGGTTGAAGCGGGAGAACAGGGGCATGCGTTCCGCGTAGCGCACCAGGCTCGTCTTGCCGCGCGGCATCGAGGCTTGCATGTAGGCCTGCGCCTTCTCGAACACCGCGTCATCGTCGACGAGCACCTCGTCGATCGAGCTGTCGAGGAGGTCGCGCAACGCCTGCACGATGAGGTCCTGGTCGGAGTACAGGAGGCGCGGGCCCTTGCCCTTCGCCATCTCGGCCTGCACCCGCTTCCACAGGCGCAGCAACGCGGCGAGGTCGGCCTTGAGCGTCGTCTTGGTCTGGCCGAGTGCGTTCGTCCGCAGGATGATGCCGCACCCCTCGGGCACCTCGAGCTTGTCGGCCTGCTCGCGCATCGCGGCGCGGGTCTCCTCGTCCTCCACCTTGCGCGAAATGCCGCGGGTGTCCTCGAACGGCGTCAGCACGAGGTAGCGACCCGCGAAGCTCAGATTGGTCGTGACCGCGGCGCCCTTGGTGCCGATCGGGTCCTTGGTGACCTGGACGAGCACGCTGCGGCCGCGCTCGATGATGCGGTCGATGCGCGGCGCGGCGTCGCCGGCGGGTGCGGCGCGGTGGTAGGCCTGCGGCACCACGTCGTGGGCGGCGAGCATCCCGTCGCGCTCGGCGCCGAAGTCCACGAACGCCGCGTTCAGGGTGGGGTTGACGTTCGCCACGACGCCCCGGTAGACGTTGCCGCGGCAGAGGCCGGCTTCGGCCACCGCGATCTGGTACGTGTCGAGCGTGTCCTTGTTCACGATCGCGACGCGCACCTCTTCGGCGCGCTGTGCGTTGATGAGCATTTTGCGGCTCAAGCGGTCTCCAATCCGCAACCCGCGGCGCTCGCCTCGATGCCGTTTCCCGGCGCTGCGCCCGGCCGGCCCTGGGGCGGCCGCGGGTCCAACCTCAAAGGGTAGCATCCTGCGGCGTTTCCCTCACGCCCGGGCGGACGGCGCCGCGGCGCAGACGCGGTTGCGACCCCCCCGCTTGGCGCGGTAGAGGGCTTTGTCGGCCGTCTTGACAACCTCCTCCGGCGTGGTGAGGCGCCCCGCCCGGTCGGCGATGCCGATGCTGACGGTGACCGCGATCGTCGTGCCCGGCTCCCGCCGCGGTGCGGCGTTCTTGGGCCTGCGGGCCGGGCGATCGGGCGAGCGCAGCACGAAGCCACTCACGGCCACGGCGGCGCGCAGCGACTCCAGTTCGGCCATCACCTCCTTGGCCCGTCGCTTGGTGAAGACGATGGCGAACTCCTCGCCGCCGACGCGGTAGGCGCGCGCGCCGCCCCGGACGGACGCCATGCGCGCCGCGACCATCCGCAGCACCTGGTCGCCGACGTCGTGGCCGTGCTGGTCGTTGACGGCCTTGAAGTGGTCGATGTCCACCATCGCGATCGCGTAGCGGCCGGAGAGCTTGCCGACCGCCTCGTCGAACGCGCGCCGGCTCGGCAGCGACGTGAGTCCGTCCCGGAACGCCATGGCGAGCGTCGTCTCGAGCAGCGCCACCACCAGGATCAGGCCGGCGGTCGCGAGGTACAGCGTGGCGGAGCGCGTGGCGGCGAGGCCCAGGAACGAGGCGATTAGCGCCCAGGCGAAGCCGGCGTCGAGCGTCGTGCGGCGCAGCGCCCAGACCAGGGCCGCGGTCACCAGCGCGGCGGCGTAGGCGATCAGCGCGGGGTGGGCGACCCCACCCTCCGGCGACGCGCGGCCGGGGAGGAAGCGGCTCTCCAGCAACGCCACGAGGCGGGGTTGGTACGACAGCCAGACGAACGCCGCGACCGGCGGCTGCAGCGCAATCGCCCCCAGGCGGAGAAGGCCGGGCACGGTGAGCGTGCCGCGCTCGCGCGCCACGGCGAGCCAGGCGAGGTCGAGCGGCAAGAGGAACGCCGCGGCGTTGAGCGTGTAGCGTCCGACCTCGACCCCGGCGGCGCCCGGGCCGAAACGGGCGAGCAGGAGGTCCGCGACCGCCAGGGCGAGCAGCGCGAGCACGACCCGCCCGCGGCGGAACCAGAGCCCGAGGAGAACGCCGGCGGCCACGACGATCCCCGGGTAGACGCGCAGGAACGCGGCCAACTCCTCCGGGAGCCGCCCGGCGGCATGCGCCGCCAGCGCCGTCAGCGCCAGCAGGCACGCCGGTACGATCACCGTGGGGACCACCCTCACGCTGGCCCGCCCGCCTTTCCCCATCCCCGCGAGGATACGCCGGCGGGGCGCCACCATCGTCAGGATCTGGTACCGTATCGCGATGGCTGGGGGTACTGCGTGCGACAACTTGCTGGTTGTGCGGCAATCGTGACGGCCATGGTGGCCGCGGGGGCGTTGGCGGCGCCGCCGGCGCTGACGCTGCCGGCGGGGGCCGAGCAGGCCGCGAAGGTGATCGACCGGGCGAGCCTCGCCGGTCCGGTGCGGTTCCTGGCGGACGACCTACTCGAGGGGCGTGCGCCGTCGCACCGCGGCGACGCGCTCGCATGTCTTTACGTGGCGAGCGAGATGGAGTCACTTGGGCTGCAGCCTGGAGGGCCGGATGGCGGCTGGGAGCAGCGCTTCGCGCTCGTCGGGATCACCACCAAGGCCCCCGAAACCTGGACGTTCCGCGCCGGTGGCCACGACGTCGCGCTGCGGTTCTGGGAAGACTTCATCGCCGCCTCCGGCGTTCAGGCCCCGGCGGCCGCGATCGCCGACGCCCCGCTGGTCTTCGTCGGGTACGGCATTCAGGCGCCCGAGTACGGCTGGGACGACTTCAAGGGCGCGGACCTGAAGGGCAAAGTCCTGCTGATGTTGAACAACGACCCGGACTGGGACCCCGCCCTGTTCGGGGGCGCGCGGCGGCTGTACTACGGGCGTTGGTCGTACAAGTACGAAAGCGCCGCCCGCGCGGGCGCCGTCGGCGCGATCATCATCCACACGACGCCGTCGGCCGGGTACGGCTGGCAGGTCGTGCAGAACTCGTGGACAGGCGAGCAGTTCGAGCTCCCGGCCGGACCCGAGCCCCGCCTGCAGGTGCGTGCCTGGACCACCGAGGGCGCGACCCGCCGGCTGCTCGCGGCCGCCGGCCTCGACCTGGACCGCCTCGTCGCGCAGGCGCGCAGCCGCGACTTCAAGCCGGTGGACCTCGGCATCCGCACATCGCTCGCGCTCGCCAACACCCTGACCCACGGGGAGACCGCCAACGTGCTCGGGCTCATCCCCGGGAGCGACCCCGCCTTGAGGGATGAGGTCGTCGTCTTCTCCGCTCACCACGATCACCTCGGCATCGGGAAGCCCGACGCGAGCGGGGACACGATCTACAACGGGGCCGTGGACAACGCCAGCGGGGTGGCGCAGGTGCTTGCGATCGCAAAGGCGGCCATGGCGCTGCCCGAGCGGCCGCGGCGCTCTCTCCTGTTCGCGATCGTCAGCTGCGAGGAGTCGGGTCTGCTCGGATCGGCGTACTACGCCGCCCATCCCACGTTCCCGCCGGACAAGATAGCCGCCGACATCAACTTCGACGCGGGCAACATCTTCGGCAGGACGCACGACGTCGCCCTCGTGGGCAAGGGCAAATCCACGCTCGACGCGGTGGTCGAGGTGGCGGCCGCGCTGCAAGGGCGCGTGGTCGTCGACGAGCGGTTCCCGGACCGCGGCGCCTACTACCGCTCCGACCAGTTCAGCTTCGCGAAGATCGGCGTGCCCGGCCTCTACTTCAAGGGCGGCCTCGACTACGTCGGGCGCGAGCCGGGTTGGGGGGAGGCGGCCAACGAGGCGTGGCTGAAGGCCCACTACCACCAGCCCAGCGACGAGTTCTCCGAGAGCTGGAACTTCGACGGAATGGTCGAGGACACCCAACTCGGCTTCCTCGCCGGCCTGGCGGTGGCACAGGCGGACGCGATGCCGGCGTGGCTGCCGGGGGACGAGTTCGCGAAGCTCCGCGCCCCGGCGCCTGGCCGGAACAAGTAGGTCGCGCGACGCTCCAGCGTGGCGCTGCAGCACGGAAGGGGGGCGGCGATGAACCATGCGATGACCACGACGGCGTTCGAGATCCAGGGAAGCCGGATCGTGCGCAACCTGGGCGTCGTGCGCGGGATCACGGTGCGCTCGCGCTCGATCTTCGGCACGATCGGGGGGTCGCTGCAGACCCTCGTGGGCGGCAACATCTCGCTCTTCACTGAATTGTGCGAGAAGACCCGCGCCGAGGCGTTCGACATGATGGTCAAACACGCGGAACAGGTCGGCGCCAACGCCGTGGTCGGCATCCGCTACGACGCGACCGAGGTGATGCAGGGCGTGACCGAGATGGTCTGTTACGGGACCGGGGTCGTGGTCCAGCCGGCGTGAGCCGGCCGCGCACCGCGGGGGAGGACGCGATGAGGACCACGACGAAGGCCGGCGCCTGTGCGCTGGCGATCCTCGCTGCGCTGGCAGTCGCGACGGCCGTCAGGCCGGCCGCCGCCGAGCCCTCGAAGGCTGATGCGGCCTCGATTCAGGCGGTCGTCGACACGTTCATGGAAGCGCTCGACACCGCCGACATCGAGAAGTTCTCGGCGCTGTTCGCCCCCGACGCGACGGCGTTCTTCCCGCTCGCGCCGCTGTACACGCGTCTCGAGAACAAGGACCAGATCACCAAAGTGTTCACGGTGTTCTTCGCGAGCGTGCGCAAGGGGAAAACCGGCCCGCGCTTCATGAACCTCGTGCCCCAGGGGCAAAGAGTCCAGCTCTACGGCGACACCGCGGTCGTGACGTTCCACTTCGAGGGACCCGACCTGATCGCCCGGCGCACCCTCGTGCTCAGGCGCGAAGGCGGCAACTGGCTGATCGTCCACATGCACGCCTCCGGCCTCGAGGTGTCGAAGGAGTGAGGCGGTCCTGGCCGCGGGCTTTCCGGATGCCGAGCGTCCAGCGGTGCAGACACGGTCTCTGGCGGAGGCAACGATGTACAGGGTCCTCGTGACTGTTGGGCTTGTTCTGGGTACGAGCGCGTCGGTCGTTTGTGGGCAGGGGGCTGTGCCGACCCCGGCGGCGGTCGCGGCGGTCAAGCCCTCATCGCCCCTGGATGCCCTGCGGTTCCTGGTGGGCACCTGGCAGGGTGAGGGAAGCGGGCAGCCCGGGCGGGGGGGCGGGGCGACCTCCTTCAAGCTCGACCTCGACGGTCGAGTCCTGGTCCGGCGCAGCCATTCCGACTATCCAACGGTGGGTGGCAAACCGGCCGTCGTCCACGACGACCTCATGGTCATCTATGCCACACCTGGCCGTGTCGGGTTCGAGGCCATGTACTTCGACAACGAGGGCCACGTGATCGAGTACGCGGCCGAAGTCTCGCCCGACGGGCGTCGAGTGGTCTTCCTGAGCGAAGCGGAGCCGACGATGCCGACGTTCCGCCTCACGTACGCCAGGATCGGCGAGGATGTCATGGATGTCGTGTTCGAGATCGCACCGCCCGGTGCGCCCGGGTCGTTCAAGCCCTACGTGTCCGGCCGGATCCGCCGCACGAACCCCGACTCGTAGGCGCCGGTCGGCTCGTGCCAGTGGCGTCCCCTGGTGTCAGCCGCCGGCCGTCCCGAGCATGCGTTCGACCGCTTCGAGGTCGGGTGGAACCGGCTCGGGGATGCGCACCCGGCGCGAGGCGGCGGCGACGTCCTTGAGGCCGGTGCCGGTGAGGAGCAGCACCGCGCGCTCGTCGCGCGCCACCAACCCCTCGTCGAGCGCCGCGAGCAGCCCGGCCAGCGCCGCCGCTGCGGCGGGCTCGCAGAAGACGCCGGTGGTGCGGGCGAGCATCGGGATCGCGTCGAGGATCGCCTCGTCGCTCACGATCACCCCGGCGCCACCCGAGGCGCGCACCGCGGCGAGCGCCATGATCGCGTTGCGCGGTGCGCCGACCACGAGCGAGTCGGCGACGCTGGCGGCGCCCGGCACCGGCGTGATCTCGGTGGTGCCGTCGCGCAGCGCCCTCGCGAGCGCGGCTGAACCCTCGGGCTGGACCGCGATCAGGCGCGGCGCCCGCCGCAGCAGCCGGCAGCGGACGAGGTCGGCGAACCCCTTCGCCATGCCGGCAACGATGACGCCGTCGCCGGCCGGGACGATCACGACGTCGGGCCACTCCGGTGCGAGGTCGGCCGCGACCTCGATCGCCGCGGTCTTCTTCCCCTCGATCGTGAACGGGTTGAACGCGGTGTTGCGGTTGTACCAGCCGAAGTGCTCGCAGGCGGCGAGCGAGAGCTCGAAAGCGTCGTCGTAGCTCCCCGCCACCGGCACGAGGCGGGCGCCGTAGCTCGCCATCTGCACGAGCTTGGCGGGCGGTGCCGCCGCCGGCACGAAGACGACGGCACGCACGCCCGCGGCGGCGGCGACCGCGGCGAGCGCCGAGGCGGCGTTGCCGGTCGAAGCGGTGGCGACGGTGTCGTACCCGTACTCGACGGCCTTGGCGACGACCAGGAGCGAGGCTCGGTCCTTGGTGGAGCCGGAGGGGTTGCGGGTGTCGTCCTTGGCCCACAGCCGCGGCATCCCGAGCCTGCGCCGCAGCTGCGGCACGGGGAGCAGGGGCGTGCCGCCGACCCTGAGCGCGGGCAGGGAGACCGGCGACGCGATCGGCAGGAATGCCGTCAGCGCGCCGGGGTCGTGGATGCGGGCCTCCGGCCATCGCGCTGGCAGCTCGTCGATCTCGACCCGGAGCACGCCGCGCGTCACGCCGCCGGGGCGCTGCTGCCCGGAGCAGACGGGGCAGACGTAGCGCACCTCGCCCTCGGGGTAGCGCGCCCCGCACTCGGTGCAGAGGAAGATAAAGGAAGCCATCTCGTTCGACCTCGGCCCTCGCGACGCCTCGGGATCCTTCGCCCCGCGCTCCGCTCGGGCTCAGGATGACCACCCGCGGGCGGTCACATCGTCAGCGCCATCAGCGCCTTCTGCACGTGCAGCCGGTTCTCCGCCTCATCGTAGACCACCGACTGCGGCCCGTCGATCACCTCGTCGGTGACCTCGCGGCCGCGGTCGGCCGGGAGCGGGTGCATGTAGATCATGCGCTTCTTGCCGAGGGCCATGTGCGCGGCGTCGCAGCGCCACGCCGGGTACTTCTCGATCAGCGCGAGGCCGTCCTTCTTGTCTGTGGTGTGCATGAGCGGGCCCCACGACTTCGGGATCACGATGTCGGCGTCGCGGAACGCCGCCTCGAAATCATCGACGATCTCGAACTTCGCCCCGGCCGCCGCGGCGTTGGCCCGGGCCTGCTCCTCGATCTCGGGCATGAGCCTGAACTCGGGCGGGCAGGCGAACGTGACGTCGAGCCCGAAGCGCGGCATCATCAGGATCAAGCTCTGCGGCACCGAGAGCGGGCGGATGTAGTTGGGCGCCGAGGTCCACGCCACGCCGATCTTGAGGCCGCGGGTGTCGGCCCCGAACTTCTCCCGGATCGTCATGTAGTCGGCCATGATCTGGCACGGGTGGTAGACGTCGCACTGCATGTTGAGGACGGGCACGGTGGACCAGCGCGCGACCTCGCGCAGGTACGGGTTCCCCTCGCGGAACGCGCAGTGGCGGATTGCGATCCCGTCGCCGTAGCGCGACAGCACCGAGGCCGTGTCCTTCGCGTTCTCCCCGTGCGAGATCTGCATCTTGTCCGGGGAGAGGAAGATCCCGTGACCGCCGAGCTGCGTGATCCCGGTTTCGAACGAGTTGCGCGTCCGGGTCGAGGAGTCGAAGAAGATCATGTAGAGCGTCTTGTCCTCGAGCAGTCGCATTTTCTTGCCGGCCGCCTTCGCGACCTTCAGCTCCCGCGCGAGTTCGAACACGGTCTCGAGCTCGTCGGTGGTCCAATCCTGTGTGGTGATGAAGTGCTTGCCCTTGAGTTTGGTCTGCATCAAAGCCCCCGGGGAAGAAAGTTGAGAGTTAAGAGTTGAAAGTTAAAAGTTAAAAGNNAAAGTTAAAAGTTAAAAGTTAAAAGGCAAGAGAGACAGTGGACAGCGTACAGCTAACCACCAGGAAGCGAGAAGCTACGAGCCAGAGAGCGGAGTCTTTGAGGGTGCCAGGGCCTCCGGGATGAGCGAGTACACCGCCGTGGCGGTGACCAGGTCCGCGACCTCGACCCACTCGTCGGCGGTGTGCGAGAGCTCCTCCCGCCCCGGGGCGAACCCCACCGTCGGGATCCCGAGCCGGCCCATCGTCGCCACGCCGTTGGTCGAAAACACCCAGCGCGAGATCCCCGGTGCGCTGCCGAGCACCTCCTTGGCCGCGGCCGCCACGCCCTGTACGAGCGGGTGCGTCTCGGGGACCACCCAGGTGGGGAAGACCTGCTCCTGGCGCGCGGGCACGCCGGTCCATGTCTGGCCTTCCCAGGTGAGGACGCGCACCTCGGCGTCGCCGATATGCGGCAGAGCGCGGATCTCCTCCAGGGCGCTCTCCGGCGACTCGCCGGCGGTGAGGCGGCGATCGAGCACGATCCGCGCCTCGTCCGGCACCGCGTTGAGCGACGGGGTCTTGCAGTCGATGAACGACACCGTGACGGTGCCCTTGCCGAGGAAGTCGTCGGCCCGGAGGGTTGCGTTGAGGGCCTCGATGTCGGCGACGATCGGCGCCATCTTGTACACCGCGTTGACGCCGCGCTCGCAGTGGGCGCCGTGGGCGGAGACGCCCTTGGTCACGACCTCGATCTCCATCCGCCCGCGGTGGCCGCGGTAGACGTCGAGGTTGGTGGGCTCGCCGAGGACGACCACGTCCGGCCGGACCCCCTCGGTCTCGATGAGCTGCATGAGCGGGTAGCCGTCGCAGGCCTCCTCGAGCACCGACGCCACGAGGACGATCTGCACGCCGGGGGGCAGGCCGCGCTCCTGCAGGAGCTTGGCGCCGTACGCCATGCACGCGATCGCGGGGAGCTCGTCCACCGCGCCGCGCCCGTGCACCTTGCCGCCCACGAGCTTGCCGGCGAACGGGTCGTACGTCCACGCCTGCGGGTCGCCGATGCCGACGCAGTCGATGTGACCGTCCATCATGATCACGAACGGCCCCTCGCCGACGCGGGCGACGACGCTGCCGATGCGGTCGAACCGCACGTCGGCAAACCCAAGCTTCTCGTACTCGGCCTTGACGCGCTCGCAGCGCTCGCGCTCGCGGCCGCTCTCGGCCGGGATCGCGATCATCTCGCGCAGGAAACGCACGATCTCCGTCTCGTACCGCTTCGCCGCAGCCAACGCCTCTGCGCCTCGCTGTGTTGCCATTGTCATGCCTCTTCCCGGACCCCGGACCCCGGACCCCGGACCCCGGTCTCTTCGTTGAACGCCTCGATCGCCTCGTCCCACGCCGGCAGCTGCGCCTGCAGGTCGGTCCAGAACGCCGGCGACCACAGCGCGTTGAGTTCCTGCACGGTCTTGCCCTGCTGCTCGACCCA
>PKYI01000143.1 GCA_003133645.1 Acidobacteriota bacterium | reverse complement strand
TGAAATAGAAGTTGATCCCGGCGGTGAACTCGTTGAGGTTCTTCTCGATGGCGTTGACGTACGCGTTGCCGACCTTGACCGAGACGAAGCCGAGGCCGGAGTTCGTAACGGCCGCCGCGGTTGGGTCCTTGAGGCGCTGCATCTGAGAGACGCGGGCGACGAGCTCGATACGGGTCGGCACGATGAAGTAGCCGAACGCGGCGCGCCAACCCTCGCGGTCGAACGAGGTCGGGCCGCTGATGGTGCGGTTGAGGTCGTAGGTCTGGGTGTCCCACTCGAGGTCGGCGGAAAAGCCCTGGTACCTGGTCAGGACCGACAGGTTGTACCCCTTGTCGTTGGCCGTGTACGTCGGCACCGTGGCGCCGGCTGCGTCCTTGTTGTGGAGCGAGTCGCCGGTGTAGGCCGACGCGAGGATGCCGACCTTGAAGTTCTCGGTGTAGTCGACGTCGCCTTCGGTCAGCCAGTTGATCCAGCCGAACGGGTAGTAGCCGAGGCGCGCCGAATACAGGAAATGGTCGCCGGAGTTGCTGTTTCCCCTGGAGTCGCGCCCGTCCCACGCGCCGACCTCGTACTGGAACGCCGAGCCGCCCCTGGCGGTCGTCATGCCGGTCGCAAGGAGGCCCTGCGAGCGGAAGAGGTTGAGGCCCCCGATCGGGAAGCCGTTGTTGGCTTGCTCGGCCGAAGTCCCGAAGGCCTGGTTGCCGCCAGGCCACTTGGAGTAGCCGTTGCCCTTGTCGATGTCGGTCTCGCCGTTCATGATCGAGCGGTCGATGAAGTTGAGGCCGAACCCCGAGGCGAGGAACTCGGTGCCGTAGGGGATCTTGTCGCGGCCGGCCCGGAGGGCGAACAGGTCGGAGAACTTGTACTGGATCCACGCCTCGTGCGTGTTCACCGCTGCCTGCGGCTCGAACTGGAAGTGAAAATGATAGGTGAGCCTGGGGTCCAAGGCGTTGCCGTCGAGCCAGAGCCGGGCTCGCCGCAGGAAGAAGTTGGAGTAGTTCTGCTCGTTCCCCTTGATCTTGTGGTCGTAATCCATATAGGTGTAGCGGTACTGGATGCCGGCGGTGATCCGCAACTCGAACTTCTTGTCCGCGGTCGTGAGGTTGAACCCGTTGTTGTACACGGCCTTCAACGTGTGCGAGTCCTTCGTCTCATCCGCCGCGGTCGCGCTGGGCGCCGTGCCGAGCGCGACCAACGCAAACCCCGCTAGTACCAAAGCTCCAGCCTTCCTCATTCGCAAGTCCGCCTTCTCGAAGCGTCTCGAATTGGCCGGCCGCGTGGCAGGCACGAGGCGCTGGTCTGTCCCAGAGCAATTGCCGTGCCAGTGGCCTCGCGGCGCCGATGGCGTTCAAGGTCAAGCGCATGCGCCTTCAAACACGGAATCGCGCGGACGTCAGGTGTCGGATCGGTAACATGCGGCCCACGGAGCGCGTCACGCAACCCGCTCGCCGAGGACCATTGCGGCGGTCGGGTCGACGCGATCGTCGGGACCGGCGGCGACCGACTCCCACCCCGCTTCGGAACCCTCCGACCCCGTCGCCGCCGGGGTCGCCATGTCCGGCGTGACGGCGAGGTGGTTCGCGGCGCGATGCCACGCGGGTCGGTCCAGGCCAATTTCCCGCTCCGGCCGAGCCGGCGGATGCTCCCGAGCCGAAGGGTTTTCAAGAGGTTAAGGCGGGGTTCGAACCCTCGTTGTCACCGTCACGGCACGGTAACCGTTTCCAAATCGTAACAGCCGCCGGTGCCTCGCCAACTCCACCGTTTAGCCGTAGTTGCCCCGGCACGCGGCCCATGGGCCCCGTTTTCCGAGGCGGTCGGCCCGGCGACCGCTTGGATGGCGTTTCTCCCTCTCCAGCATCACGTTACAGAGCGGAGTTCAAAATGGCACACGACTTGCTTGAGGTTGGCAGCGGTAGAGAACTTCGAGTGGCTTTTGAAAATCCTAGGAATGGGAGGTGGTCGCACGAGCGTACGATAAACGCCAGCCCTTGTTGGTGGGACTCCCGCCAAGACACGCAACGATCCCTCGAGGCACCAAGGAGGAAACAAATGCCCAGTTTTGTGAACCCGGAAAAGTGCGACGGGTGCAAGGCGCTCGACAAGACTGCCTGCCAGTTCATCTGTCCAAACGACCTCATGGTCCTCAACAAGGACACCATGAAGGCGTACAACCAGGAACCCGAGATGTGCTGGGAGTGCTACAACTGCGTCAAGATCTGCCCGACCCAGGCGGTCGACGTGCGCGGCTACGCGGACTTCGTCCCCATGGGTGCCTCGGTCGTCCCGTTGCGGTCCACCGACAGCATCATGTGGACGGTGAAGTTCCGCAACGGCACCCTGAAGCGTTTCAAGTTCCCCATCCGGACTACCCCCGAGGGCCAGGCCAAGCCGTCCGGCGGCTGGGACAACGCCCCAAACCTGGATAGCCCGACTCTGTTCACTGAACCCGAATCCCTCGGCCTGCCCGCCGTGTGGACCAAGGCGTAAAGGGGGCGGACATGGTTGACTTCAAAACTGTCGAAGTCGAGACCGATCTCCTCATCCTCGGTGGCGGCATGGCGGCGTGCGGCGCCGCCGTGGAAGCCGCGTACTGGGCCAAACAGCACGGCCTCAAGGTGACGCTGGTGGACAAGGCCGCCGTGGACCGCTCCGGTGCCGTGGCCATGGGCCTGTCGGCCATCAACCAGTACGTCGGCCTCAGGGACGGCCAGAACTCCATCAAGGACTACGTGGACTACGTGCGCAACGACCTCATGGGCGTCACGCGCGAGGACCTCGTCGCCAACATCGCCCGTCACGTCGACTCCAGCGTGCACCTGTTCGAGAAGTGGGGGCTGCCGATCTGGAAGGACGAGAAGGGCGCCTACGTGCACGAGGGCCGCTGGCAGCTCATGATCAACGGCGAGTCGTACAAAGTGGTGGTGGCGGAAGCGGCCAAGAACGCGATCGGCAAGGAGAACATCTACGAGCGCGTCTTCATCGTCGGCCCCATCATGGACGGCGAGCGCTGCACCGGCGCCTACGGCTTCTCGGTCCGCGAGAACACATTCTACGTGTTCAAGGCGAAGGCCGTGGTGACCGCGATGGGCGGCGCCGTGCACGTGTTCAAGCCGAGGTCCTCCGGCGAGGGCCAGGGCCGCGCGTGGTATCCGCCGTGGAACGCAGGCGCATCGACGTTCTTCACCCTCAAGGCCGGTGCCGAGATGACCTGCCAGGAGGTCCGCTTCATCCCCGTCCGGTTCAAGGACGCGTACGGGCCGGTCGGCGCGTGGTTCCTGCTGTTCAAGTCCCGCGCGACCAACGCGCTGGGTGAGAACTACATGGAAACGCGCAAGCCCGAGCTCGAGAACTGGCTGCCGTACGGGCACGTCAAGCCGGTCCCGGCCAACCTGCGGAACTACCTGATGCTGCTGGACGTGATGGCGGGCAAGGGCCCGATCCTCATGCGCACCGAGGAAGCGATCCAGAAGATCGCAGCGGGTTCCGGCGACGACAAGGCCGCGAAGAAGAAGCTGAAGGAGCTCGAGTCCGAGGCGTGGGAAGACTTCCTCGACATGACGATCTCGCAGGCGATCCTGTGGGCCGCCACCAACACGTCCCCCGAGGAGAAGCCCTCCGAGATCGCCGCCGCCGAGCCGTACTTCATCGGCTCCCACTCCGGCGCTTCCGGCGCCTGGGTGTCCGGTCCGGAAGACCTGGCGCCCGCGGAGTACTTCTGGGGCTATGAGAACATGTCGACCGTGCGCGGCCTCTTCTGCGCCGGCGACGCCTCCGGCGCCTCGTCGCACAAGTTCTCCTCCGGCTCTCACGCCGAGGGGAGGATCGCCGCCAAGTCCGCGATCCGCTACATCGTGAACGAGAAGCCCAAGGCCGCCGCGCTCGACGCCGCCAAGATCGAGGCCCTCAAGGCCGAGACCTATCGGCCGTTCGAGACGTTCCAGCAGTTCAAGGGCGCGACAACCCAGCCCGATGTGAACCCCAACTTCATCCGGCCGAAGATGTTCCAGATGCGGCTCCAGAAGCTCATGGACGAGTACGCGGGCGGGGTCACGGCGCAGTTCACGACCTCCGAGGCGCTGCTCAAGAGGGGCCTCGAGCTGCTCGCATTCCTCAAGGAAGACGCCGCCAAGCTCGGTGCCACCGACCTCCACGAGCTGATGCGTTGCTGGGAGAACGTCCACCGCATGTACCAGGCCGAGGCTCACGTCCGGTCGATCATGTTCCGCGAGGAGACTCGCTGGCCCGGGTACTACTTCCGCTCCGACAAGCCCAAGATGGACGAGAAGAACTGGCACTGTTTCGTCAACTGCAAGCTCAACCCCACGACCAACGAGTGGGAGATGACCAAGAAGCCGATCGTCCACGTCTTCACGAAGCCCGGCGAGCACGAACTGCTCGGCGGTTGAGGTACGATTCCGAGCAACCCCGGGCGCCGCACGGCGCCCGGGGACTTCTCACGCCCCGAGGTGATCGTGGTTCCGAAGACATCCCCGTCCTGCCCGCACTGCGGCGAGCCGCTCATCCCTTTCAGACTGCCGGACGACGGCGGGTGGGATGGCACGTTCCAGCTCGCCTGCTTCAACGACGAGTGCCCGTACTTCTCCCGCGGTTGGGTTTGGATGGAGGAGCACTACGGGGTGAGGTCGTCCTATCGGTACCGGCTCAACCCGGCCAACGGTCAGGCTTCGCCGATCCCGGTCTGGTCGCGACACGCGCTGCGCGACCGCATCATCGAGGCTGACGTCACTGTCGACAAGGCTGGCGGCAGCGACGTGATCCCCGATCAGGACGGGGGGAAGGGAAGTCACCCATGACCGCAGAGGTCTCTGAAATACCAGAGGTGCTGCGTTGCCAGAGGCAGCTCGCCGGCCACGAGGAGTTTTGTTTCGCGTGTCATCCCGGCGTCCCCTGCTTCAACCGCTGTTGCGCGGACGTCAACATCTTTCTTACCCCGGTCGACGTGCTGCGGTTGGCCCGTCGCCTCGGCCTCGCCTCCGGGGAGTTCCTCGACCGCTACACCCTCGCCCCGATCACCAAGGACCTCCACCTCCCCGTGTTGATGCTGCGCATGGGGGAGGAGCCCGAAAAGCGCTGCCCGTTCGTCGGAGCCGCCGGCTGCACGGTCTACGAGGAGCGTCCGTGGGCGTGCCGGATGTATCCGGTGGCGATGGCGCTACCGCCGGCGCGGGCGGGGGTGGAACCGAAACCCCTCTACTTCCTGTTCGAGGACGACTTCTGCCTCGGCCGCGAGGGGGGGCGCACATGGACGGTGGAAAGCTGGCGGGTCGACCAGCGGGTGGAAGAGCAGGAGGAGATGGAGGCGGATTTCCGCGAGCTGGTTTCCCATCCCTGGTTCATCGGCGGCCGGCAACTCGACCCCAAGAGAATGGAGCTGTTCTTCACCGCGTGCTACGACCTCGATACCTTCCGCCGCTTCGTGTTCGATTCGAGCTTCCTGCAGCGCTTCGAACTCGACGCTGCGGCGGTGGTTGAGATCCGCCGCGACGACCGGGCTTTGTTGCGTTTCGCCTTTCGCTGGCTTCGGTTTGCCCTCTTCGGCGAGCCCACGATGACGATCCGGAAAGCGAGCGAGCCATGACTGGACAGCAATCCCGACCCCTCCTGGTCGTGGGCGCCGGCATCGCCGGCATCACCTCCGCCCTCGAGGCCGCCGAAGCCGGCCGCGAGGTCGTGCTGGTGGAACGCGACGCCAGTATCGGCGGGCGCGTGCTGCGCAACCACCATTACTTCCCCAAGCTCTGCCCGCCGTCGTGCGGGATGGAAATCAACACGGGACGGCTGGAGCGCAACCCGCGCGTCCGCGTCGTCACGCGCGCCCGGGTCACGGGCTGCCGGGAGCGCGATGGCGGCTACGAGGTCACCGTCACCCATGCCCCGGCCTACGTGAACGAACGCTGCACCGCCTGCGGCGCCTGCAGCGGCGTGTGTCCGGCCAAGGTCAAGGACGCCTTCAACCTCGAAATGGCCGAGGTCCCGGCGATCCGCCTTCCTCACCCCAACGCGTGGCCGAAGCTGTTCGTCCTCGACCGGCAGGCGTGCCCCGATGGGTGCCACGCGTGCAAGGACGCCTGCACCTACGACGCCATCGATCTCGACGCCGAGGAGCGCACGGAGACCGTGCAGGCAGGGGCGGTGGTGATCGCCACCGGTTGGGATCCGTACCCGATCGAGCGGCTGCCGGAGCTCGGCGGCGGGCTGTCGCCGGACGTTATCGCCAACGTTCACATGGAGCGCATGGCGGCGCCCGCGGGGCCGACCGGCGGCAAGATCCTCCGCCCCTCCGACCAACAGCCGCCCAAGCGGGTGGCGTTCGTGCAGTGCGCGGGTTCCCGCGACGTCAACCACCTCGCTTACTGCTCGGCCGTCTGTTGCCTGGCCTCGCTCAAGCAGGCGATCTACGTCAAGGAGCAACTCCCCGATGCGGAGGTGACGATCTACTACATCGACCGCCGCACCCCGGGGCGCAACGAGGAGATGCTGACCAAGGTGGCGGCCATGGAGGGCGTGCACCTGATCAAGGGCAAGGTCGCGAAGGTCGAACCCCGCGGCCGGGTCCTGGCGCTGCGGGTGGAGGACGTCGAGAGCGGCCGCATCGTCCACGCCGAAGCGGACCTGGTCGTCCTGGCCACCGGCATGGTCCCCAGCCTCGGCGCGGGTGCGGGCCTGTTCGGCCTCTCCAGCGATGACGACGGCTTCGGCGTCGAGAAGCCGGGCGTCGCGGTCGCGGGTGTCGCGCACCGGCCCGAGGACGTCGCGGCCAGCGTGCGCGACGCCACGGGCGCCGCGGCCCGGGCGTGCATCGCAGCGGGAAGGAGGGCGTAGATGGAACGGCTCGGTGTTTTCCTGTGCACCGGTTGCGGCATCGGCGATGCCCTCAAGGCGGAAGGCCTGACGGCGCTTGCCGACGAACTGGGCGCCGCCAGCTGTCAGACCAGCCCGTGCCTGTGCGCCCCCGAAGCGGTGGCCGACATCCGCGCGGCCCTGGAATCCGGCACGATCGGCGGGGCGCTGCTCGCCGCCTGCTCCGCCCGGGCCAAGACGGAGGCGTTCGCCTTCGACCCCGCCCGCCACGTGGTCGGGCGGGTCAGTCTGCGCGAACAGGTGGTATGGTCCCACCCGGCCGGCGACGAGGACACCCAGACGTTGGCGGAGGACCTCCTCCGCATGGGCTACGCGCGCTTGTCCAAGATCGGCCTGGCGAAGCCGCTGGCGGAGACGATCGAGCGGACCGTGCTGGTGGTCGGTGGGGGCCTCGCCGGCCTGACCGCGGCTCGGACCGCCGCCGACCTCGGGCACCCGGTGGTCGTGGTCGAGAAGGCCGCAGCCCTTGGCGGCTCGCTGGCTGCGGTCGAGGGGCTGGTGCCCGACCGGCCGCCGTACGACTCGCTCCACGACAACCATCTCCCGCGGCTCGTCGCCGAGCTCTCCTCCCACGCCGAGGTGCGGATCTTTGCCTCCTCGACGGTCAAAGCGATCACGGGTCAGCCGGGCCAGTTCCACGTCGAGCTCGCCACGCCCGCCGGCGAGGTCACGCTCGCCGCCGGCGCCATCGTCCAGGCGACCGGGTCGCGCCCCTACGACGCGAGCAAGCTCGGTCATCTCGGTTACGGTTCTTCTCCCAACGTGATCACCGCGCCCGAGCTCGACGCCATGCTCGCCGGCGGCGGGCTCAAGCGCCCCTCGGACGGCGCCGTGCCGCAGCGCGTCGTGTTCATCCAGTGCGCCGGTTCCCGCGATCCCGAGCACCTGCCCTACTGCTCCGCCGACTGCTGCTCGGCCACGTTGCGGCAGGTCGCGACGATCCACCGTGCCCACCCCGACGTCGAGACCGCCGTCGTCTACCGCGACATGCGGACGCCGGGGCAGCTCGAGCGGTTCTATCTCGCGGTCCAGGAGCAACCCGGCTCGCTCTTCACCCGTGGCGAGGTGGCCGGGGTGAGCGGCAACGGCCATCTCCAGGTGGCGTTGCGCGACACGTTGCTGGGCGAAGGCACCGTTCTCGACGCCGATCTCGTCGTGCTCGCCGTCGGTCTGGTCCCGAACTCCGCGGACGGCGAGGCGATCCGGATCCACACCGACGCCGTCAAGCGCTCGCAAACCGGCGAGAGCGAGATCCAGCGCGAGGAGGCCCGCAAGGTTGCGGCCCAGTACGCCGTCTACCAGGGCACCGAGATCCTCAACCTCGATTACCGCCAGGGGCCGGACCTGCCGACGTTGCGCTACGGCTTCCCCGACTCCCACTTCATCTGCTTCCCCTATGAGACGAGACGCACCGGGATCTACGCCGCCGGCACCGTTCACGCCCCGATGGACGCCGGCCAGGCGGAAGAGGATGGCGCCGGTGCGGCGATGAAGGCGGTGCAGTGCATCGTCGCTGCGGCCCGCGGCGAGGCCGTCCACCCGCGTGCCGGCGACATCGGCATCCCCGACTTCTTCCTGCAACGCTGCACCCAGTGCAAGCGCTGCACCGAGGAGTGCCCGTTCGGCACCCTCAACGAGGACGCGAAGGGCACGCCGCAGCTCAACGCGCTGCGCTGCCGGCGGTGCGGGATCTGCATGGGCGCCTGTCCGGAGCGGATCATCTCCTTCCCCGATTACTCGGTCGATGCCGTGGCCAGCATGATCAAGGCGATGAGCGTCCCGGAGGAGTCCGAGGAGAAGCCCCGCATCCTCGCCCTGCTTTGCGAGAACGACGCCCTGCCGGCTCTCGACATCGCAGCCGGTCAGCGGATGAGCTGGAACCCCTGGGTTCGCGTCATCCCGATCCGCTGCCTCGGCTCGACCAACATCGTGTGGATCGCCGACTCGCTGTCGCGCGGCATCGATGGCGTCATCCTGATCGGTTGCAAGTCCGGCGACGACTACCAGTGCCACTACGTGCGCGGTTCCCAGCTTGCACAGACCCGGCTCGGCAACGTCCAGGAGACGCTCCAGCGGCTCGCCCTCGAGCCCGAGAGGATCCGGGTCGTCGAGCTGGCGCACGACGAATCCGCCCGCATCCCCAAGATCCTCGACGAATTCGCAGCAACGATCGAGAAAATCGGTCCCAACCCGATGAAGGGTTTCTGAGGGAGGCTGGACGATGGCCGCGAATTCAACCCTGCTGCCCTCTCAGGATTTTCGCGAGGCGCTTCGCCGCCGCGGCGGGGAAGCCGCAAGCCGCTGCTACCAGTGCGCCACCTGTTCCGGCGTGTGCGAACTCGCGCCGGACGAGGCGCCGTTTCCGCGCCGGCTCATGCTGTGGGCCCAGTGGGGCCTGGCGGACCGCCTTGCCGCCGACCCCGCGGTCTGGCTGTGTCACCAGTGCAACGACTGTACCGTGCACTGCCCGCGGGACGCCAAGCCCGGCGACGTGGTCCAGGTCATCCGCGCCCTGGTCATCGAGAAGCTCGCGTTCCCCAGCCTTCTTGGCCGGCTGGTCGGTGCCGCGCGCTCGAGCTGGCTCCTGCTCCTCGGCCTTCCCATCGCCTTCTGGGTCGCTCTCCTGGCCGCCACCGGTCACCTCGCGGTGCCGGCTGGACTGCCCCAGAACTGGGCGTACGAGCAGCTCGTGCCCCATCTGTTCATCTACTCCGTCTTTTTTCCGGTGGCGGCCTGGGTGATCCTGGCCGCAGGGGTGAGCGGGTGGCGGTTCTGGGACCTGCTGGCCTGTAACGGTTCGCGCCAGGGCTCGTTCATCGTGAGTTTGTGGCCGGTGCTGGGGGAGATTGCAACCCACAAGCGGTTCGGCATATGTGGGACGGCCAAGCCGCGCCAGCTCGGTCACCTCACTCTGATGTGGGGGTTCGTGGGCGCCGCGGTCACCTCCGGACTGCTGATCGTCGGGATCTACCTCCAACACCTCGCCATGCCGCTCGCCCTCTCCCACCCGTACAAGATCCTTGGCAACCTCTCGATGGTGCTCCTCCTGATCGGGGTCGCGCTGCTGGTCGGTAACCGGCTCGGCGACGCCAAGGTCGCGGGCGCTTCCAATGGGTTCGACACCTTCTTCCTCGGCGTCGTCGTGCTCGTAGTGCTCACCGGCACGGCGGTCGAGCTCACCCGGTTGATGGGCGACGCCAGCCTCGGACTGACACTCTACGTCGTCCACCTCGGAGTCGTGACGAGCCTCTTCCTGACCTTCCCCTACTCCAAGTTCGCGCACATGCTGTACCGCACCCTGGCGCTGGTCCACGTCCGCATGACCGGGATGGACGCGAAGCTGAGCTGACGGCATGTGGCCCACCGACCCGCTCCGGCGGGCGTCCATAGCAAAAGGGGGTGTCACGACCCGGTAACGGCCGGGTCGGGTTGTTACCCCCCGTTCCCGCGGTCGCGGCGCGGCGCCCCGGAACGCCCACATCCAGCCGGTGAAATCACTCTGCGGAACCTGGTACAACTCTTGCAAGTCGCCGAAAAGTGCAACGTCAAGGGAGGCGTGTCATGAGCAAACTGGTCCCACCGCACGGCAGTCCAACTCTGAAGCCGCTGCTCCTCGAGGGCGCGGCGCTGGCCGGCGAGATTCGCAAGGCCGAGAAACTGAAGAGGGTTCCCCTGACCAGCCGCGAAACCGGCGATCTCATCATGATGGGGATCGGCGGCTTCACGCCTCTCGACGGGTTCATGGGCCACGACGACTGGAAGGGGGTCTGCGACGAGTACCGCATGCCCTCGAAGAAGAACCTGTTCTGGCCGATCCCGATCACCCTCTCGGCCGAGAAGACCCTGGCCGACTCGATCGCCATCGGCGAGGAAGTTGCCCTCTGGGACACCGAGACCGACACCCTGATGGCAACCATGAAGGTGACCGAGAAGTACACCATCGACAAGGCCCACGAGTGCCAGCAGGTCTTCAGGACCACCGACCCCGCGCACCCCGGCGTCAAGATGGTGATGGAGCAGGCCGAGGTCAATCTGGCCGGACCGGTCAAGGTGCTCTCGGAGTCGTACTTCCCCACGCAGTTCAAGGACCTCTACCAGAGACCCGCCGAGGCGCGAAAAGCGTTCGAAGAGCGCGGCTGGACGACCGTAGCGGCGCTCCAGCTCCGCAACCCGATGCACAACTCCCACGCCTACCTGGCTTGGATCGCCATCGAAGTTTGCGACGGCGTGTACATCCATCAGCTCGTGGGCAAGCTGAAGCCCGGCGACATCCCGGCCGACATCCGCGTCAAGGCGATCGACGCCCTGATCAACAAGTACTTCCGTAAGGAGCGCGTGATCCAAGCCGGCTACCCGCTCGACATGCGCTACGCCGGCCCCCGCGAGGCTCTGCTCCACGCCGTGTTCCGCCAGAACTACGGCTGCTCGCACCTGATCGTCGGCCGCGACCACGCCGGCGTCGGCGACTACTACGGGCCGTTCGACGCCCAGACCATCTTCCACGAAATCCCCGCCGACGCTCTCGCCCTCAAGCCGCTGCCCCTCGACTGGACGTTCTACTGCTTCGAGTGCGGCAGCATGGCCTCGATGAAGACCTGCCCCCATGAGAGCAAGGCGGTCATCGACGAGAACGGCCAGTACAAGGGCGGCGCCCGCCTGTTGCTCTCCGGCACCCTTTTGCGCAAGCTCATGAGCGAGGGCAAACCGGTTCCGGCGGAGTTCTCGAAGCCCGAAGTGATCGCAATCCTCAAGGAGTACTACGACAACTTGGAGAAGAAGGTGGAGATCAAGTTGCACGGGCACGCGACCGGGGACGCCAAGAAGTAGACGTGAACCCGGGCGAGAGGCGAGGACGGCCGGGGCCGAACGGGTCCCGGCCCCGTTCCTCGTTGCCGCCCGACCGTCGCTCGGTCCGGCGACAAAGACACCGCGCAAGCGTGGCGTTCCGAAGGGGAGAGGAGACAAGCGCAGATGACGGCACAGCTGATTCTTCTGGT
>PKYI01000207.1 GCA_003133645.1 Acidobacteriota bacterium | reverse complement strand
CAAGGCGGCCGAAGTGGCGGTGGATCGGCTGCGCGCAGCAGCTCGGCGAGGGCGCGGGCGCGGCGCGCCCCGGCGTCGCTCGACCCCGGCGCGTCGAGCATGGCGAACGGGATCGCAAGGCGGCCGAAGTGGCGGTGGATCGGCTGCGCGTACGGCGCCAGGTCGCGCGCCACCACCCCGATCCGCTCAGGCGCCGCGCCGGCGTCGAGGAGCGCGCGGATCCTCCGCGCCACCTCGCGCACCTCGGCCTCCCCGCCGGGCGCGCTGACGAGTGCCAGCCGCCGCGGCGTCGACTGGGGAGCGGCGTCCCGCTCGACCGGCGCCGCCCCTTGCAGCCGTTCCGTGAAGCGCCGTCCGAACGCGACGCCGAGATCGGGGCGCGACGGCTCGGCCGGGTCGGGGGGCTCGTCCAGGTAGACCCACGCGCCGCGATGCCGCACCAGCGCCTCGACGAGGTCGGTCGCGACCCCGGTGGCGTCCGCAAAGCCGTGGACGAGCACCGCCCGCGCCGGCAGCGCGCGGTCGGGCTCGTCCGCGATCCGCCGCGCGGCCCGGCGCAGCAGGTCGCCGGCGAGGTCGAGTCCCCCCGCATCCAGGGCGAACGCCACGCCGGAGGCGATGCGGACGAGCGCTTCGGCGCGCGCACGCTCGGCGGCATCGGGGTGGCCTGCGAGCAGCTCGCCGACCGCCTCGGCGCCCTCCGGCGCGAGACCGGCGTCGAGCAGGTCGCGCACCGTCGCCGCGACCGGAAGCTCGCCGTCCTCGAAGCCGGAGGCGAGCCGCGCGAGGGCCGGCTCGCGCCGGGCGAAGCGGCCCACGAGCACCCCGAGGAGCTGCCGCCCCGGCCGGCGGCGCTCGCCGCAGCGCGCCGCCACCTCGGAGGCGAGGCCGTGCAGCGTGAGGATCTCGATCCCCGCGGCCGACCGCCCGCGCGTGGCCACCACAGCCGCCGACACGTGGAGGCGGAGCGAGCGCGAGGGGACGACGACGACCACCGGCTGCGCCAACAGGCGGGGGTCAGCCTCCGCCACGGCCAACAACGCTTCGATGTCGGCCAGCAGCAGCACCTCGACGGCGCGCGCGCCGCGGGCGACCTTGACGCGCCCGCCGGCGCGGGCGGTGCGACTCTCCTCGCTCATCCGGCGTCCTCCGCGGCATGCGAGCACGGCGGCTGGCTGCCTGTCAATGCCGCCCTCGGCGCTGCCGGCAATCAGTCCGCAGGTTGCGCGTCCGCCGGCGGCGCCAGGGTACCCGCCGCCACCGCCTCCTCGATCAGCGCCCGCGCGTGGCGCCAGAGCTCCTCGGAGCCCTCCCGCATCCGGCTGTTGCGGGCGATCACCCGGTCGGCGGTGATGCCGTGCTCGCGCCACGACCTCCCGCCGGTGTGGACGTTGTGCAGCACGGGCATCAGCCGGTCGAGCGCGGCGGCGAAGCGCGCGTCGGCGGTCGCCGCGGCCTCGAACTCCTCCCACAGCGCCCGCAGCTCGTCCCCCTGGTCGGGGGGAAGGAGCCCGAAGAGGCGCTCCGCGGCGCGGCACTCGCGATCGGCCTTGTCGGCGCCGCCGGCCGGGTCGTAGACGTAGGTGTCGCCCGCGTCCACCTCGACGATGTCGTGCACCAGGAGCATCGTGACGACCCGCCCCACGTCCACCGGGGCGCCGGCGTGCTCGGCCAGCACCACGGCCATCACGGCCACGTGCCAGGAGTGCTCGGCCGAGTTCTCGCGCCGGTCGGCGCCGACGAGGTACGAGCGGCGCAGCACGCCCTTGAGCTTGTCGATCTCCAGGATGAAGCGCAGCTGCCGCTGCAGGCGGTCATCGGTCATCGTCCCCCCCGACGGCCCGCGGCGCGGGCCGAGCGATCACCCAGGATAGCCTGCGCCCGCGCGTTGCATGCTTACACTCGGACCTCGGGGACGCTCACGACGCCCCGACTGCCGGCACGCCGCGCCGCGCGCTGCGCGGCCATCACACCATAAAATCAGTCTACTGCTCTGAAAATGCCGATCCTTCATCCCCGATGCCGGTCCCGCGGGTGGCCGGANNCGGGCCCGGGCGCCCCCGCGCCCAGATCGGAGGTCCTGCTGTAGGCCGAAAGCGCTGCCGATGCCAGGCGCCAACAGCAGGACCGCCGCTCGGCGGGGGGTGGATGGCTAAGATCGCCCGCGGGGCAAGAGAAGACGGCTTGCCATGGAAATGTCGATGTTCATCCCCGGCGGCGGCGGCGACCCGCCATGGGCGACTCACGTCTTCGGCCGGGAACGCGGCGGGCGGCGGCTGCGTTGCAGGTGGGGTACGGCCCGCCGCGAGGGCTCGCGCCCGCCGTCCCAGCGCGACCGGACCGGAGCTAGAATCGAACCGTCCAACAGAACGGGAGCCAGCGATGAAAGCCGTTGCCGTCTTCCCCGCCGGACGCCAGGTCCGCCTGATCGATCACCCGGAGCCTGTCATCGCCTCGCCCACCGACGTCCGGTTGCGGATGCTCGAGGTCGGCGTCTGCGGCACCGACCGCGAGATCGTGACGTTCCAGTACGGCACCCCGCCGGCGGGTTCGCCCTACCTCGTGATCGGCCACGAGTCGCTCGCCGAGGTGGTCGAGGTCGGCGCCGCCGTGACGCGCGTCAAACCCGGGGACCTCGCGGTCCCGATGGTGCGGCGGCCGTGCGCGGATCCCACGTGCGTCGCGTGCCGCACGGGGCGCCAGGACTTCTGCACGTCCGGGCGGTTCACCGAGCGCGGCATCTCCGGGGCGCACGGCTTCATGACCGAGTTCGTGGTCGACGACGAGCGCTACATGAACCTGGTTCCGCGGACGCTGCGCGACGTCGCGGTTCTCACCGAGCCTCTGACCATCGCCGAGAAGGCAATCGCCCAGGTCTGGCAAGTCCAGCAGCGGCTGCCGTGGGTCACCCAGCCTCAGCCCGGCGTCGCGCCGGCGCACGGCCTTCGGGCCGTGGTGCTCGGGGCGGGCCCGGTCGGGCTGCTCGGCGCGATGGTGCTGGTCAACGCCGGTTTCACGACGACGGTGTACTCCCGCGCCTCGGGGCCGCACGACAAGGCCGGCCTCGTCGGGATGATCGGCGCCACCTACCTCGCCGCCGAGGACCACACCCTCGCCCAACTCGCGGCGGCGGTCGGCAACATCGACCTCGTCTACGAGGCGACCGGCGCGTCCCGGGTGGCGTTCGAGCTGATGGAGGTGCTCGGGACGAACGGCGTGTTCGTTTTCACCGGCGTGCCGGGCCGCAAGGGCCCGGTCGAACTCGACACCGACCTCATCATGCGCAACCTGGTGCTCAAGAATCAGGTCGTGTTCGGCACCGTCAACGCGGGTCGCGACGCGTACGAGCGCGCGATCGCGGACCTCGCGGCGTTTGTGGCGCGCTGGCCCGGAGCCGTGCGCCGCCTCATCACGGGACGCGACCCGATCGCGGACGCGCCCGGCGTCCTCGTCGGCGCACCCGCCGGGATCAAGAGTGTCATCACCATCGCCTGAGCGGCGGCGCCTCGCGGAGGACGCCGCGCGCGAGCGGAACTGGAAACGGTGGGGGCCGTACCTCGCCGAGCGGCAGTGGGGCACCGTGCGCGAGGACTACTCCGCGGACGGCGACAGCTGGACCTACTTCCCCCACGACCACGCCCGCAGTCGCGCCTATCGTTGGGGAGAGGACGGGCTGCTCGGCATCTGCGACCGCGAAGCGCGCCTGTGCTTCGCGCTCGCGCTCTGGAACGGCCGCGACCCGATCCTGAAGGAGCGCCTGTTCGGACTCGCCAATGAGGAGGGGAACCACGGCGAGGACGTCAAGGAAGCCTACTTCTTCCTCGACGGCACGCCGACCGCCTCGTACCTCAAGGCGCTGTACAAGTACCCGCAGGCCGAGTTCCCGTACGAGCGGCTGCGCCGGGAGAACCGCGCGAGGACGCGCCGCGACCCGGAGTTCGAGCTGGCCGACACCGGCGTGCTCGACGGCGGCCGCCTCTTCGACGTGCAGGTGGAGTACGCCAAGGCGGCCCCCGACGACATCCTCGTCCGCATCTCGGTCGGCAACCGTGGCCCGGAACCGGCCACGCTGCACCTGCTCCCGACGCTGTGGTTCCGCAACACCTGGGGTTGGGGGCGCAGCGGCGACGAGTACCCCGCCCGGCCCGTGATCACATCCCCCGGCCCTGCTGCGCTCGAGGCCGTCCACCCGACGCTCGGCCGATTCACGTTGGTCGCCGGGGCGGGTCCCGACGGCCGGCTGCCCGAGCTGCTGTTCACCGACAACGAAACCAACACCGAGCGCCTGTTCGGCAAACCGAACCGGGCGCCGTTCGTCAAGGACGCGTTCCACGACCGCGTCGTCGGCGGGCGGGAGAGCGCCGTCAACCCGGCCGCGTCCGGCACGAAGGCGGCGGCGTATTACCGCGTCGCGCTACCGGCCGGGGGGGCCGCGACGCTCCGACTGCGCCTCGACCCTTCGGGCGAGACGCCGGCCCAGGCGTTGGGTCCCGAGTTCGACGCCGCGTTCGACGCCCGCGTCCGCGAGGCCGACGAGTTCTACGCGGCCGTCATCCCGGCCGGGCTCGAGCCCGCCGAACGCGCGGTGGCGCGCCAGGCGTACGCCGGCCTGGTCTGGTCGAAACAGTTCTACAACCTGGTCGTGCCCGAGTGGCTCGACGGCGACCCCACCCAACCGCCGCCGCCGGTCTCCCGCCTGACGGGACGCAACGCGGACTGGCCCTACGTCCACGCCCGCGACGTGCTGTCGATGCCCGACACCTGGGAGTACCCGTGGTTCGCGGCGTGGGATCTGGCGTTCCATATGCTGCCGCTGGCGCGCCTCGACCCCGAGTCCGCCAAGGGCCAGCTCGTGCTCCTCCTGCGCGAGTGGTACATGCAACCGAACGGCCAGTTGCCCGCGTACGAGTGGGGCTTCGACGACGTCAACCCGCCGGTGCACGCCTGGGCGGCGTGGCGCGTCTACAAGATGACCGGCCCGCGCGGCGGCCGCGACCGGCTCTTCCTCGAGCGCGTCTTCCAGAAGCTGCTGCTCAATTTCACCTGGTGGGTCAACCGCAAGGACGTGGAGGGCCGTAACCTCTTCGGCGGGGGGTTCCTTGGCCTCGACAACATCGGGGTGTTCGACAGATCCAAACCGCTCCCGACCGGGGGAATGCTCGAGCAGGCGGACGGCACCTCGTGGATGGCGTTCTACTGCGGCACCATGCTCTCGATCGCCCTCGAACTCGCGTCCGAGGACCCGGCGTACGAGGACGTCGCGTCGAAGTTCTTCGAGCACTACGTCGCGATCGCGGACGCGGTCAACGGGCTGGGCGGCGTCGGCCTCTGGGACGAGCAGGACGGCTTCTACTACGACCAGGTTCACGTCGACGGCCAACACCTGCCGATCCGCCTGCGCTCGATGGTCGGCCTCATCCCGCTGCTCGCGTGCGAGGTACTCGAGCAGGACGTGATCGACAGGCTGCCGGGTTTTTCCAAGCGCATGCGCTGGTTCCTCGAACACCGGGCCGACCTCATGGGCCAGATCAGCCGCATGGAGGCCGGCCCCCGTGGGGGCGGGGCACGACGCCTGCTCGCGATCGCCTCGTGCGACCGCCTGCTGCGGGTGTTGCGCGTCGCCCTCGACGAGGGCGAGTTCCTCTCGCCGTACGGGATCCGCTCGCTGTCGCGGGCCTATCGCGACCGCCCGTTCGCCTTCACGCTCGCCGGCGAGACCCACACCGTGACGTATGCGCCCGGGGAGTCGGACAGCGGCATGTTCGGCGGCAACTCGAACTGGCGCGGGCCGGTCTGGTTCCCGGTCAACTTCCTCCTGATCGAGGCGCTCGAGCGCTACCACCACTTCTACGGGGACGCCGTCAAGGTCGAGTGCCCGACCGGCTCGGGCAACCTGGTCACGCTCGCGCAGGCCGCCGCGGAGATCGAGCGCCGCCTGGTCAGCCTCTTCCTGCCGGACGCCGCGGGGCAGCGCCCGTGCCACGGCGGCGATCCCCGCTTCGCGGCCGACTCGCACTGGCGCGACCTGGTCCTGTTCTACGAGTACTTCCACGGCGACACCGGGCGCGGCTGCGGCGCCTCGCACCAAACCGGCTGGACCGCGCTCGTCACGCACTGCCTGGAGACGCTCGCGGCCCGGCGCGCGGCGCCCGACGGGGACGACGCGGGCGACGACGGGTGAGCCGGGCGCCGGCGGTTTCGCCGGCGAGCACGGCCCCCGGCCTGAGCCATGTCCGCCCCCTCACCCCTTTGACCGCACCATCCGCACGATCGCCTCGAGCCGGCGGCGCAGGTCGCCGGCGAGCGCCGGATCGGCCAGGACCGCGGCGAGGTCGTCCCCGGTGTCGATGTCGCGGACCGTTTCCAGCTCCTCGTGGCCGATGCCGAGGAACGTGAGGCGCTCGCGCGTCGCCGTCAGCGTGCGCGGCGACGACCACGGGACGCCGGTGAAGATCCCGGCGCCGGGCGCCCGCTGGGCGACGAGCACGTACCCGCCGTCCACGGCGGCCCCGAGCACGACCGGCGCGCGGCCGCACGCCTCGGCCGCGCGCCGGATCATCGCGGCGTCGAGCCGTGGGGTATCCGAGCCCACCAGCACCACGACCTCGGCGCCGGCGGCGAAGTGCGCCGCGAACGCCGCCGCCATCTTCTCGCCGAGGTCGCCGCCCACCTGCAGGTCGACCCTGACTCCCGGCGACGGCGCCCACTCCATGTCGGGGCCGGCGGGTTCGGCGAGCGCGAGCGTCACCGGGAATCCGGATGCGGCCGCCTCGACCAGGGTGTGCTCGAGGACCGCCCGGTATGCCTCCGCCGCGGCCCGGGCGCCGATCGCCGCCGCCAGGCGCGTCTTGACCCTCCCCGCCTGCGGCGCTCGCCCGAACACCACGACCTCGGTCCTCACCGCACGTCTCCGTACCAGCGGGCGAGGCGGTGCGGGCTGACGCCGAGCCGGTAAAGGAGCGGAAAGGTCGCCGTGCACAGCCGCGCCCGCACCGGACGGCGGGCGAAGCGCCGCGCCGTCGTCCGGACGGAGAGGGGCAGCCGAACCAGGCGGCCGTGCTCCAGGCAGCGGCGCACGAACTCGACGTCCTCCATCACCGGGATGGGGGGAAAGCCGCCCACCGCCTCGAACACCTCCCGGCCCACGAACAGCGCCTGGTCGCCGTACGGCAAACCGAGGCCGCGGCTGCGCAGGTCGAGCAGGCGCCACCACCAGCGCGCCGCCGCGCCGCCTCCCCTCCCCTCGGCCGGCTCCGTGTGCAGCCGGAAACAACCGAGCGCCACCCCGAGCTCCCCGAGGGCGGCGCGCACCGCCGCGGCCCACCCCTCCGGCAGGCGGCAGTCGGCGTGGACGAACACGTACGCATCGGCCGGGACGGCGGCCGGGCCGCGGTTGAGCTGGACGCCGCGGCCGGCGGCGCCCGTGACCACGCGGGCACGGGGGAACTCGCGGCGCACGACCGCAACCGTGGCGTCGCGGCTGCCGCCGTCGGAGACCACCACCTCGACGCCCACGGCGTCCCCGACCGCGGCCAGGCACGCCCGGATCGCCCGCTCCTCGTCGAGCGTCGGGATGACCACCGCGAGGGAGCGGGGACCGGGACCGCCCGGGACGGTGGCGGGGACTCGCGCCATGCGTGCATACTACCCAATCGCGGCGGTGCGGCCCGGCAACCTTCGGCGGGCGGGTGCGTAGTATCGTCGGACCTGCGGCTTGGCCGCCGGCCGGACCGTTGCGGCCGAGGGTTGGAGGAGCGAGGCATGAAACGGCGCACAAAGGTCGTCATCGGGGTGCTCGCGGTGGTCGTCGTGGCCGCCGTCGTGGCGGGCGTGGTCGCGAGCCGCAAGGGGAAGGGGATCCTGGTCACCACCGCCAAGGTGGGCCGCAAGGACCTGGTCCAGCTCGTGACGGCCAACGGCACCGTGCAGGCCAAGACCAAAGTCGAGCTCTCCGCCAACATCATGGGGCAGGTCACTGAACTCAACGTGCAGGAGGGCGACCGCGTCAAGAAGGGCGACCTGCTGGCGG
This sequence comes from Acidobacteriota bacterium, assembly GCA_003133645.1. Classification (GTDB taxonomy): domain Bacteria; phylum Acidobacteriota; class Thermoanaerobaculia; order Thermoanaerobaculales; family Thermoanaerobaculaceae; genus RBG-13-68-16. Next base: position 14,720 of record PKYI01000207.1, on the reverse strand, counting down.
TGATCGACCAGGCCCGCTACGCCGCCGCGGTCAACAGCGCAAAGTTCAACCTGCAGGCGCTCGAGTCCGAGCTGACCCGCTCGCAGGAGGCCACGGCGCAGGCCAAGCGCGACCTCGACCGCGCCAACCAGCAGTTCAAGGACGAGATCCTCGCCGAGGCCGACCGCGAGCACACGCGGAGCACGTACGAGCAGGCGGTGGCATCGACGCAGCGCGCCAAGCGGCAGGTCGAGCAGGCGCGCGCCGACCTCGCGTCGGCCGACGATTCCCTCGTGAAGACCGAGATCCGCGCCCCGATGGACGGGATCGTCACCCGCCGCAACATCGAGAAGGGCGAGGTGATCGTCACCGGCACGATGAACAACCCGGGGACGGTGCTGATGACGATCTCCGACATGTCCACGATCGAGGCCGACCTCGAGGTGGACCAGACCGACGTGCCGCAGCTCCGCATCGGGCAGCCCGCGCTCGTCAGGATCGACGCGTTCCCCGACGAGCGCTTCCCCGGCGAGGTCTCGGAGATCGGGTCGAGCCCGATCCAGGGGACCTCGGCGCTCGGCGGCGCCGCGACCGGCACCGACTACACCGTCAAGGTCACGCTCCTCAAGCACCCCGAGCGGATCCGGCCGGGCCTGACGGTCACCGCCGACATCACGACCGCGACACGGACCGCCGCCCTGACGGTCCCGATCGGGGCACTCGTGCTGCGGCAGCCGGACGCGAAGAGCGCGCCGACGCCGGCCACGGGCGAGGCGGCGGCGAGCAGCTCCACCAAGAAGGAGTCCGTGGCGTCGCGCGCCCGCGAGGTCGAGGGCGTCTACGTCGTCGCCGGCAACAAGGCCGAGTTCCGGCCGGTCGTGACCGGGATCAGGGGCGAGCTCGACGTCGAGGTCACGAGCGGCCTCAAGGAAGGCGAGGAGGTGGTCGTCGGGCCGTTCAAGGCGCTGCGCGACCTCACGCCGGGGGCGGCCGTCCTCGTGGACAAGAGCGCGAAAACAGGGAGTGAATGACGACACCGCCGATGTTCTCCAGCGTGTGGTGTCCGAAGGGGGGAATCCGATGATGCATCGCCGTCTTGCACTCGTCTCTCTCTCGTTGATCGTCGCCGCCGTCGCCGCGGCGCAACCCGCGCCGGCCGGCTACCACCTCGCGCGCACCATCGCGCTCGGCGGCGAGGGTTTCTGGGACTACGTGACCGCCGATCCGGCGGCGCACCGCCTCTACGTCTCGCACGCGACCAAGGTGCAGGTCGTGGACACCGCCACCGGCGCCGTCGTGGGCGAGATCCCCGACACGCCCGGCGTGCATGGCGTCGCGATCGCCCCCGAGCTCGGACGGGGGTTCACGAGCAACGGCCGCGCCGGCACGGTGACCGTGTTCGACCTCAAGACGCTGGCGCCGCTCGCGACCGTGACGGTGACCGGCAGCAACCCCGACGCGATCCTCTACGAGCCGGCCTCGCGCCGCGTCTTCACCTTCAACGGCGGCAGCAAGGACGCCACCGCGATCGACGCGGCGAGCGCCAAGGTCGTCGGCACGCTCCCCCTGGGAGGGAAGCCGGAGTTCGCGGCGACCGACGGCAAGGGCCGCATCTGGGTCAACATCGAGGACACGAGCGAGATCCTGGCGTTCGACGCCGGCACCTTGAAGGTCGTGGGACGGTGGCCGCTCGCGCCGTGCGAGGAGCCGAGCGGGCTCGCCATCGACCGCCAACACCGCCGCCTGTTCACCGTCTGCCGCAACAAGCTCATGGCCGTCGTCGACGGCGACAGCGGGCGCGTTCTCGCGACCGTGCCGACCGGCGGGGGCACCGACGGCGCGGCGTTCGACCCCGTGGCCGGCCTCGCCTTCGCCTCCAACGGCGAGGGCACCCTGACCGTCGTGCACGAGGACTCCCCGGAGAAGTTCACCCTCGTCGGGAACGTGCCGACCAGGCGCGGCGCCCGCACCATCGCACTGGACGAGGCGACGCACCGGATCTACCTGCCCACCGCGCAGTTCGGGCCGCCTCCGGCGGCGACGGCCGAACGCCCGCACCCGCGGCCGAGCATCGTGCCCGGCACGTTCGAGGTGCTGGTGCTCGAGCGCTGACGGAGACTCGCCTCGAGAGATGAGCGCTATGCCCCGTTCCCGACCCACCGGCCTCGGTCCGCCCTCCCGCGGGGCCGCTCCCCCGCGGGACGGATCGGGCAGCTGGCAACTGCGGGCCGTCGACCGGCGGCCGGTCCCTTGGGGGCGCCGATGATCCTCGGCGACATCGCCCGCATTGGCCTGAGCTCGCTCACCGCGCACAAGCTGCGCCTGTTCCTCAACCTGCTCGGCATCATCATCGCCGTCGCCACGATCGTAGCGGTGATCTCGGTGGTTTCGGGCCTGAACAAGTACGCCGCCGACGTGATCTCCGGCCTCGGCCCGAACACCGTGATCTTCACCAAGTTCGGGATCATCCGCAGCCGCGAGGCGTACCTCGAGGCGCTCAAGCGCAAGGACATCACCGACGCCGACCTCGAGGCGGTGCGCCGGCTGGTGCCGCAGGCGCGCCGGGTCGCCGGACGTGTGTTCTCGACCCGGCCGGTGTACGCCGAGGGGCGCCGCCTCGGCGACACCTTCGTGCTCGGCGCCGAGGCAGAGCTGCCGTGGATGATCGGCCTCGAACTCGTCGACGGACGCTTCTTCACCCAAACCGAGGCGGACGGCGGGACGGCGGTGGCGGTGATCGGCTGGGACGTCAAGGACGAGCTGTTCCCCCACGTGGATCCGGTGGGGCGGGAGATCAAGGTCGAGGGGAAGCCGTTCCGCGTCATCGGCACGATGGCCAAGCAGGGCAGCACGTTCGGCCAGAGCCAGGACCGCTTCGTCCTGGTACCGCTGGCGGCGTACCAGCACGCTTTCGGCATGGTGCGCAGCCTCGACATCTTCGTCGAGGCCCCGGACTCGGCCTCGGTGCCGGCGATCGAGGACGACGTGAGGGTGGTGCTGCGCTCCCGGCGCGGTACCCCGTTCTCGGCCCCGGACCCGTTCGGGATCGTCGACGCCGAGACGTTGAACGTGCTATGGAAGAGCGTCACGCGCTCCGCCTTCCTGCTGGTAATCTTGATCTCCTCGATCTCGCTCGTCGTCGGCGGCGTCGCGATCGCGAACACGATGTTCGCCTCGGTCGTCGAGCGCACCCGCGAGATCGGTCTGCGCAAGGCGCTCGGCGCCCGCCGGCGCGACCTCCACCGCCAGTTCCTCTTCGAGGCGGTGGCGCAGAGTTTCGTCGGCGGCCTGGCCGGCGCGGCCCTCGGCTGGCTGGTGGCGCTTGCCGTCGGCCACTGGAGCCCGTTCCCGGCCCGCGTGACGCCTTTCTTGGTGATGACCGGCCTCACCGTCGCGACGCTCGCGGGGCTCCTGGCCGGGTGGCTGCCGGCGATGCGCGCCTCCCGCCTCGACCCGATCGTCGCCCTGAGGGACGAATGATGTCCCCCGCTCTCGTGTTCGTGTCTCTTTCACGGACCCCGGACCCCGGACCCCGGACCCCGGTCTTCCGGGTGGGGGCCTGAATGGGCCGCTGGGACAAGGTCGTCGCCGCTTGGCGCGAGAACGTGCTCACCGCGCTGCGCACGATCAAGGCGCAGAAGCTGCGCTCGTTCCTCACCTGCCTCGGCATCATCATCGGCGTCGCCACCGTGATCGTGATGGTGTCGCTGATCCAGGGGTTCAACCGGACGTTCATCGCCCAGTTCGAGAACTTCGGCGTGACGCTGGTCCAGTTCCAGCGCCTCGACGACCGCTTCGGCGGTGGCGGCCCGCTCCCCGAGGAGCAGCGCCTGCGCCCGGTCCTCACCCTCGAGGACGCGGAGGCGATCAAGGAGTATGCGCCAGCGATCGCCTTCGTCTCACCCGAGCGCTGGACCTCCACCGACATCGACGTCCGCTACCGCGGCAACCGCACCAACGCCGCCACCATCGGCGGCGTCACCCACTCCTACCCCGACGCCAACAACCACTTCATCGCCCACGGCCGGTTCTTCTCGGCCGGCGAGGAGCTGCACTCGGCGCCGGTCGCGGTGATCGGGGCCGGCATCGTCGAGGCGCTCTTCCCCCACATCGACCCGCTGGGGCGGCAGATCGAGATCAACGGGCGGCCGTTCCGCGTCATCGGCGTGATGGAGAAGAAGGGCGGTTTCTTCGACTCCGGCGCCGACCAGCAGATCGAGATCCCGGTCGGGATCTTCGACCGCATCTGGCCGGACGTGAAGCGCACGTACGGCGTCGTCATCGCCACCGTTCCCAAGAAGCCCGAGTGGGTGAACCTCGCCATCGAGCAGGGCACCGAGATCCTGCGCGAGCGCCGCGGCCTGCGCTTCTCCCAGCCCAACAACTTCGGTGTGCGCACCCCGGAGCGCACGATCAGGACGTTCCGCCAGATCACCGGCGGCGTCTCCGCCGCGATGCTCGTGATCGCGGGGATCTCGCTGGTCATCGGCGGCGTCGGCGTGATGAACATCATGCTCATGAACGTCACCCAGCGCACGCGCGAGATCGGCGTGCGCCGCGCGCTCGGGGCGCGCCGGGCCGACATCCGGCAGCAGTTCGTCACCGAGGCGATCACACTCGCCCTGGTCGGCGGCGCGACCGGCGTCGTCATCGGCGTCGGCTTGTCGCACCTGGTCGGCGCCGTGAGCCCGTTCCCCACCAGCATCTCGCTCTGGGCGATCGCCGCGGGTTTCGGCGTCTCGGGCCTCGTCGGCTTCTTCTTTGGCACCTACCCGGCGTACAAGGCCGCCAAGCTTGACCCGATCGAAGCGCTCCGGTACGAGTAAGCGCCCGCGGCGGCGGGACGTCTGCGGGATAATGAGGGCATGGAGCCATCCCGCGGCCGCGGCCGGCCCGTGTACTCCACCGAGACCGGCAAGCTGTGCCCGACGTGCGGGTGGCCGGCCGGCCGGTGTCAGTGCTCGAGCCGGCTCGAAGAGGCCGTCCCGGCGAGGGTCACGGCCAAGCTGCGCCTGGAGAGCAAGGGGCGCGGCGGCAAGAGCGTCACGGTGGTGGACGGCCTGCCGCGCAACGCGGCGTACCTCGAGGAGCTGCTGCGCTCACTCAAGCGCTCGCTCGGCACCGGCGGCACCGTGCGGGAGGGGGCGCTCGAGCTGCAGGGCGACCGCCGCGACGCGCTCCGGGCCCTGCTCGCCGCGCGTGGGCTCGCGGTCAAGGGCTGATGCCGTTCCGGCTCCGGCCGGACGAGGGAGGTCACGATGAGGATCGCGTTTGCGGGACTGGGCCACATGGGGGCGCCGATGGCGGCGAACCTGCTGCGGGCCGGGCATGCCGTCGCCGTCTACAACCGCAGCGCCGGGCACGCCGCCGAGCTGAAAGTGCTCGGGGCGACGGTCGCGGCCACTCCCGCCGCCGCCGCGGCAGGCGTCGAGGTCGCGGTCACGATGCTGGCCGACGACGCGGCGGTCGAGCAGGTCGTACTCGGCGCGGACGGTCTCGTCGGCGCGCTGCCGCGCGGCGCGGCGCACGCCTCGATGAGCACGATCTCGGCCGCCCTCTCGCGCCGGCTCGCCGCCGCCCACGCTGCCGCCGGCCAGCGCTACGTGGCGGCGCCCGTGTTCGGCCGACCGGAAGCGGCCGCCGCGGCCAAGCTGTGGATCGTTGCGGCCGGCGACGAGGCCGCGATCGCCGCCTGCCGTCCCGCGTTCGACGCGATCGGGCAGGGGGTCTTCGTCGCCGGGCGCGAGCCCGAGGCTGCCAACGTGGTGAAGGTCGCCGGCAACTTCATGCTCGCGTCGGTGATCGAAGCCCTGACCGAGGCCCAGGTGCTCTCGCGCGCCTGGGGGGTGGATCCCGGCACGTTCATGACGGTGATGAACGCCCTCTTCCGCTCGCCCGTCGTCGAGAACTACGGCGGCGCGATCGCCGCGCGGCGCTTCGAGCCCGCCGGCTTCGCCCTGGCGCTCGGCCTCAAGGACATGCGCCTCGCGCTCGCCGCCGCGGATGTGAGGTCGGTGCCGATGCCTTTCGCAAGCACGTTGCACGATCGCTTCCTCGCGGCCGTGGGGCGCGGCATGGGCGCGATCGACTGGTCGGGGATCGCCCGCCTGGCCGCCGAGGATGCTGGCCTGCCGGGGTGAGCCGTCAGGGGCGGCTCGCACCCCGCTTGTGAAAAGTCGGTATTATTGCCGCGCACCGTTCGGTCGGGCGGCGGCCCGGCCGGGAAGGATCCACCCATGCCTGTGACCCTGGACGGACAGCGCCTGACCATCGAGGACGTCGTCAACGTCGCGCGCCACGGCGAGAAGGTCGAACTCTCGCCCGCCGCGGTCGAGCGCATCAAGACGTGCCGCGCCATGCTCGAGCGGAAGATCTCGGCGCACGAGATCATGTACGGCGTCAATACCGGCATCGGCGAGTTCTCCGAGGTCGTGCTCTCCGACGAGCAGGTCCAGCAGTTCCAACGCTACCTGATCTACAACCACGCCGCCGGCATCGGCGCGCCCGCGCCGGTCGAGCACGTGCGCGCGGCGATGGTCTCGCGCGTCAACGTCCACGCCCGCGGCTACTCCGGCTGCCGCCCGGAGATCCCGCTCACCTACGTCGCGCTGCTCAACGCCGGCGTCACCCCGGTGGTGTGCGAGAAGGGCAGCGTCGGGGCGTGTGGCGACCTCGCGCCGATGAGCCAGCTCGCGCTCTCGCTCATGGGCGAGGGGGAGGCGTTCTACCGCGGCGAGCGCATGCCGACCGCGAAGGCGATGGAGCTGGCCGGCGTGCCGGTGCCGGGGTTGCAGGCGCGCGACGGCCTCGCCGCGATCAACGGCTCCAACCTGATCACCGGCATCGGCTGCCTGCTGCTGCACGACATCGAGCGCTGGATCAAGCAGGCCGAGATCGCGGCCGCGATGTCGCTCGAAGCGCTGCTCGCCAACATGAAACCGTACCAGGCGATGGTGCACGAGCTGCGCGGCTTCCCGGGCGCGGTCACCTGCGCCGCCAACCTGCGCAAGGTCATTGACGGCTCCGACCTCGTCACCGGCAAGCTCAAGGTCAAGGTGCAGGACGCCTACTCGATGCGCGCGACGCCGCAGGTCATCGGCGCGCTGCGCGACATGATGGCGTACGCGAGGAAGCAGTTCGAGATCGAGCTCAACGGCGTCGCCGACAACCCGATCTTCGTCGCCGAGGAGAACCGCGTGCTGACCGGCGCCAACTTCCAGGGGACGCCGGTATCGATGCCGCTCGACACCGTCGGCGCCGGGGTCACCATGGTGTCGGTGCTCTCCGAGCGCCGCCTCAACCGCCTGCTGAACCCCGCCCTCTCGGTTGGGCTGCCGGCGTTCCTCACCAAGGGCGCGGGGATGTTCTCCGGCCACATGCTCTCGCAGTACACCGCCGACATGCTGATCGTCGAGCAGCGCATCCTTTCGGCGCCGTCGTTCGTCCAGTCGATCCCGGCGGCGGCCGACCAGGAGGACTTCGTCAGCATGGGGATGAACGCGGCGCTGAAGACCAAGCAGATCCTGACGAACGCCTTCGGTGTGCTCGGCATCGAGATGATCGCCGCGGCGCAGGCGCTCGACTTCCGCGAGTTCACGCCCGGCGCCGGCACCCGCGCCGCCAAGACCGCGGTGCGCAAGGTCGTCGAGCACCTCGAGGTGGACCGTCCGCTGTTCGCCGACCACAACGCGATGATGGCCTGCGTCGAGCGCTGCGACGTTCTCGCCGCAGTGGAGAAGGAGATCGGCCCCCTCGCCAGCTCGTGGTGAGGCCGCCCGCCACCAGGTAGGTCTCCGACCCGTCGCTCCCGGCCCGGCCTCTCTGTTCGCCAGAGGGGCTATCCTCTTTCGCACATGCTGTCGATCCGCCCACTCGCCGCCGCGCTCAACCCCCCGGCGCAGGTCGCCGCGGCGGTGGCCCGCGTCGAGGAGTACCTGCAACGGCGCCAGGTCGCCTACCGCTTCACAACCGGCGAGAGCGACCCGCCCGACGTCCTGCTCATCGTCACCGGAGGCACGGAGCGCCTGGCGCTTGAGGCGATCGAGCGGGCGTTGGGACCGGTGTTCCTGCTGGCGCACACCGAACTCAACTCGCTCCCCGCCGCGCTCGAGGTCCTGAGCTGGCTGCGCCAGCGCGGACGCAGCGGCCGGATCTACCTGCTCGACGACGGTGAGGACCGCTCGCTCGCGCGCCTCGCGCGCCACCTCGAGGTGCGCCGGCGTCTGCACTCCGTGCGGCTCGGCCGCATCGGCGTCCCGTCCGACTGGCTTGTGGCGAGCACGCCGTCCGCGGAGCTCGTCCAGGCGACGTGGGGCCCGGCGGTCGTCGACGTCTCGATGGGCGAGGTTTTCGAGGCGCTGCGCGACGCCGACGCCGGCGAGGCGGAGCGCGTCAGGAACGACGCCACGGCGGGCGCCGAGGCGGTCCGCGAGCCGTCGCCATCCGATCTCGATGCCGCCGCGCGCGTCACCGTCGCGCTCGGCGCCGTCGTCCGCGCCCATCACCTCGACGCGTGCACGGTGCGCTGCTTCGACCTCGTGACAGGAGCCGGCACGACCGGCTGCCTGGCGCTCTCGTGGCTGCAGGACGAGGGCATCGTGGCGGGCTGCGAGGGCGACGTGCCGGCGGCGCTGACGCTGCTCTGGATGCAGCTGACGACCGGCGGGCCGGGGTTCATGGCGAACCCGCAGGAGATCGACCAGGCGGCCGGCGCGCTGTGGCTGGCGCACTGCACGATTCCCCGCCGCCTCGTGTCGCGCTACTCGCTGCGCTCGCACTTCGAGTCGGCGCTCGGCGTCGGCATCGCGGGCGAGGTCCCACCGGGACCCGCCACCGTGGCCCGCATCGGGGGCGCCGACCTGCGCGCCCTGTTCGTCTCGGATGCCGAGGTCGTCGGAAGCGGCGCCAGTCCGGAGCGCTGCCGCACGCAGGTCCAGGTGCACCTCGCCGCGGACGTCCGCGAGCTGCTCGAGCGCCCGCTCGGGAACCACCACGTGCTCGCGCCCGGCCGATGGGCCGCCGAGCTGCGCGAGTACCACGAGCTCTTCGTCGCCGCCGGGAGCGCGAGATGTTGACCGGCGGCAGCCTGCGCGCCGCACTTGTGCACCGGTGGAGGAGCGGGTCGGCGCTCGTCGGTCTGATCGCCGCGGGCACGCTCGCGCTCCACCTCGCCGGGGCCAACGTCTACGGGCTGTTCATCGACGAGCTGTACTTCCTCGCATGCGGGGAGCACCTGGCGTGGGGGTACGTGGACATGCCGCCGCTGACGGCGGTGCAGGCGTGGCTCGCGCGCGGCCTGTTCGGCGACTCGATGGTCGCGATCCGGCTCTTCCCGGCGCTCGCGGGCGCCGGCCTCGTCCTGCTCGCCGGCGCGCTGGTGCGCGAGCTGGGCGGGAAGCGGTTCGCGCAGGGACTGGCCGCGCTCGCCGTCGCGACCGCGCCCGGCGACCTGCTCGCCTCAAGCTACCTCTCGATGAACTCGATCGAGGCGCTGCTGTGGATGGGGTGCGCGCTCGTGCTGCTCCGCATCATCAGGACCGGCAACACGAGGCTATGGCTCCTGTTCGGGCTGCTCGCGGGGATCGGGCTCGAGAACAAGGACACGATGCTGCTGTTCGGCTTCGCCCTCGTGGCCGGCCTGCTGCTCACTCCCGAGCGCCGGCTGATGGGCAACCGCTGGTTCCTGGCGGGCGGAACGATCGCCTTCCTGGTCTTCCTGCCCAACCTGGTCTGGATGATCCGGCACCACTTCCCCCACCTCGAGCAGCTCGCCAACGTCCGCCGCAACGGCCGCAACGTCGAGCTCTCGCCGCTGCAGTTCATGGCGCAGCAGGTCGTCTTCCTGGGCCCGCTCGCGGCCCCGATCTGGCTGGCCGGGCTGTGGCGACTGCTCGCCGGCCGGGCCGCCCGACCGTATCGAGCGCTCGGTCTTGCCTACGTCGTCACCATCGCGGTGCTGCTGGCCGTCCACGGCCGCGTCTACTACCCGCTTCCCGCCTACGCGCTCCTCTTCGCCGCCGGAGCGGTGGCGCTCGAGGCGTGGCTCGCCCGCCCCGGGTGGGGATGGGTGAAGCTGGCGTACGCGAGCGCCGTGGCGCTCGCCGCCGCGGTCCTGGCGCCGATTGCGATGCCGCTCCTGTCGCCGCAGACGTACCTGCGCTACACGCAGGCGATCCACCTCAGCCAGCCGCAGATCGAGCACCGCAAGGCGAGCGCGCTGCCGCAGCTGTTCGCCGACCGCTTCGGCTGGCCGGAGATGGCGCAGACCGTGGCCAAGGCCTACTTCGCGCTTCCCCCCGCCGAGCGCGAGCGCTGCGCGATCTTCGGCAACGAGTACGGGCAGGCCGGAGCGATCGACTTCTACGGTCCCGCACTCGGGCTTCCCAAGGCGATCAGCGGGCACCTCACCTACTGGTACTGGGGGCCGCGGGGGTACTCCGGCGACGTCATGATCGTCCTCGGCGACCGCCGCGAGGTGCTGGAGCGCGAGTTCGAGGACGTCCAGGCTGTCGCCGAGATCGGCCAGAAGTACACCATGGCCCAGGAACACTTCACGCTCTTCGTGTGCCGCAAACCCAAAGGGTGGACGCTCGCGTCGGCGTGGCCGCGCCTGAAGTCCTGGGACTGACGGCCGGAACGACCGTCGCCAGACCTCACCGTACGATGTCGTTCCCGGAGCCCGGACCCCGGACCCCGGTCCCCTGTCTCTTCGGGAACCACGGGATGAACGCGCTCGTCGTGCGCTGATACTCGGCGTAGTCGGGGCGAGAGAGCACGGCCTGTGCCTCGGTGGCCGGGATCCCCGTGACCTTGAGCAGGAAGTAAAGCATCAGCGCGGGGCCGATGAGCGCCAGCCACCACCCCGGTGAGCCTGCCGCCAGCAGCACGTATGACCACCAGTGCAGCCACTCGAAGAAGTAGTTCGGGTGGCGCGAGGCGCGCCAGAGGCCGATCCGGCACGTCGTGCCGCGGTTCGCCGGATCGGCGCGGAAGCGGGCGAGCTGGGCGTCCGCGAGCGCCTCGCCCAGCACCGCGACGACCCAGACCGTGACACCGGCGATCCCGGGGGCGCCCAGCGCGACGCCGCCCCGCATCGCGACGAGGAACGGCAGCGACAGCACGACATCGGCCACGGCCTGGACCTGGAAGAATAGGAAGAAGCGCGCCTGCGCCCGCCTTCCCCACCGCGCCCGCAGCGTCTGGTAGCGCCGGTCCTCGGGCTTGCCGAGGATCCGGTCGGCGAGCAGGTGCCACGTCAGGCGCAGCGACCACGCGCCCGCCATGACCGCCACCAGCACCCGCCGCAACGGGTCGCCGCCGCCTGCGGCCGCGTAGAGGATCGCCAGCAACCCGAGGCCGGCGGCCCAGCCGACGTCGACGACGCCGGCATCGCGCCGCGCGCGCTGGAGGAGCCATAGCGCCGCCATCATCGCGGCCATCAGGACCCAGCCGAGGAGGAGCAGGGGTGCGGTGCTCATGCCGTGCCTTTCCATCATCTTACTCGCGCGACCCGACGCGGCGGAAATGAAAGCGCCGGTGGTCGTCGTTGTGGTGACCGTGAAGAACGAAGCTCCCGTGCGCGCCTTGGCGCCCACCGTCGTCGGGCGCACGTCTCCCGGCGCTTCCGGCCGATCGTTGGCCGGCGAGAGCGTGCGCATCCCAGAGGCGCTCGCGGGCCTGTGCGCCGCCCTTGCGCGCTTGTCCGGCCTTGCGGGCGGGACGCCCGGCAAATGAAGGCGCGGGTCGTCGCCGCGGCCGGGCAGCCGCCGCTGTGGCCGATCGCCGCAGTGGCGCGCCGCACCGGGATCGGGCCGCACACATTGCGCGCCTGGGAGCGCCGGTTCGGCTTTCCGCTGCCGGTGCGGCTGCCGTCCGGCCACCGGCGCTACAGCGAGGAGCAGGTCGCCCGCCTCCGTCTGATCGCGCAGGCGATCGGTCTCGGCCACCGCGCGGGCGACGTGGTCTCGCTGCCCAACGAACGGCTGCAGGATCTCCTCGGGGCCTCGCTCCATGAGACCGACAGCGCGGCGGTGTGGGCGGCCGGGGTCCTCGAGAGGGCGCGCGAGTTCGACCGCGAAGGGATCGTGTGCACCCTGGCCCGGGCCTCGGCGAGCATGGGCGTGCGCGCGTTCCTGCACGAGAGGCTGGTGCCGCTCACGGCCGCAGTCGGCGGGACGTGGGCGGCCGGCCGGCTCGAAATCAAGCACGAGCATTTCCTATCGGAGATCGTCGAGGACACCCTGCGCACCTTGCGAGCCTCGCTCGAGCATGGCGCTCAGGGACAACCCGTCCTGCTCGCGACCCTCCCCGGCGAGCGGCACACCATCGGGCTCCAGGCCGCGGCGCTCGTGACCGCCCTCGCCGGCCGGCGTGTCCGCATCCTCGGGGCCCAGACCCCGGTCGGGGAGATCGCGAGCGCCGCGGCGCGACTCGACCCCCTGGCGGTCGGGGTCTCCGTCACGCCGCACACCGCGCTCCCTGCCAGCGCCCGGCAGGTCAACCGGCTGCGCGCGGCGCTCGCGGACGCCGTGGCGCTCTGGATCGGCGGCGCCGGCGCGCCGCTCCTCCCGGGACTGCGGCCGGGGATCACGCTTCTCGCCACCCTCGACGACCTCGAGGACGAGCTGCGGCGGGCCGCCGGGGGCGACTCGCACCTCGCGGCGTTCTAGACTGCCGTCATGGCCGCCGTCGTCGAGCTGGTCAACGTCAGCAAGAGCTACCGCCGCGGCGACGAGCTCGTCCACGCTCTGCGCGATGTCTCATTCGTGCTGGCCGGGGGCGAGATGGTCGCTCTGGTCGGTCCGTCGGGGTGCGGCAAGTCCACGACGCTCAACCTGGTCGCCGGGGTCGACCGCCCGGACGCGGGGGCGGTGTTCGTGGCCGGCGCCGACCTCGCGACCGCGGGCGAGGCCGTCCTCGTGCGGGCGCGCCGCCACTCGACCGGGATCGTGTTCCAGTCGTTCCACCTGATGCCCCACCTCACGGTTGAGGAGAACATCGCGCTCCCGCTCGCGCTTGACGGCGGCAGGGATTCCGCGCGGGTGCTCGACCTCATTCGCCGCGTCGGCCTGACGCACCGCAAGGACCACTTCCCGGCGCAGCTCTCCGGGGGCGAGCAGCAGCGCACCGCGGTGGCCAGGGCGCTCGTGCACCGCCCCGCGGTGGTGCTCGCCGACGAGCCGACCGGTGCGCTCGACTCGGCCTCCGGGGCGGCGGTGCTCCGGCTCATGGACGAGCTGCGCCGCGAGGAGGGGAGCGCGCTCCTGCTCGCCACCCACGACGAGGCGATCGCCACCGCCGCCGACCGCGTGATCCGGATGCGCGACGCCGCGATCGAGGCGGTGCTGTAGCGATGCTGCTGCGCACTCTCGTCGTGCGGCCCGCCCGACGGAGGCCGCTCCGCCTGCTGACGACCGTGGTCGGCGTGGCGGCCGGGATCGCAGCGCTGGTGGCTACGGTCGCGGCGAGCCGCGCGGCGGTGGCGACGCTCGAGCAGGGGGTGGAGGAGGTCGCCGGCCACGCCCGCCTCGAGGTGGCCGGCCCCGACGGCGTGCCGGAGGCGCTGCTTGGGCGGCTGCGGCCGCTCACGGGCGACGCGGTGGTGGTGCCCGTGATCGAGGAGATCGCTCTGCTGCCGGCGCTCGGGGACGCGGTCCGCGTGCTGGGGGTGGACCTCCTGCTCGACGACCAGGTCCGCGCCATCGAACCCGCGGCGACCGCACTACCCTCCCCGCAGGAGATCAGGTCCCTGCTGACCCGGAGGGGGGTGCTGCTGCCGGCGCGCCTCGCCGCTCGCCTGGGACTGCACCCCGGCGACCGACTCGAGCTCTCGGTGCGCGCCCGCCGCGAGAGCCTGACCGTGGCGGGCACGTTCGTCCCGCGCCGCTTCGGCTCCGCCTGGGACCGCGTCGTGGTGATGGACGTGGCGCTTGCGCAGGAGCTGTTCGGCCGGCTCGGCCGGCTCGACCGCATCGAGCTCGTCCCCCGCCGCGGCGTGGATGAGGCCAGCGTGGCCGCCGAGATCCGCCGCCTGCTCCCCGCGGGCGTCACCGTCGAGGAGCCGCGCGCACGGGCGAGCGCGACCTCCCGCATGGTGCGCGCGCTCGAGTTCAACCTGGCCGCGCTCTCGGGGGTCTCGCTGTTCGTCGGCGCGGTGCTGGTGGCCACCACCCTCGCCACCTCGGTGGTGCAGCGGCGCGGCATGCTCGCCCTCTTGCGCTCGCTTGGCGCGTCCCGCGGCCAGATCGCGCGGGCGGTGCTGGTCGAAGCGACCGGCATCGGGGTCCTGGGCGGCGTTCTTGGCGTCGCGGGAGGCGTCCTCGGCGCCCGCGCGGCGCTCGCCAGCGTGCGCTCCACGGTGGCTGCGGTCGTGCGCGGCATCCCCGCCACCGAGATCCGGCTGCCCTTGTGGCTCGCGGTCGCCGGGATCGCCATCGGGGTGGGCGCGTCGCTGCTCGCCGCCGCGCTGCCGCTCGTCGAGGCGGTGCGCACGCCGCCGCTGCAAGGGCTCGCCAGCGAACAGCCGGAGTTTCTCCGCCGCCCCTCGCGGCGGCGCGCGGCGGGGCTTGCGCTCGCCTTCGGAGCCGCGGCGGTGGCCCTCGCCCGCGCTCCCGCGTGGCACGACCTGCCGGTGGCCGCGCTCCTCGCCGCCCTGGCGCTGCTCGGCGTGCTGCTCGTCAGCGCCTCGCCGCTCCTCGACCTCCTCGCCCGCCGCGCCGCCGCGCCGCTCGCCCGCGCCGCGG
>PKYI01000174.1 GCA_003133645.1 Acidobacteriota bacterium | reverse complement strand
TAGTGGCCGAGGTCGAGGTCGGTCTCGGCGCCGTCGTCAGTGACGTAGACCTCGCCGTGCTGGAACGGCGACATCGTGCCCGGGTCCACGTTGATGTACGGGTCGCACTTCATCAACGTGACCTTGAGCCCGTGCGCCTCGAAGAGCGCGCCGATCGACGCCGCCGTGATCCCCTTCCCGAGGGACGAGACCACGCCGCCAGTGACGAAGACGTACTTCGTTGCCATCAACCACCACCTTTCAAGACCGTGATCCGTGATCCGTGGTCCATGAACCTGGCGTGCTCTCGGCCCTCGATGGGGAACCTGGAGGGAGGGCCGGACCACGGGCCACTGACCATGGACCACGTCTTTCCAATCATGGGCGTTTCCTCTGGGTGAGGAGGGCCGCGAGGGCGGCCTCGGCGCGGGGGATGTCGCCGGGGACGTCGACCGCCACGGAGTCAGCGGCGGCGTCGAGCACGTGCAGCGCCATGCCGTGGGCGAGGGCGCGCAGCTGCTCGAGTCCCTCCGCCCTCTCGATGCCGGTTTCCTCCCACGAGGCGAACGCGAGCAACGCGTGCTTCTGGAAGCCGTACAGCCCAATGTGGCGGCGCACGAGGCCCGCGACCGCGTTGCGGGGGAACGGGATCGGGGCTCGCGAGAAGTACAGCGCTCGCCCGGTGAGGTCGCACACCACCTTGACGATGTTGGGGTTGTCGAGGTCCTGCGCCGTGCCCGGGAGCGCGAGCGTCGCCATCGGCGCCTGCGGGTTGTCGCGCAGGAATCGGGCCAGCAGGCGCAGGTTCTCCGGCGGTAGGGCCGGCTCGTCCCCCTGAACGTTGAGCACCGCGCCCGCCGGCAGGCCGCGGACGGCCTCCGCGACGCGGTCGGTGCCGCTGCGGCACTTGCCGGTCATCACCGGGCGGGCTCCGGCAGCCGCGGCGGCCTTCGCGATGCGCTCGTCGTCGGTGGCGACGATCACCTCGTCGAAGCAGCCGGCATCCACCGCCCGCTCCACGACGTGCGCCACCATCGGTTTGCCCGCGATGGGGGCGAGGGGTTTGCCGGGGAAGCGGGTAGAGGAGTAACGCGCCGGAATCACGGCAAGGACGCGGTTCCTGTCCATCCTGTGGCGGCACTCTAAGGCATCGGCCTGTGGGTGTCAAACGGAACGCGCTCTCCTGCGGCGGGGTTGCTACACTCTCCCGGTGCGCGAGCCGACCCGCCGCCGGCAACACCTCACGCTTCTCGTTCTCGCCGTCGGAGTGGCGGCTGCAGCGTTCGCCGTGCACGCCTTCTGGGAGCGGGAGTTGTCCCACCTCACTGGGGCAGCCCGCTGGATCTGGGTCACCGACGAGCTTGACGAGGTCCACCCTCAGGCTGCCCTGTTTGTCGCCTCGCTGCACCTCGACGCGCCGCCGCGAGGGGCGCTCCTGAAGGTCTGCGGCGACCGCGAGTACGTGGTGTACGTGAACGGGACCGCGGCGGCGTGCGGCTGGAGCCGTCCCGGGTTCCGCCTCGACCTCTTCGACGTCGGCCACCTGCTCCGCCAGGGGGACAACGTGATCGCCGCCGAGGTGCGCTCGCCCACTCCGGTCGGCGGTCTGCTCCTGGCGCTCGACGTCGACGGCGTCGGCCGCAACGTGCTGGTGAGCGGGCCGGCGTTCGCGGCCCGGCCCCGCTTCTCGCTCGCGGCGCACGAGCCTTTCGACGCGCGCGCGCCGGTCGACTGGGGGCGCCCGCCGCACTTCCCCTGGGGGTACCCGAAGCCCCTTTCGCACCCCCGAACGCTGGACGAGGCCGTGGTGGAGGAGCCGGTCCGAATGGGGGCGGGGGCGATCCGAGCGTTGCCGAACGGCGGGTGGGAGATCCCCTTGCCGCGTCCGGTCTTCGGCTACCTGTGGCTTGAGTTCGCCGGCGACGGAGCGGCGTTCGCCGCCACGGCCGGCGGCACCGCCGACGAGCCGTGGGCGCTGCGCGAGGGAGCGCAGCCGGTGGCTCGCGTCAGCGGCCAGCGCCGGTGGCTCGACCCGGAGCCGCGGCTGATCGCCAGGATCTACGTCTTCGGGGTGCAGCGGCCGACGGGGGCCGAGGTGTGGCCCGTAACCGAGGAGTTCAGCTCAACTGCTCCAGGAGTTGTGCCAGGGAGCTTCGGGCCCGTGCCACGTACTCGTTGGACGACTCGAACCCCCCCAGAATGACGACCCGCTGAAAGCAGTTGAGGGCGGCCCGGGTGTCCTGGAAGTGGCGCCAGGCCAGGTGTCCTTTCAGGAGCCAGGCCTCGAGGTTGCACGGCTCTTCGGCGAGCAGCTTGTCGCAGAAGTGGTCGGCAAAACGCCAGCGGCCCTCGCCGAGCGCGCGCACGATCTGCGCTCGAAAGGCCGAAACGAGCGCGTAATCCGCCTGGGACTCGCTTTCCCGCCCGACCACCTGACGCAAGATCGCCGCTACCATGTTCAATCGACAATCTAACACCCGAAATGTCAACTGGCAAGATGATCAGAACTCGCGCTCGACGACGAAGCGGGGCGCAGCCGCCAGGGCGTCGAGTTCGGGCCCAGGAGGCAACTCGGAAATGGCGGCGATCGCGCGGCGCCCGAACTCGTCCGCGATCTCGCGCGCCTCGTCCACGACCCCGAGGCGGTCGAGGAGGGTGCGCAGGCTCTCGGGATCCGCGTCCGGGAGGTCGCCGTTGAGGAGAACGCGCTCCACCATCGCGCGCTCGGCGGCGGCCATGCGGGGGAGCGCCAGGATGAACGGGAGCGTGAGCTTGCCCTCGCGCAGGTCGGAGAACACCGGCTTGCCGAGGCGCTGTTGCGATCCCACGATGTCGAGGATGTCGTCGACGATCTGGAAGCACATGCCGATGTTGCGCCCGTACTCGTCGAGCGCCCGCCGATGGCGCTCGAACGCGGGTGAGAAGTGGGTCGGCAGGGCGCACGCCGCGGCGAAGAGTTCGGCGGTCTTGCGGCGGGTGATCTCGAGGTACTGCTCGCGGGTCACGCCGACCACCCCCTGCAGGGCAAGGCCGAGGATCTCACCCTCGGTCATCTGCGTGGTGGCGAACGAGAGGCGCTGCATCGCTGCGATGTCCGCGACCTGCAGCGCGAGGTCGATCGCCCGCAGGTACAGCCAGTCCCCGAGGAGGACGGTGAGCTGGTTCCCCCAGCGGTGGTTGGCGGTCGCCCGGCCGCGGCGGACCGTGGCACTGTCGATGATGTCGTCGTGCACCAGCGTGGCGGTGTGGATCATCTCGACGATCGCGCCGTAGCGGAGGTCGAGGTCGCCGTGATAGCCGAGCAGGCGCGAGACCGTTAGCAGGATCGCGGGGCGCAGCCGCTTGCCGCCGGCCTGGAGCACGTAGCCGCCCGCCTCCCTGACGAGTTCCGGGCCGCCGCCGAGCTGGTCGGCGATGAAGCGCTCCACCAGTTCGAGCCGGGGGCGCACGACTTCGAAGCTGGCCGCCAGCGAGGCTGCGTTCGGGTCCGGTGACGGGCGCGGTGCGTTCAGGGCTTCGTCCTCCAGCCGCTCGCGGCGGCGGCGACCATCGTAGCTGCAACACGGCCCCATGTCATTACTCTTCCGGGGCGCAGGGGCTGGAGCCGGGGAGCGAGGGCTGGAAGAAGGAGGGGGGAGGCTCGCGGTCGGGGCGCCAGCCGCTGAATGTGAACTGGTTGCGGTTGCCGCTGGCGTCCCGCACCGTGACATCGTGCGGGAGGTCGTCGGGGCCGATGGTCACCGTCACCTGCGCGAGGTCGGGGGTCGGCTCCCTGGGGATCAGGCGGATGGCCGCGCCGTTCGCCTCGACGACGAAGGCGCGACGGGCGGCGGCTGGGTCGAGGACCGCCGAGAGCGGCAGCCGGGCCCAGACCCCCGCGTCGAGACGGACCGCATCGCATGTGCCGGCGCCGGGGTCGACGAGGCGGCCGACCGAGCCGTCCGTCGCGAAAATGCGGGCCGCGCCGGAGATGTAGTCGAAACGGAGGCGCGCCGGCGGCGCGAGCGTGACCGTCCCGCGCTCCGTGGTTCCGGTGTCGAACCCCTCGGGGATGTACTCCTGCGCAAATGCCGCCCGCCATCCCCGGCTGGCGCGCAACGCGCCGGCGAGGCGGTCGAGCGCGTCGGGCGCCGGGTTCGCGGAGAGGACGAGGAGGAGGAGCGCGGTCAGCATGGCGGCCTCAGTGGCGGAAGTGGCGCCGTCCGGTGAACACCATCGCGATGCCCAGCCGGTTCGCGGCCTCGACCACCTCGGCGTCGCGCACCGAACCGCCCGGCTGCGCCACCGCGCTCACGCCGGCCTCCGCCAGCACCTCGACCCCGTCCGGGAATGGGAAAAAGGCGTCGCTGCCTGCGGCGGTGCCCGCGAGCGAGAGACCGGCGGCGCCGGCCTTCTCGACCGCGATCCTGCACGAGTCAACGCGGCTCGGCTGGCCGGCGCCGATCCCCACCGTCGCGGTGGCGTTGGCGATCACGACCGCATTGGACGGCGCGTGCTTCGCGACCCGCCAGGCGAGCGTCAACGCCGCACGCTCGTCCTCGCTCGGGGTGCGTTCGGTGACGACGCGCCACGACTCGTCCCACCCGGCGTCCGCGCTCTGCACGAGCAGGCCGCCGTCGATGACCCGGAGGCGCGGGGCCGGGGCCGCCGGGCGCTGGGCGGTGAGGACGCGGAGGTTCTTCTTGGCGAGAAACGCCTCGCGCGCTTCCTGGTTGACGGCCGGGGCGACGACGACCTCCGCGAACAGCTGTCCGATGCGGGCCGCGGCCTCGCCGTCGAGCGGGAGGGACGAGGCGATGACGCCGCCGAACGCCGAGACGGGATCGCACGCGAGGGCGCGCACGTACGCCGTGGCCGGCACCTCGCCGAGGCCCGCGCCGCAGGGCCCGCCGTGCTTGACGATGACCACGCCCGGGCCGGGGAGGTCGTGCGCGTGGCGCCTCGCGCACGACCTCCCCGGCCCGG
>PKYI01000199.1 GCA_003133645.1 Acidobacteriota bacterium | reverse complement strand
CCTCGGGCGAATCGATCTCCGCGACCGTCATTCGTTTCAGCTCGTCGACGGTGTACCCGAGCCGCCGGGACGCCGTGAGGTTCGCCTCCAGGATCTGTCCGCCCAGGCCGACGATGGCCATTCCGTCGTTGGCGCCGTCGAAGATCCTCTGGCAGAACTCATCCCGCTCGCGGAAGGCGGCCTCGGCCCGTCGGCGCTCGGTGATGTTCCGCGCGGTGGTGTGCATATACCGCGTGCCACCGATGACGATTCGACTGTTGTTGAATTCTGTCGCAACCTTGGTGCGGTCCTTTCTGAGGAGCTGGGCTTCACTGAGGGCGTCTTGCCCGGCCATGATGAGGTCGTGATACCGGTGGTAGGCGTCAAGGTCCACGTCGTCATGAAGATCGGGGATCCTCAGATCGAGTAGCTCCTCCCGAGCGTAGCCGGTCAGGTCGCACGCCGCGCGGTTCACCGCGATAAAACGGGAGTCCTCGTCGCTGATGAAGATCGCGTCGCGGGAACCCTCGAAGATCGCCTCCTGCCATTCCGGCGACCGTCCGGGACCCTCCGTGTCGGTGCGGGGAGCCGGCCGGCTCTTCTCCTTCTTCGGAGGCTCGCCCGAAGATCTCATTGCATCACCGACCTCGCCGCACGAACCGGCCCGCCCCAGGGTCCGACGTTTGCTGCGAGGAGCCCGTCATCCTCGACGGGGGCAGGAAATAGTCCGGGCTTCCTTACCAATGCGGCCTCCCTCTGCGTCACGGCTGCACGCGTACCATGCGCCTGAGAGCGCTGGGCGCGAGAAATCCACGATGCCGGCCATCGACCTGCGCGCTCATGATGCCTCGTGTCTGCGCCATCGCGTCCCTTCGATGCCGGACTCGATTCAATTGGTTAAGCTAGGTGAGTTTACACCCAATGCCGCCAACCCCTCGGCGGTGATCCACGTCGTGAGGTCCGCGGTCGCTTGAGATTGATGGGTGCCGAATCTGGCGAAGCCGGTCAACGCCAGTCGCGGCCCTCACCTAGTTCAGGAACGTCCCCTTCTCCAGCTCTTCGAACGCCTGGCGGCGCTGCTCCTGCGTGTTCATCACGATCGGGCCGTACCACGCGACCGGCTCCTGCAGCGGCTTGCCCGACACCAGCAGGAACCGGATCCCCTCCTCGCCCGCCTGCACCGTGACCTCGTCGCCGCGGTCGAACAGCACCAGCGAGCGGTTCGCCGCCTCGGCCGGCGGCGCCGTGTCCGCCCACCCCACCGCCTCCGTCGGCACCGCCAGCGGCCCCGACGCGTTGCAGAATGTCCCCGCCCCCGCGAACACGTACGCGAACGCGTGCCGGTTGCCGATCAGCGTGGTAGCATCATTCTCGATGTCGCCTGAGGACCTGTCCGTGGACCGGGAAGCGCTCGCGGCCCTCTGCCGGCGTCACGGCATCCGCCGCCTCGCGCTGTTCGGTTCGGTGCTGCGCGGCAACGCTCGTCCGGACAGCGACGTGGACGTCCTTGTCGAGTTCGAGCCCGGCCAGACGCCGGGCCTGCGCTTCATCGCCATCGAGGACGAGCTGTCCCATCTCCTCGGCCGCAAGGTCGACCTCAACACGCCAGGCTTCCTGAGCCCCCACTTCCGCGACCGCATCCTGCGTGAGGCGTTCCCGCTCTATGAGGCCGCCTGAGGACGAGGTCCTCCTCCGCGACATGCTCGACCACGCCCGAAAGGCGGTGGCGGCAACGCAAGGGAAGACACGGAGCGATCTCGGCAACGACGGCGTCCTCGCCGCAGCGCTCGAGCGCTTCATCGAGGTGATCGGCGAAGCGGCGAGCAAGGTATCCGAGGCGGCGCGGTTCGAACTGGAGTCGGTTCCGTGGCACGAGATCGTCGGCATGCGCAACCGGCTCGTCCATAGCTACGCCGCCGTCGACCACGACATCATCTGGGCCGTCGCAACGGCGGACCCCCCGGCCCTGGCCACGGACCTCGAGGCAGGCGTGGACGAGCGCACGTGAGACCTGGGTCTTGATTGTGCTCCATCGGCCAGATTGCGCACGCGCCTTTCATAATCGCCGGGGCGGATTGGCCGCTCACGTGAGCCCTGCAGGCGGTGGGATGGCCGCCATCTTGACACCGCAACGACGCGCGACCGACCCCGTGCACAACCTACCTCGCATCTGCCCCCCGCTTGACGCGACCGACAGACTCATAGGTAGCGCCTATCCGGTCAGCCCAGGACCTTGGCGACCACGGCCGTGATGTCGTCCTTTTGCGACCCGCCGGCGGCGAAGTCGCTGGCCGCCGAGCACAGAGCGGCGACGATCTCGGAAGCCGACCGGTGGCGGTTGGCCTGCACCACCTCCAGGACCCTCGCGAGGCCCAGCTCGCCGCCGTCGGGCGACTCCGTCTCCTCGATTCCGTCGGTCACCATCAGCAGCAGGTCGCCAGGATGAAGCGACAGCTCGGGTGCGCCGCGCACCGGACCGGGCATCATGCCGAGGGGGATGCCCGTCGCGGCGAGGGTCTCGACGCGCCCGCCGGCTCGCAGCAGGTAGCACGGGTGCCCCCCGCTGGCGTACCACAGCCTGCGCGCGTGCGGGTCAATGCGGGCGATGAACAGAGTCACGAACTGCTCCTCCCCACAGTCAGCAACGAGGAAAGCGTTAAGGCGGGTGAGCAAGTCACTGACGTCTTGAGTAAGCAGGATCAAAGCCCGCAGGCAGGCCCGCGTCTGAGACATCAACAGCGCCGGCCCGAGGCCGTGCCCGCTCACGTCACCAATCACCAGCCCTAGCTGCCCATCGGTCATCGGGAGGTAGTCGAAGTAGTCGCCGCCGGCCTGCTCCGCTGGGTGGGAAGTGCCGGCGATGTCGAAGCCAGTGACCGCAGGCGCAACGGTGGGGTAAAACCGCTGCTGGATGGTGCGGGCCAGGCGGAGCTCCTCGTTGGTGTGGAGCACAGACCGCTCGGCGTCAAGCCGGGCGTACCGCTCGGTGGCGTCGCGGATGAAGGCAGCGAACAGACGCCGACCCTCAAGCTGCAGCTCGTTGACCATGAGGTCCATGCGAAACGTCGTCCCGTCCCGCCGCCGGCCGACGAGCTCCTGGACGACTCCAAGCGGTAGCCAGACCTCCCCCAGTTGCAGCCCCCCCTGGACCTGTGAGGCCTCGTGCCCTTGAGGTGGCGCCAACAACGTCGAGACCGGGCGGCCTACAAGCTCCCCGATCGCGTGACCGAACATCGCTTCTACCGCCGCATTGACCGACTCGATCACCCCATCCTCGTCCACCGTGATGATCCCGTCGGCAGCCGAGTCGAAGATCGTCCGCAGGCGGCTCTCGCTGTTGCGCAGCGCCTTCTCGGCGTTCCTCTGCACGGTGACATCCCTGCTCACGGCAACATACCCGGCGAGGCTGCCGTCGGCTTCGTGGATCGGAGCTATGGTGCTGTCCACGTCGTAGAGACCCGAGTCCTTCTTGCGATCGACCAACGAGCCGCGCCAGACGCCGCCATGCGAGATGGTCGCCCAGAGCCGCTGGTAGAGGCCGGCGTCATGCTTACCGCTCTTCAGCAGGCGGGGGTTCTTGCCTACGACCTCGTGCCGTGAGTAGCCGGTCATGAGCTCGAAGGCCGGGTTCACATGGGTGATCGTGGCGCCGGCGTCGGTGATCATGATCCCCTCTCCGGCCGAGTCGAGGGCGGTTGCCAGGCGCAGCAGCTCACTCTCAACCTTTCGTTGCCGGTTGACCGTGGCGACCACGGCCAGACCGGTCAAGGCGTAGCTGATCATGAGGACCTGCAGGTTGAGAAACAACACGGGGACCACCCCGCCACCGTACACACCGACCCCGCGGGAGGTCCCCCAGATGGCAGCGACCGCAATCAGGAGGGCGGCCGTCGTCACCCCCTGGAGTTCAAAGCGCAGCGCGAGCCAGATCAAAAGGAAAAGAGGAAGGTAGAGGAGATCCCTGGCCAACGGAGCCTCCAGGAGGCCACCGAAGAGCAACAGGCTCACCAGCGCCAGGGCCAGGATTGCGAGCCCGGCTTCGAGCCATCGCGGCTTGGAGACGAGGGAGTGCGGAGCACCCCAAAGCGACACCAAGAACGGGGTCACGATGACGATGCCCGCGATGTCCCCCAGCCACCAGGTAACCCAGTTGAACGCCAGCGAGGACCACGGCAGGTGGCCGGCAGCCTTGAGAACGGCGACGCCCACCGTTGCGGCAGCAACGCTCGCGACCACGGCAACGGTCGCGAAGACAAATACCCCTTTTGCGTCTTGGAAGAAAGCGGACGCGGTGCGCCCCTTGCGCCGGAGCAACCACGCAGCGATCAAAGCCTCCAGGGTGTTGCCCAGACCGATCGCCGCTGCGCTGGGGAAGGTGATCGTCGTGGTCAGGTTCGCCAGCGTGGCTGCCAGCCAGATGCCGGGCAAGGCCCATGGGCCCAGGAGCAAGACGCCGGCCAGAGCAATCCCGGACGGCGGCCAGATGGCGGTGGCGTTGCCCGGAGGGATGGCGAACTTGAGACCGACGAAGGCGGCGACCAGGTAGCAGGCGGCCAACCCCACGATCTCCAGGAGGATTCGCCAGGCATGCCGGGACACAGCAGCGCCTGTGTTCCGCTTTGCTCGCAGGAACCCCACCTCCCTGCTCACGTCCCGTCCACCCCTTTGATCTCAACCTCCAGAGCCGCGACCGAGTACAGCGCTCGAAGCATCGACCTCCTGCCTGCACGAGATGTGACCGACAGGACTGACCGACGCAGCCCAGCCGTATTGAGCACTTCAAGACGTCGTAAACTGCGCCCCACAGGCGCTTTATGGATAGGACCTTGCTGTTTTATCTGCCCTTGACCGATTCTACCCGGGTGAGGGTGGGTGTCAAGGTCGCAGGCGTCAGCTGGGTTTCAGGTCCGGCACAGTTGACAAACGTCAACCGCGGACCGACGCCTGGACGCGATGCTGCCCTTCCGCCGCCCTGCCGTCATTCCCGCCAACGCGGGAATCCAGATCCCGCCGTACGCCGCAGTCACCACGCGCCGGCGCTTACTTCAGGAACGTCCCCTTCTCCAGCTCGTCGAACGCCTGACGGAGCTGTTCCTGCGTGTTCATCACGATCGGGCCGTACCACGCCACCGGCTCCTGCAGCGGCTTGCCCGACACCAGCAGGAACCGGATCCCCTCCTCCCCCGCCTGCACCGTGACCTCGTCGCCGCGGTCGAACAGCACGAGCGAGCGGCTCGCCGCCTCGACGGGCGGCGTCGTGTCCGCCCACCCCACCGCCTCCGTCGGCACCGCGAGAGGCCCCGACGCGTTGCAGAACTTCCCCGCCCCGGCAAACACGTACGCGAACGCGTGCCGCGTCGTCTCGACAGGCAGCGTTGTGCGCTTGCCCGGCGGCACCGACACGTCGAGGTAGATCGGGTCGGCCGCGATCCCCGCCACCGGTCCCGCCGTCCCCCAGAAGCTGCCGCATACGCTTCCAAGCGTCTGTTGGCTTCCTACCAGGCGCCTTGACGTCACAACGTTGTAGCACTACCCTCAACCCATGAGTGACGCTCGCCGTGTGACCGTGTACTTCGAGCCTGACGTCCATCGCGCGCTCAAGCTGAAGGCCGCTTCCAGCGACCGCTCGGTGTCCGAGATGGTGAATGACGCCGTGCGCATGACCCTCGCCGAAGATGCCGAGGACCTCGACGCGTTCGAGAAACGCGCCCAGGAGCCGGAGTTGGCGTTCGAGGAGTTCGTGAAGGGCCTGAGGCGACGTGGAAAGCTATAGCCTTCGGATCAAACGATCCGCCGCCAAGGAGATCGAAGGGATCGAGCCCAGGAAGGTCCGCCGGCAGGTCGTCGAGCGCGTCCAGGCGCTCGCGTCGAACCCACGCCCTCGGGGCTGCGAAAAGCTGGCCGGGGTAGGCGAACGCTACCGCGTGCGACAGGGCAGCTGGCGAATCGTCTATGAAGTCCGCGACGACGAGCTTGTCGTCGTCCTCGTCAAGGTCGGCCATCGACGCGACGTCTACAAGGGCCTCTAGCCGTCGTGGCCGAGCGGCCCGTGGCGGCAGCAAGCTTACCTGCGGCATCTCGCCTCTGCGTGCTTCAGGGCAGGTGACATGGCGCACTGCCGGTCCGCCGTGGAGATGTGTCTCGAGCTCGCACCTGCAGGCGAGGTGCGAGACCGTGTCGAGGAGTTCGCCCGAGAGCACGCTCGCGAGTTCGACCCCGCGAGAGGGGCGTTATGAGCGATACGCGTGGCGGCCCGCGGACCGGCCGCCACGCGCCTGTGCTCCCCAAACAACATCCCGAGAGGGGGCTGGGGCCAACGAGCTTGGCGAACGCCAGCCGCGTGCCGCACATCTCGGCGCGATGACGTCATCCCCGCGAACGCAGGGATCCAGTCCACGTCGTCGATCGCGGCCGGCGTGCGCTTTACACCCATCGCCAGTGCCTTTTCGTCGGTAACCAAATGCAACCAGTCTTGCGTTTGGTCGCACCAGGCGCACTCGGGGACCCGGGCACCACACTCGGCGAAGCCCACAAAACCCGTCGCGTGGCGGCGCCTACTTGAGGAACGTCCCCTTCTCCAGCTCCTCGAACGCCTGCCGCAGCTGCTCCTGCGTGTTCATCACGATCGGGCCGTACCAAGCGACCGGCTCCTGCAGCGGCTTGCCCGACACCAGCAGGAAGCGGATCCCCTCCCCGCCGGCCTCAACGGTAACCTCGTCGCCGCGGTCGAACAGCACCAGCGAGCGGTTCGCCGCCGCGACCGGCGGCGTCGTGTCCGCCCACCCCACCGCCTCCGTCGGCACGGAAAGCGGCCCCGACGCGTTGCAGAACTTCCCCGCCCCCGCGAACACGTACGCGAACGCGTGCCGGTTACCGATCAGCGTGGTAGCATTCCTCCCGATGTCACCTCAGGACCTCGCCATCGACCGGGAAGCGCTCGCGGCCCTCTGCCGGCGCCACGGGATCCGTCGGTTCGCGCTGTTCGGCTCGGTGCTGCGCGGCGACGCCCGCCCGGACAGCGACGTGGACGTCCTTGTCGAGTTCGAGCCCGGCCGGACGCCTGGCCTCCGCTTCATTGCGATTCAGGACGAGCTGTCCCGTCTCCTCGGCCGCAAGGTCGACCTCAACACGCCGGGTTTTCTGAGCCCCCACTTCCGAGACCGCATCCTGCGCGAGGCGTTCCCGCTCTATGAGGCCGCCTGAGGACGAGGCCCTCCTCCGCGACATGCTCGACCACGCCCGGAAGGCGGTGGCGGCAACGCAAGGAAGGACACGGGGCGATCTCGGCAACGACGGCGTCCTCTGATCTCGACCACAACACGTCCGCGGTGGGACCTCCTCGCCAGGGTTGCCAAGTGTGCGCTGCCGCAGGACTCAGGTTCAACGCACGTCACCATCCGTCAGCGACCCCTGCGCGTCGTCCCCGCGAACGCGGGAATCCAGTCATGGTTCTCTTCGCTACACAAACCGCAACTTCGCGCCTGACGCCTGTCAGCGCACGCCGGTCACGACGTACAGTTTGTTGAGCCGGCGCGTGTAGGTGCCGACGTCCGAGGAGGCGGTGAAGGTCCGGGAGCGCCTCGAGCCGCTCGCCCTGAGTGCGGGGGTGAGGACCCCCGCCGCGGATTTCCTGGACGGGTTCGCCGCGGAGGACGCGCAGGCCTGCGCGCCGTCTGCCGCCCGCGAGCCGGTGGAGGCGGGGGAGAGTCGGCGGTCCGCGCGGCGCTGACCCCGGGGGAAGGACGGCGCGTCCGGTTCCCGCACTCAGGTTCAGGGAGGTGATGTCCCGCTTCACGACGGCTCTGGCACAACTCAGCCGAAAAGGCCTGGAAGAGCCTCCGGATCTGAAGGTCGAACGCTCGAATCGCGCTGGGCTGATCCAACTCGGCCTGGTGGGTCACCTTGTGGGGGCCGTGACACCTTCACCGCGGAGACCGCGGTCTCGCAAACAAGGTGTGCCACAGCCCAGCCTGACCCACCGCTCCCGGGGGACTTGACAAACGAGGTTCCCAGCTCCAATAATTAACCAACTGGTTGGATAAACCAACCGGATAGTTGGAGAGGCGATGAGCGCAGAGCCACTGGTACGCCGAGGTGAAGCAAAGCGGACTCGGATTCTGGACGCGGCCGGACACCTCTTTGCCGAGCAAGGGTTTGACGGTACTGGCATCGACGAGATCGCCAAGAAAGCAGGCGTCAACAAGGCCATGCTCTACTACTACATAGGTGACAAGGCCACACTCTACGGGGCCGTAATCACGGACTTCATCCAACGGCTGCGCGCGGAGGTCGAGCGCAGGCTAACGGAAATTGAGGATCCGCGCGAGAAGATCCGGGTGGTCCAGTCCACTTACTTCGAGATGTTCTGCAACGAACCTCATTTCCCGCAGCTCATGCAGCGGGAGCTCGCCAACAGGGGAGGGCGCCTTCCTGTCGAAGCCCTGACCTCGCTGACCGCCGTGATGGGAATTACCCAGGCCATTGTGGAGGAGGGCCGCCGAGCCGGCCTTTTTCGCGAAGTCCACCCCTTGATCGCCCATCTTCTCTTGGTTGCCGGTGCCATGTTCCTAGTCAATGGGCAGTATTTGCGCGCCAGACTCGAAGGCGAGGGGCTAGTACCCTCCCACGTCCCAACCGACGTGAGGTCACTCTCGGGTCCCTTGGTCGACGTGATCCTGCACGGAATTTCCGCTTCGAAGTGCTCTGGAGACAGCGAATGAGAAAGCCCATCATCCTAGTGGTCAGCCTTGCTTTGACCCTCCTTCTGATTGCTTGCGGGAACGGGAGGCGCGGCGCCATCCCCGCCTCCGGCCACATCGAGGCCACCGATGTCCGCCTGAGCGCGAAGGCCGGCGGGAAACTCCTGATGCTCGTCACCGCGCAGGGCATGATGATCCGCACCTCGACGGCGGGCGTTCGCCGCATCGGCCGCGCCACCCAGGGCGTCAAGCTCATCGACATCGGCCTGGAAGGCAAGGTCGTGGCGGTGGCCCGCCTCGCCGAGCCCGAAGTGGGCGAGGACGAGACCGAGCAGGAGACGATGTTCTAGAGAGCGGGAGGGGACGAATGAAGCTCTTCATCGATACCGCGAACGTTGCCGAAATCACCGAAGCCGCCTCCTGGAGGATCCTCGACGGTGTCACCACGAACCCCTCCCTGGTCGCCAAGGAAGGGCGCAGCTACCACGAGCTCGTCGCCGAGATCTACCGGATCGTGCCCGGCCCGGTCTCCGCCGAGGTGCTCGCCACCGGCGCCGAGAGGGTGGAGCGCGAGGGGCGAGACCTGGCAGGCATTGCCGAGAACGTCATCGTCAAGCGGATCGTTGCCGACCACCTCGACGCCGTTCTCGACCATCGCGCCGGAGATCGCCCATGACCCGCCGCCGCATCATCGGCATCGCTGCGGTTGCTGCGCTTGCTGCGCTTGTCATCGCCCTTGTCGCAACGCGCGGATTCGGCATTTTTGCGGCGCACGGCGATGATGTTTTGACGCTGAGCGGCAATGTCGACATTCGGCAGGTCGATCTGGCGTTCCGCGTGCCCGGCCGCATCGCGGGAATGCCCTTTGAGGAAGGCGCCCATATCGAGGCAGGCGATGTCATCGCCAAGCTCGATCCGTCTCCGCTCAATGATGCCCGGGCGGCCGCCGAGGCACAGGTTGGCGTGGCCGAAGCCGAGTTGCAAAAGCGCCGCGCGGGCAACCGAGCGCAGGAGATCGGGCAGGCCCAAGCGAAGCTCGCCGAAACCGAGGCGACGCTGGCGAATGCTCGCGAAAACTATGAACGCCGATCCGGTTTGGTCAAAACGGGTGCGGTCAGTCAGGCCGTGTTCGAAGCGTCACGGGCGGAATATGGTGCCGCGCAGGCGCAGGTGGCAGCAGCCGGACAGGCGCTTTCGCTGCAACGGGCTGGGGCGCGCAAGGAAGACATCGACGCCGCGGCCGCGCAGTTGCGCTCGGCGGTCGCTCAGCGCGACAAGACCGAGACCGATCTCAAGGATGCGGTCTTGCGCGCCCCGAACGCGGGCACATTGCTGACGCGTGCGCGCGAACCCGGCGCCATCGTTCAGTCGGGTGAGACGGTCGCCACCCTGACGATCGATCGCCCGATGCGCGTTCGTGCGTATGTCGGCGAGCCTGACCTCAGCCGTATTTCGCCGGGCATGGCGGTGACGGTGACGGCGGATGGCAACGCAAAGCGTTACCAAGGCACGATCGGCTTCATCTCGCCGACCGCCGAGTTCACGCCCAAAACGGTGCAGACGCAGGATCTTCGTACCGACCTAGTCTACCGCGTTCGCATCATCGTCCAGAATCCCGACAACGCCCTGCGCCAGGGCCAGCCCGTCACCGTCTCGATCCCCGCCACGCGTCCCGCCAAGGACCAGTGACGTGAGCGATACGGTCGCCAGCGCCCATTCGATCGTCAAGCGGTTCGGGGATGCAGCGCCCGCGCTTGATAAGGTGTCGATAGACATTGTCGCAGGGCGCATGACCGGGCTCGTTGGTCCCGATGGTGCCGGCAAGACGACGCTGATCCGCATTCTTGCCGGACTGATCGATCCCGACGCGGGGGAAGCAAGTGTGTTCGGCAATCCGGCGACGAACACCGATCGCAGCATGATCGGCTATATGCCGCAGCGCTTCGGGCTCTACGAGGACCTGACAGTCCTCGAGAACTTGAATCTCTATGCAGCACTTCGCGGTCTGCCGAAGGAGGAGAAGTCCGCCAGCTTCAAGAAGCTGATGGAGTTCACTGACCTTGCCAGCTTTCAGGAGCGATTGGCCGGAAAACTGTCGGGTGGGATGAAACAAAAGCTCGGGCTTGCCTGCGCGATGGTCCGCGCGCCCAAATTGCTGCTGCTCGACGAACCCGCGGTCGGGGTCGATCCGGTGTCGCGGCGCGAATTATGGGCAATGGTCAAGAAGCTTGCCGGTGACGGTATCGGAGTGCTGTGGTCGACCGCTTATCTCGACGAAGCGGAAAAGTGCGACACCGTCTATCTGCTGAACGAAGGCGCGCTGCTCTATGGCGGGCCGCCGACGCAATTGACCGACCGGATCGCCGACCGGATCATCCGGATCGCAGTACCGCAGGCGGGGCGTCGCAGGATTCTGCGAAGCGCGCTGGACAACGTATCGATCGCCGACGGCACCGTTCAAGGGGATTCGCTGCGTCTGATGCTGAAGGACGGCGCCGCACAACCAAGCGCCAAAGCGCTGGGCGCGGATGCCAATGCGCCGATCACGCCTGCGCGTCCACGCTTCGAGGATGCCTTCATCGACCTTCTCGGCGGCGGACCGCCGGGGACTTCCAAGCTTGCCGAGGGTTATCGCGAGATTGAAGCAAGTGAAGCCCCGGCAATCGATGCGAGGGGACTGACCAAGCGCTTCGGGGATTTCACCGCAGCGAAGGACATCGCCTTCAGCGTTGGCCGTGGCCAGGTCTTTGGACTGCTTGGCCCTAACGGGGCGGGTAAATCCACGACCTTCAAGATGCTGTGTGGCCTCCTCACGCCCAGCGAGGGTAGTGGATCGGTCGCCGGTTTCAATCTTCGCACAGCGCGCGCCGATGCGCGCCAATCGCTCGGCTATATGGCGCAGAAGTTCTCCCTCTACGGCAATCTGTCGGTGAAGCAGAATCTCGACTTCTTCGCTGGCGCTTATGGTCTTGATGGTCGCGAAGCGCGCGCAGCGATCGAGCGGTCGATCGAGATCTTCCATCTCCAGAAATATCTCAAGGACAATAGCGGCGGTCTGCCGCTCGGCTACAAACAGCGGCTTGCGCTGGCCTGCGCGGTCATGCACGAGCCGCCGGTTTTGTTTCTGGACGAGCCGACCTCGGGTGTCGACCCTATTGTGCGCCGCGAATTTTGGACGCATATCAACGGCCTTGTCGAACGCGGCGTGACCGTCTTGGTCACCACACATTTCATGGAGGAAGCGGAATATTGTGACCGGGCGACACTCATCTATCGCGGGCGCCAGATCGCGACCGGAACACCTGACGAGCTGAAAGCTAAGGCGGGCAAGGAGGATGCGACGATGGATGATGCATTCATCGCGCTGGTCGAAGAAGCCGACCGGCTGAGGGATGCAGCATGAACGCCCGCTTCGATCAGCGACGCTTCATCGCAATGATGGTGAAGGAAAGCCGGCAGATCGTTCGCGATCCGTCAACCGCGCTCATTGTCATTGTCCTGCCGATGGTTCTGCTGTTTCTGTTCGGTTACGCCGTCAATCTCGATACTGCGCGTACGAGGATCGGTTTGTCGATCCAGGACTCTAGCCACGCTTCGGCGAGCCTGGCCGGGGCTTACCAATCCTCTCGCTGGTTCGACGTCCGGGAGACGGGGAGCGTCGCAATGCTCGGACGCGAACTTGTGACTGGACGGATCAAGGGTATCGTCGTCATCCCCAATGGGTTCGGCCGCGACGATGCGAACGGCGGCGGCACGATCCAGGTCATCACCGATGGCGGCGGACCAAACACCGCCAGTTTCGTCGCTGCCTATGCCGAAGGCGTGCGCGCCAACTGGAGCGCCGCGCGGCAATCGGGTGCGCCGCTGCCGCCCGCGATCCAGACCTCCGACCGTTTCTGGTTCAATCCCGATCTCGCCAGCCGTTTCTTCCTGATCCCGGGGTCGATCGCCGTCGTCATGACGATGATCGGCACCCTGCTTACGGCACTCGTCGTGGCGCGCGAGTGGGAGCGCGGCACGATGGAAGCGATCATGGCGACGCCGATCGGCATGGGCGAGTTCATCGCGACCAAGGTCGTGCCCTATTTCCTGCTCGGGCTGATGTCGATGACGTTGTGTGCGCTGGCCGCGGTGTTCGTGTTCGGCGTGCCGTTTCGCGGATCGCTGCTCGCGCTATTCTTGATCGCTTCGGCGTTCCTGATGCCCGCGTTGGGCCAAGGCCTGCTGATCTCCGCCGCCTCCAAGAACCAGTTCGTGGCGAGCCAGATCGCGCTGCTGACCGCGTTTCTCCCGACGATGCTGCTGTCAGGGTTTCTGTTCGAGATCGCCTCGATGCCGAAGTGGATTCAGGCGGTGACCTATATCGTCTCCGCCCGCTATGTGATCCCGCCACTACAGACCGTGTTCATCGCCGGCGACGAATGGGCGCTGTACTGGCCCAATATCGGCGTCCTGCTCGCATTCGGCGCGATCTTCTTCACGGTCGCGATCCGCTTGACGAAGCGAAGGATCGCATGATCAGGCCGCACCTTCGGGCGATCATCGTCAAGGAGCTATGGGCGGTGTTTCGCGACCCACGTGCCCGTTTGACACTCATTGTGCCCCCGCTGATCCAGCTTGTCCTGTTTGGGTTCGCGACCACGCTCGAGGTCCGCAACATCTCGGTCGGCGTCTATAACCGGGACGGCGGCGCCTGGAGCCAGGAAGTCATCCAACAGATCGCAGCCAGCCCCAATGTCGCGCGGGTGGTCGTGCTTCGCGACCAGGCCGCGCTGACCCGTGCGATCGACCGGCAGCAGGTGATTGCCGCGCTGCGGTTCGATGACGGATTTTCCGCCGATGTCGCTGCTGGGCGCGGCGGGACGATCGGTGCGATCTACGACGGCCGGCGTTCCAACGCCGCGCAGATCGTCGCCGGCTATCTCAGCCGGATTGTCGGCACCGTCGCGGCGGACGTTCGCGTGTCGCGTCCAGCGCGCAGGGGCGGCTCGATCGTGACCAACTGGTTCAACCCCAATCTCGATTATCTCTGGTTCACGATGCCCTCGCTGGTCGCGATCATCTGCATCGTGTCGGCGATGGGGGTCGTGACGCAATCGGTCGCGCGCGAGCGCGAACTCGGCACCTTCGATCAACTGATGGTATCGCCGCTCCGGACGCACGAAATCCTCATTGGCAAAATGGTCGCGCCCGTGCTGATCGGGACGTTCATCGTGACGAGCTATGTCATTGTCATTCCGACAGTCTTCGGCGTGCCGCTGACGGGGTCGGTTCCTGCCCTATATGTCGCGCTGTTCTTCTACCTCCTCGCGCTGACCGGAATCGGTATGCTGATCTCGGTCCTCTCATCGACGCAGCAGCAGGCGTTTCTCGGCATGTTCCTGGTGACGGTCCCGGCGGTCCTGCTCTCGGGCTATGCGAGCCCGGTCGAGAACATGCCGGGCTGGCTGCAGGTCATCGCCCAGATCAACCCGCCGACCCATTTTCTCAAGATCACCGAGGGCGTCTTCCTGAAGGGAATGACCTCAACCGACGTGCTCGCAAACACCTGGCCGCTCGCGCTCATCGCGGCGGCCGCCCTGACCGCAGCATCGCTGCTTTTCCGATCGCGAATGGAGTAGCCGATGCGTCGAAGTTTACCCCTATTCCTGCTGCTTGCGGGATGCACCGTGGGTCCGAACTATATGCGCCCGGCCGTGCCCGGCGCGGACGCCAATTGGAGCTTCGCCGCCGCCGTCGACCTCTCGCCGTGGGAGAAACTCGGTGATCCGATCCTGAGCGGATTGCTGCGCGATGCCGTTGCCGCCAACCTCGATCTGCGCGAGGCGGACGCCCGGCTGCGCGAAGCGCGCGCCTCTCGCGACGCCGCCGCGGGCGGTCGGCTGCCACAGGTCGACGCGACCGCGTCGGCAACCGAACAGCAGCTGAGCGCCAACGGGCAATTGCCCGTCGGCCTCATTCCCGGCTTCGATCGGCGCTATTCTCTGTTCGACGGCGGGTTCGATGCGTCGTGGGAACTCGACTTGTGGGGCGGCACGCGTCGCTCGGTCGAAGCGGCCGACCGCCGCGTCGCGGCAGCCGCCGCGCGACGGCGCGAGACGCTGTTGCAGATCGTGGCGGAGGTCGCTCGCACCTATGCCAGCTTGCGCCGATCACAGGCGACACTCGTCAGCACGCTCGCCGATGTTGGCGCGCAGGCCGACATCGCCCGGCTGGTCCATCAGCAGTTCACCGCCGGCGAAGCGTCGCGGTTCGATGACGCGCGCGCCGAGGCCCAGGCGCGCAATACAGCCGCTTCCATCGAGAACGCCCGCGCCGATATCCGTGCCGATGCGAACCAGCTCGCGCTCCTGACCGGCCGTCCGCCCGAGGCCTTGTCCTGGCTCGTCGAGGGCAGTCGCGCCTTGCCGGCGACACCTAGTATCGTCGGCGTCGGTCTGCGTTCCGATCTGCTGCGGCGCCGACCCGATATCCTCGCCGCGGAGGCCGATCTCGCCGCGGCGACGAGCGACGTCGGCGTCCAGATCGCGCAGCTCTTCCCGAGCGTTTCGCTGATCGGCTCGGTTGGTCAACAGGCGCGCGATTCGGGCGATCTGGTCAGCGGCGATAGCCTGCGCTTTTCGATCGGCCCGTCGATCCGCTGGCCGATCTTCTCAGGCGGTCGTATCCGCGCCCAGATTCGCGGCGCCGATGCGCGCGCCGACGCCGCAGGCGCGCGCTATGAGAAGGCGGTGCTTGCCGCGTTTGCGGACAGCGAGACCGCAATCAACCGCTATGCCGCCGCGCTTGCACGGGTGCGCGAGCAGGACGCCGCGAGGCAGGCAAGCGCCATCGCACTCGATCTGGCGCGGCAACGTTACCGGGCGGGTGAGGACAATCTGCTGACCCTGCTCGATGCCCAGATTAGCTACACCACGAGCGATCGTACTGCGACCGACGCGCGGGCGCAGGCCTTCCAGGCCTATGCGTCGCTGATCAAGGCATTGGGCGGCGGCTGGGCCGACACAACGAACTGACATTCTAGGATCGGGGGCGATCCCACCAACAGGCACCCGGAGACACTTGTCATGGCCCATACGCCTATTCTCATTATTGGCGCCGATCTCGAGCGCATTCGCCCACTCAGGTACGCGCTGCCTTCTGCATTCTTGGTAGTGCATACGCATGTCCCGCTGCCCGACATCGCGACTGTGAGCATCCTATGGAAGGTCTAGCTGGAGATCTGATACCGCGACTGGGGGCAGGCCATCAGGGCCGGGCATTGGGATTCCGGAAGGGAATGACGGAAAGGAATTCGCTCTAATGCTCTGCGCTTCCGCCCTGCCCATTCTGGCGGCCCTGGCGCATGCCCACGTGATGCTCGTGCCGGAGATCGTGTCGGTCGCAGGCGGCGCCTTGGTCTCCGTTAGGGTGATGGTCACCAACGCTGGCACCGAACCGATGACCTGGATCGTGGACAAGTCACTCTCCGCGCGCCTGCATTCCGGATCGGCCCGCTCGGAGGACGTGGTGCTGACGACAGATGTCCCGGAGGGCGAGGACATCATCCCGCCCGGAGGGTACCTGCAATTGTCGTATCGATTCCAGCTGCGGCCCGGATTGCTCGGGCCGGTCGTCCTGGAATTGACGCAGGTCGAATCCCAGCCTGTGATGTTCTCCGTTCTCGAGGGCGAGGATCCGGCCCGCGCGAGCGTCGGGGAGGCCGAGCTTCCCGCGAACGATCCAAAGGCGGTCGCGCACGAGACGGCGTTGCGCCGGAGCACGCGGCTATTGCCGGGCCTCTCGCGTTACGAGCCGGTCTACTTCGGCGTCGGCGGCAACGGCGGCCTCAACGCCAAGTTCCAGGTCAGCCTGAAATACCAGCCCATCGATCTGCTCCCCGTCTACTTCTCGTATTCCCAGACCTCCCTCTGGGATCTGCACGACAGCTCCGCCCCGTTTCACGACACATCCTACCGTCCGCGCCTCTTTTTCCAGCAGGAGCAGCTGTGGGTCTCGCAAAGCAATAGGACCTGGTTCGGACTCGAATCCGGCCTCGGCCACGAATCCAATGGCCAGGGCGGTTCGGAGTCGCGCAGCATCAATCTTCTCTACGTGCGCCCCCGCCTCGATTGGGTGACGGCAGGCGACTACCATTTCTTCATCTCTCCGATGATCTACCGCTACCTCGACAAATCGGAAAATCCCGACATTGCGGCCTACCGCGGGTACGCGGACGTGCTGATCGGTGTGAACAAGAACGGTTGGCGCCTGAGCACGAGCTTGCGCAAGGGGGCCAAGGCCCATTTCGGGAGCATTGAGGTCAATGCCGTTGTGCCTCTGCGATCAAGCGCCCGGTTCTTCGACCGGATCGGCGCTCGCGGGCTGAACGGCTACTGGTTTGTCCAGTACTTCAACGGCTGGGGTGAGACGATCCTGGATTACAACCGCAAGTTCAATGCACAGTTTCGCACCGGCCTGATGGTAGTCCCATGAGAAAGGGCAGAGAAGGGCAGCCTTATGTTGGCCGGGACTGGATCTTCGCCAAGCCCGGTCCGTGCGAGAGCGCCAGCGTTGCCGCCATGTCAAGACCTGGATCGCTGGCGAGCTTCAGATCACTGCTGCTGGCGCGCACCAGATCGCGACAGAGGGTCAGGCCGATTGGCGAGTCGTACTCTTATGGGGTTTGGCCCAGGCTCTGCATTGGCCGTGAAGACAGAGCGACCAGTCGTCTTGACGTAATTCCCACTCCGTTATCGTGTACCGATAGCTCCACGCAATCGTTGTTCTGTCGCCCCGCGATGGTCATCCTGTCACCGGGGGCAGGGATTTCAGGGCGTTGCCTACGGAGTTGGGAGTGATCGCATGCACGGAGCTCTTGGGCCGGCCTAGGCAGGAGGCGTGCCAGACGGCGAGGGAGATGATCGGCACAGCTTCGCCCGAGGACGAGCCACTCCTGCCTCGTATGATCGTGGCGGTCGTGCATACCTTCGGCAACACCCTGACGCTCCGCCGCACGCTGGTGCTGCAGTGGGTAGCGCGGGCGGCCCTCGTAAACGCTCTGGAAGAAGCGAATCGTCTGTCAAACGCGAGATACAACGCAGGGATCGACAGCTACCTGAGCGTGCTGGTCGCCCAGGGGTCGATGTTCGCCGCGCAGCAGAGCTTGATCAGCACGCGGCTGGCCGAGCAGGCGAACGTGGTCACCCTTTACAAGGTGCTGGGAGGGGGCATTGAGGAGGTGAGCGGACCAACCGGTCCGGTCACCGGGGCGGCCCGATCACACAGTGCCTCGATCTGGTAGGACGGTGGCCACTCCACGCGTCGCTGGCGTGAGCATCGCCAGGACCGGCCGAATGAACGCGGGCGTCGTGTCGGTGGGTCTGGTTGTGAGCATCGCCCCGAACCTCTCAGGAGGTCCGGGGGAGATCCAGGACGGAAGGTGAGCATGCGCGTCATGGTGACGGACTTCGGTGTGAGACACCGCGCACTCGCGCAACGCCTTGCAGGCACGGGACTGGAAGTCGGGGTCGCGGTCCCTGGCGAGCCCGTGGCGAGGGTGCCGGCAGAGGCCATTGCCGCAGTTGCCGTCGTCGCGAACGCAAGCGGACCCTCTTTCGTGTTGCCAGAAGCCAAACCAGGAGTCACGCCGCGATCCGGCTTGACCGTCGCGGAGGTTTCCCCCGGTGACGATCCTGGCCACCTCCGGAAGCTCGCGGGGGGCCGGCCGGGGAGGGCACTCCTCGTGGTTGCCCGAGCCCCAGTTCCCGAACTCGCACAGGTGGGGGATCTCGGGATCACCGTGATGTTCCCTGGGTTCGAGGAGAGTGTGTCTGGAGGAGCCCCCGAGCGCAGCTGTCGCCCCTTGGCGTTGCCGTGCACCGTCGTGGGTCCGTTGGTCGGCCGTCCACGGGATGTCGACCGGTGGATCGCCAGCGCGCTGCTCAAAGCGGGTATCAGAGCCTCTTGCCGGCCGGACATGCAGCGCTGGCTCACCGTGACGTCCGCCTGGTTGAGTTCCCTGCGTGGCGCAATGCTTGCCGCTGCGCAGCAGGGGCTCCCGCTCAGCGCGACGCCGGACCTCATCACCGTTGCGACGCGGGCGGTGCGGCAGAGGCTTTCTTTGCTGCGATCGTGTGGTTTCGATCTGGATGCGAGGTGCGCCTGTCTGGCGGCGCTGCCCGAATGGTGGGCGATCAAGGCGATACGACGCGTTGCGGCGGTCGTGCCGCGGGATGGGGATCTCTGGTGGCTTCCGACTGCCGGCGAGGCCACGGCAGTCGGCCGCAGCCTCGCCACCCTGGCCAGGGAATCGGGGATCCAGACCCCGGCGGCCGACTTCCTGGACATCTTCTCGGAAGAAGCGTGCCGCGAGCGCCACCTCTAGGTCAGAGACATGGCCGCAAACAAAGGCTCGCTACCGGGAAACCCTGGACTGGACCGGCACGCAGCACCGGTCGCCGAGAGATGACTCCTGCCGTGACACCCCCGCGGCGTCCGCGCTGGGCGATTCTCGCCGCGGCGCTGCTGCTCGCCGGGGCACTGGCCCAGGCCGCCGGCCCCGAGGCCCCGGCAGAGGTACCGGCGGTCGGAGACCCGGTCCTGGAGCCATGGTCGACGTCACCGGCGGTTGGGCTCGGTCCGCTTACGCAGGGCTCGCAGTCGCCGGCTACGATGTTTCACC
This sequence comes from Acidobacteriota bacterium, assembly GCA_003133645.1. Taxonomy (GTDB): domain Bacteria; phylum Acidobacteriota; class Thermoanaerobaculia; order Thermoanaerobaculales; family Thermoanaerobaculaceae; genus RBG-13-68-16. Next base: position 26,297 of record PKYI01000199.1, on the reverse strand, counting down.
TGGACCACCCATTTGGTACTCCCGCGACTTTGCGCGAGGGGCAGTGGGCAGTCCAAGAGCAAATCGATTGGGCCAACTACTTTTGCGATGGCGGGGATCGTTACCTCCTGGACTACGAGTCGCTTCGATTCCGCCTTGGTGTCGCGTACGGCGTCACCGACCGGACCCAGGTAGGCATTGCCAGCTCGACCTCCTACCAAGGGGGCGGCATCCTGGACGGGTTTATCGAGTGGTTCGAACGTTCGGTCGGCGCCATCAACCACGATCGCCTTCGGGCGCCGCGGGGCCGCTACTTGTTCCGGGTACGCAACAGGGACGGCTCGATCCTGGAGTACGGTGGCCAGGACTCGGGCTGGCACGTCGAGCACGTGGCATTCGAGGTGAAGCACCAGTTGCTGGAGGGGTCCGAAACGACGCCGTCGCTCGTGGCCTCGGGCATCGTCAAGCTGCCGGTCGGCAATCAGGTAGCGGGCCGGCCGGACGGCGGGGTGGATGTCGGCGCGAGGCTCGACACAGGCTGGCGCCTGGGGCGCTTCAACCTCTACGGCTCCCTCGGCGTGGTCGCGTTCGGAAACTCGGATTCCCACGGTATCGATCTCCTGCGGTATCAACCCTCGGTCATGAGCGCGGTCGAATACCGCGCGACACCGCGCACCTCACTTGTCGTTCAGGGCCTCCTCTCCGGCCCGGTTGCACGCCACTTCGGCGATTTCTCCGACCGGACCGTCGAGTTCGCCGTTGGCGTCAAGCACAGGGTTGGCCGGGACCTTCTCCTCGAGACCTCGGTGGTCGAGAACCTCATGGTCTACGGGAACAGCGCCGACGTCGCGTTCCACGCAGGGTTGACGTGGCGATCGGCAAAGGGTCGAGGTTGGAAGTAGGCCGAGATGACTGGGGCCGGTTCAGGTCGGAATCCACCGGCCTCCCCCGGGGTCGAGGAAAGCGCAACCTCGCTGTCTGGTCCGATATGGCGACCAGCCCCGGCGGAGTGGATAAGCGCCGACCGCCCGCCAGCACCTACTTGAGAAACCTCCCCTTCTCCAGTTCCTCGAACGCCTGGCGGAGTTGCTCCTGCGTGTTCATCACGATCGGGCCGTACCAAGCGACCGGCTCCTGCAGCGGCTTGCCTGACACCAGCAGGAAGCGGATCCCCTCCCCACCGGCCTCAACAGTCACCTCGTCGCCGCGGTCGAACAGCACCAGCGAGCGGTTCTCCGCCTGCGCCGGCGGCGCCGTGTCCGCCCAACCCACCGCCTCGGTCGGCACCGCTAGCGGACCCGACGCGTTGCAGAACGTCCCCGCCCCCGCGAACACGTACGCGAACGCGTGCCGCGTCGTCTCGACAGGCAGCGTCTTGCGCTGGCCCGGCGGCACCGACACGTCCAGGTAGATCGGGTCGGCCGCGATCCCCGCCACGGGGCCGGTCGTCCCCCAGAAGCTGCCGCACACGATCCGCGCCCGCGTCCCGTCGTCGTCCGTGACCTCGGGGATGTCGGCCGACTTCACCTCCTGGTAGCGCGGCGCCGTCATCTTGAGCGAAGCCGGGAGGTTCGCCCAGAGCTGGAAGCCGTGCATCCGCCCGGTCGGGTCGCCCTTCGGCATCTCCTGGTGGATGATCCCGCGCCCCGCCGTCATCCACTGCACGTCGCCGGCGGCGATCGCGCCGCGGTTGCCCATGCTGTCGCCGTGCTCGACCGTCCCCGCGAGCACGTAGGTGATCGTCTCGATCCCGCGGTGCGGGTGCCACGGGAACCCCGCCAGGTAATCCTCCGGCCGCTCGTTGCGGAAGTCGTCGAGCAGGAGGAACGGGTCGAACTCGGAGGTGTCGCCGAACCCGAACGCGCGGCGCAGGCGCACGCCCGCCCCTTCGAGCGTCGGCTTGGACATGACGAGCCGCTTGATCGGCCGAATGGACATCGGAGCCTCCCTGACCGCGGCGCCACGCGAACCAGCGCTGCGACGCGGTCGCAATCATTCTAGCTCCGATCCGGCGCGGCCATGCAGGCGCGAACACCTGGTGATGCGGGCTGCTGGTACGGTACCCCGCTAACACTGGCGAGAGGCTTTGGGCGTCCCTGGCGCCCACGGGCACCTGAGTCGTCCGTCGCTGCGTACGCCGCGCACTTGCTCTAACATGGAAACTCAGGACTGCGCAGCCGGTGTTGCGCACAACCTCGAACGGATCGCCGTAAGCCACCGCAGGTACCACCGGCGCCTGCCCGCGGGGGTCACGGCGGTTCTCGTGCCGCGCGCCAAGGCTGCCATCGAAATGCCGTTGTCTCACGGCGGCGCCGCTGGCCCTATCGGCCACTCCTGGCCGTCGTGATTCCTTCGCACGCCGTCATTCCCGCGCAAGCGGGAATCCAGCCTACGCCAAAGGTCGGGCGATTATGCCGAACGTGACACGACTCCGGTGTCGGGGTTACCATTCTGCCAATGGAAGAACTACATTTCTTCGCTCGGCTCCTTTGGGCTGCGTGCAGACTTGCGGCTCAAAGAATGGGGACAAATGTCCCTGGCATTCTCTTCACCGTCGTGCTGCTCCTGGCCCCACTCATTCGCGTCTGGTGGCCAGGAAGGAGTGGCACCGTGAAACCTGAGTATGTGGCCGAGCTACTGTTTGGCGTTAGGCTTGTCATAGCGCTCTTCGTCTTCATGTTCGTGCTGGCCCTCGGTCACCTCGTCTATTCCGACCATACTGAAGGCTCTCGGAAGTTGTCCAGCTTGACCGAGGAGACCGGCAGCGAATCCGCCAAGAGAAAGGAGCTGCTTAAGCAGGCGCAAGCTAGCCTTCGGTCCGCCGAAGAGAATATCAAGAAGAAGGACGATGTGATTCAGGAACTTACGGTAAAGTTGGCTGAAAGGAAATCGAGTCCCGCACCGCCAGTGAGGCGTCTTACTGTTCAACAGCGTGAACGGTTGTTGGCAGCGTTGAGCCAATACCCCAAGGTCGGCGGCGTGGAGTTCATGGTATTCAATTCTGGGCCGGAGGTCCTTGACTTCAAGGCCGATATTGAGAGCGTCTTCAATCAGCTTGGTTGGAAGAAGAAGCAAGACCTTGTGGGACTTGTACCTTCGCCAATTAGGGGAATGGCAATTGTGGTGAAGAACCAGGTTGACCATCCGCCGGCTGCAAATGCGTTGTTCGTCGTCCTGCGAGAGATGGGATTCCAGGTCGCGGACGGCACAGACCCTAAACTGTCGGCTGAAGAAGTCCGTATTGTGATTTCATCCGTGAACTAGAGATGAACTTCTCTCTTCACCCTTCGCGCTCTCGTCGTCTGCCTGCGTTTGGGCACCGAGAATACCCTTCTCGCGGTGCACAAGACCCCCGAGGCGAAGGCCTGGTTCGCACATCACGCGCGCTTCCAGATGCACCACACGCCCACCCAGGCCAGCTGGCTCAGTCAAGTCGGGCTGTTCTTCTCGATCCTCGCCCGCCAATTCCTCAAAGACGGGATCTTCTCCTCCAAGCAAGAGCTCATCGACGGCATCCTGGCCTACATCGCTCGCTACAACGAGACGTCCAAGCCGTTCCGCTGGACGTACGATGCGGACCCACTCCGCGCCTAATCCACCGCGTTAATGGGACAGAGTACTAGCCCTCCGCGGCGTAAGGCGCGGCCTCGGCACCGCCGGCGGGCGCCCCCGGTGCTGCCGACCATCTTCCCACCTGTCATGAAGCGGATGCGGCAGCGGAAGCCAGGCCCTGCAGGCCGGCTGGGCATGGCTCTCGCCTCTCCGCTCGCTCCCATCGCCCCGCCATCGCCCCGGTTGGGCGCCTCGCCCAGCCTCCATTCCCGGAATCGGCCCCTCTCCCAACCTTGACTGAGCTTTCCATGGCGCTACCATGCGCCAAGGTGACATAAGGCAATTCCGATCCCTGACCGTCTTTACGGGATCGCAGTAGGGAGGATGCGTTGACCACGACGATTAGGGCGCCTGGCACGCTCGACTACGTTGCAGCCATTCGCCTCGAGGAGCGTCTGCGGGACCTCCCCCCTGACGATGAATACCACTTCGACTTCGGGAGCATGACCTGGGCGCAGCCGTTGGGGATGTTGTACGTCTCGCATGCGATTCGCTCGTTCGTTGCGGAACACCGGCGGGCTCGCATCACCGCGGTCAACTTCAGCGAACCGGGCAACGCCTGCCATGGCTATTGCGCCCACGTTGGCTTCTTCAAGGCGTTCGGCCTCGACTTCGGGAACCAGCCCGGTGCAGCGAGGGGCTCGTCGACCTATCTCCCTATCACGGAGATGTCGGTTCCGGACATCAAGGCCGAGGCGTTCGACACGGGGCGGCTTGTGCCAGAGTTCGTTGAGCTGAAGTCGTTTGAGCTTGCGGGGGTCCTGACGCAAGCTCGGGACGGTGACATCCGCGCCGCACTTGGCTTTTCTGTGCGCGAAATCCTCAGGAATGCGGTTGAGCACAGTGAATCGGACCGTGTGTGGTTCTGTGGCCAGTGGTGGCCGACGAAGCAGCTTGCAAGGATCGCAATCCTCGATGAGGGGATCGGGCTCCGCACGTCCCTGAGCGCCAATCCGTATCTCCACGTTCGCGATGACAAGGACGCGCTTCGGTTTGCTCTTCTTCCGGGAATTTCCGGTAAGTTCTTCAAGGGGAGCACGCAGAACTCCTGGGACAATGCTGGCTTCGGGCTGTATATGACCAGCGCTCTGGCGCGCGCCGGCGGCATGTTCGTCATGGTGAGCGGTGGCCGTGGGGTGGATTGGTCGGGGTCCGGACGCCGCTACTTCGACGCCAACCTTGCTGGTACAGCCATTGAGGTGGAACTGCCGACCTCGGCCGCAGCCGGGCTCGACGAACGATTGGAGGCCGTTGCGAAGCGCGGTGAGCACATTGAGCACGTCTGTGCGCGCCTCCTGGAGACCGGTGGACTCCTGTCAGGCGACTCAGCTTCCAAGCTGCTCCGGGGTGACCTCTAGGGGCCGTCATCCGTTGGCCGTGCTCGCGGCGATAGGCTGGTGGGTGCCGCCCCGGGTTGACGATGGGGCGCTAGGTCTTGTTGAATCGCTCTTCGAGGTCCCTGATCTTGGCGTCGAGTATCTTGTTCCTGTGTTGATGCACGCCACCAAGGCGACATGAGCGATGATCATGGGAGGTCGTCGCCGGGGCTGTGGGAGCTGCGAGGGCTTCGTACTCATCGAGGGCGGCGATCAGCGCCTGGACCTGGCGGGCGGAGAGCGCCTCGGGGACACGCTCCGCCTCCGGGAGCTTGCCGAGGTAGCGCAGGGGATTCGTCGGGATCGCCCCGCGGCGGACGGCGAGGTTGAGGACGCCCTGCAGGAACGTCACCTAGGCGTTGAGGGTGCGGGCCGAAAGCCGCCGGCTCTCGCGACAGGCTGTCTCGCCAGGCGGCGATCCGAGGCGGGGTGAGGTCCGAGTAGGGGGTTTCCCCCCCGAGCGTCTCCCGGATCCACTTCGCGCGGCTGGCCTCCTGGCCCACCCACCGGGTCCCGCGCTCCCTGCAATCGGTCTTGTGGGCGCCCAGAGCTCGCCGAGGGTCGGCGGCCGCTGGCGTTCGTCCTCGGCGGCCCGTAGCGCCACCTCGTGGTCGCGGATCCAGTCCAGGCGCCAGGCCGCCACCCAAGCGAGGGAGCGCTGGTAATCGAGCGGGCTGGGCGAGACCTTGCGAGGCCAGTGCTCGATGCTGAGGCTGTCGACGTGGCGGAAGCGACCGCACCATTGGCCGCGACGCCTTACAAGATAGGTTGGTACGGTGCGACGTCTCCGGGCGACCATGTCGGGATGATCGGGGGGCACGGAGAACCAAACAAGGGCCGCCAGCCTTGGTATCCTAGGCGGCCACTTGAGGGTTGGTCATCCCCGCTGGAAGGGTCAAGCGGCCGCGCCACCTCCGGCAACGGCTGCTGGCGAATGGGTCAACCTGAGAGGGCAGTCGGATCTCCGGCGAGAAGAACATGACCTCCCGGCCCTGATACCTCCGAGACGCTGAATAGGCCAGGCTATAGGTCAATCTCGGGAAAGCACGGTAAAGCCGTCGTATCGCACGCACGTTGTCGTATGAGACGATCCAGTGCGTCACGACGCCAGATCGAAGCAAGGTCGCGAGTCGACGATGGTCAGTTGGCCCATAGTAGTTGGCGTAGAGGCATTGCCCTTTGCGGTAATACGGAGGGTCGAGATACGTCAAGGAAGCACGATCGAACTTTGCGACGACACTCGTCAGGAACTCCTCGGCGTCAAGCTGGAAGACGTGGAGGCGCGATCGGTATCGGGCGATCCTCTGGATCTTCTCGATTAGGTCCTGTCTGTTGAACCTGGCATCGAGAGTCCAGGTGCCGTTCTGTCCTTTCCCACCAATCGGGCCAGCCGCGAGGACGCCGGAGCGATTCGTGCGGTTGAGGAAGAGACACGCGAACGCAAGCTCGAGGGGGGCGCGGTTCGAGGGGTTTTGCAGGATCTCGCGCTGGCGCTCCCACTCCTTAAGTGTCACGGGACATTCCGAGATTCGGCGGCAAAGGCCCTTGCTGTCGTCACGAACCGACTGCCAGAAGGCGAAGACGGCTGGATCGATATCGTTCAGGAAGACATCGGTGACGGCCTCCCTTCGCAGAAGGCTAATGGCAGCGCCGCCGCCGCCGCAATAGGGCTCGGCGTAGTATGGATCTCGGAGTCTTGTGGCTTCGATGACGCGCTGGAGGAAGTCAGTTAAAACTGTCTTGCCACCTGGATACCGCAACGGAGTGCTCGTTGTGCTCACCTATTGGTACCTCCGAGACCAATCTAGTCCGAGACGTTGCGTTTGGCCATAGGCAATCACCGAGACAAGCAGGATTCCGAACTGCCGGTCCTCAGTCTGGTTGGGTGGGCGATGAGTTAACGACTTGCCAGACGGCCCGAAAGAAGGGCGCAACTCCTTCCCAGACCCTGAGTAGCATGCGATGGTTCGGAAACGCCAGGGGCGAATGGACGAAGAAGTTCAACGTGTTTGGACTGAGGATGTGGTCCTGATCCTGGAGCGCCTTTCTAACCGGCTGTAGCTCCTCCTTCGAGAGTCGTCCGCTCTTTTGCAGATCCTCGGCGACCTTCCCTGTGCGTTTCTTAAGGGGATCCTCTTCACTGTAGGGGATCCCACTGGCCTTGAGGTAACGGTCGACGCTCAGCTCGAAGAGCACGCGGAAACAGACCGCGGCGCTATTCGGGTATTCTGTGGCATCCAACGTCTTGAGCTCGCGAACGAGATCACGGCAGCGCGCATGGTTCGGACACGTGCGCTCACGAGGAGGGATCATTGATTTGCGTTCTGCCTGTCCACGAGATGCACTCGACGACGGGGCTGCCATTCCGCTCCTTGGACTCCCCTGAGGGATGGCGCTCGGAGGCTGGGCGCTGGGCTCGGCCGCCAGTACGGTGTTCAGGAATTTCTCGCGGTCCTCCTGAAGGTAGATCTCGCGGACCTTTGTGGTCGGAAGGGTGACGAGGACGGTGCGGATTGCCGTACCCGCCACTACCTGATCGCCGGTGATTCTGGGTCGGCGATCGGCCCCGACCTCCAGGCCGAGGCGTGCGCGAGCCTGCTTGTCCCCCATCAATCGGGTTAAGTGGGAGATCTTGACTTTGCGCGCCTCCTGTTCCGAGACCCACCGTTTCTCGAGAGCCAAGTCAAGCAGGTTCAATGCAGCGGTATGCTGATCCCCGTGCCCGGTGCGCTCGTTGTAGCGAGCCGCCTGTTGCGCGTTCCAGGGGACCAGTCCCGCACCATTTGCCTCGCCCGAATGGCGCAGCCGAATCCAGACGTCCCCATCGTCGCGGGTCGTGAAGACAACGCATCGGACTACCGACGGGATCGGCACGACGGCCTTTGTCGCGATTCCAGAGTATCGACTCCTGGCCAACACTCCGGCGCTCTCAGGGTTGTGGAGGAGTCGCAATGCGGCCAGGCGCCGGTTGCCCTCCAGAACGACGAAGCGGTCATGCAGGTCCTGGTGCTCTATCACAGCCGTTCGGTCCAACGGGTTTAGGCCGAACTTGGCGATATGCTCCGCGAGCACGCGGGTCTTCCTGTCGTGAGCGAGGCGAAGCAGAACAGCCGATTGTGCGAGCTTTTCTGGGAGACGTGGGTTGGTTTCGTCGAATAGGAGGTTCTCGATGGGAAGTTCACGTTGGTCGAGTTCCATAGCGCAGCCCCTTCTTTGATCGTCCGCCCGGCTGCCGCCGGGTCTAAGGCGCAACCATCTCGATGATCCAACTCCAAAGCGCGTGTTGGTATGAACCAGTAGGTCGCCGACCCGGGAAAGTCTCCTGGAGGACCCGGACACCTTTGAGCTTGGCGAGAAGATAGAAGCGCCAACCTGGTCTAACCCAGGGAGCAGCGTCGTTCCTGAGTTGGAAGACGCGGAGCTGGACGCTCTTCTGGCTACCGCGTTCTCCGAGGACGTGGGGCTCCGCGACGCGCCGATCCCCCTCGTAGACCACTTCGATGAGTCTCTTCGCGCGGATCGCCTCGATGATCTTGGCTTGCATGCGGCCTCCAACCGGGTGCCTGGAGCCTACTTGTTCTTGCGCCTGTTGTATGGCGACTGGTTCGTCGGTTTGAGCGAGACTCCCTGCTTGCCGGCCTGGGCCTGCACCGCCGCCGGTGTCCGACCCATCTTGCGTCCGATCACCCGAGTTGGAGTGTTCCCTTTGACGAGCTGCCGCAGCTGCTGATTGTCCTGTGGGGCCCATGGTTGCCTATGCTTCGCGGGGGTCCTAGCCATCTCGATTCTCCTTTCATTCTCCCGGGTCTCGCCGGCCCCGTCTCCGCGGTGCGGCGAGGCTTTGAGCTGAGCTGCGCCCATTACCGCTGCCCGGTTCCCCAGTTAGGAAGCCTCCGGACGCGCCGTGCGTCGAAGTGGCGCTCGATGTCGTCTATGCTCTCCCGGAAGAGTGCGTCGTCAGCTTTGGCTCTGTGAAGCGCTTTGCTCAGCTTGCTGTAAACGTCCTTGAGTGATGGGAAGTTGTCTTTGAAGTCCACCGGCAGACTTGCCATGTAGCGGTCAATGGCCTGGTCGGCCAATAACTCGGCTGTGTCTGGTGCCGAGTACACGAACTGCTCGATCAGCACCCTCAGGAAGAAGAGGCCGGCAAGGGTCTTGCCAGATTGGGTTGCCACAATCGCGTCGGAATAGTACCCGCCGCTGGCCTTGGGAATGAACCGTGGCACGCACACCTTCTCGATGGGTGCCCTCCCAGAGAGGATGATCTTCGAGCCGATGCGGTGGACCAGGAACACTTCGGGGAGGCCCTTGCACGACTGGCACTGAAAGTTGAAGGTGAACGCCTGTATCATCGTGCGGGGAGGGCCGAGGCCACCACACTCCTTCGGGTGCGAGGCAAGGATTTCCCTGAGCGACACAAAATTGAATGGCGACTCCTTGTCACATCTGGAGCAATGGGTCTCAACGGTATCCACCGTGAACGAGAGCGCCCTTTCCCCAGCTCGGGCCGCCGCTGTAGGTTCTTGTTGGCTCCCGCCAATGGAGAGCGGGCCCCACCCCCATGTGCTAAGTATGTTCGCAGCGGCCAAACGCGCTGCGGCCAACTTGCCTGACGTATCAGGAAGGCTCGGGTGCAACGCCCCGCCACCCCTCCCGGTTTCGAGCATTGCTGCTGCTGGAATCCCTGGAGGGAGACGGGAGATCGCCTGGCCAAGCAGCTCATCATTGGCAGTCACATCAAGGTTCTGATAGAGGTGCTCCTCCTCGAATAGTCGTCTGAGTTCGCGCGATAGAAGATCTGAAAGCGGCGCCTCCAGAACAGCGTCAAGATGCCGATCCCACATTGTTGGGGCCCTCCGGCGCCTATTTCTGTTCTTGCGGTTCCCTTCTCCACTTCCGGCGGATCCACGTCGTCAGGTCCAGCCTGCACGCCGGGCTTCGTCACCTAGGTGTTCCACCCTACTCCAGCGGCCGCCATTCCAGCTGAGCCAGCTCCAAGTCGGCACTCAGGAGGGCCTGGCCTTCCCACGCCTGCCCGCCAGTCCTCTTGGTGCGGCGCCGGAGCTCCTGCTCCTCCTCGGGCGTGAGCGACCGTGGTTCTCCGGGCGAAACGGTCGTGTTCACGCGCACGACGACGCGCTGCCTGGCCTTCCAGGCCTCGATGAGGGTGAGGGGGGGTCCTGGCGCCAGGCTGGGCGATCGTGAAACCCGGCTTGCGAAGACCAGCGGCCACGCATGCCTCTGCAACCTCTTCCGCCTCGAGCGTCGCGATCAACCGCCCTCCTTCCCTGGATCCTTGGTGTGCGTTTGATCCTGGGCGTGGTCAGTTCGTAAAGCTGAACGATCCTACACCCAATGCCGCCCATCCGTCGTCGGTGACCCATTTCGCGAGGCCTGCGGTCGCAGCCGGGCTGACCATCCCCGTGATGTAGGGCACCTTCGTCAGGCCAAGCGCGTTCAGCGTGCAGAGAATCTCGGCGGCCGCGGCTTCGGAGAGCTCCGGCAGGCGCCGGCACACGGCGGCCGCCGGGCTGTCGAACCTCGCGGGAGGCAGCGGATCGGGCTGAGTCATCGCCTCGAGGAGGGCGAGGAAAGTCCAAGCGCAGCCAGGATCGGCCACGGCGATCAGCGATTCGCCAACACGTTCAGGGCGTGTTCGATTCTGCTCAGGCGCTCTTCGATCTTGCCAAGGCTCTTCTTGTGAGCCTCCAAGAGCGCGCCGATATTGTCCGCTTCGTGGCTTGAAACGACAGCACCACAGCTGGAGCACTGAACGAGCCAGAGATAGAAGTTTGACCCGGACGGGGCCGTTTGCTTCACCTCAAACGAGGTGCCTTCGCATTTCGGACACGTTGACGTCGCCATCCTGACCTCCTGTCCTTCGTTTGGCTTCTAGTCCGCTTCTGGAGGTTGCAGCTAGAACAGCTCCTGCTGCTCACCCCGATGCTTCTTCGGCGCCGCCTTGAACGTTGCGCCCACGCCCATCTGTGGGAACCGCACCTTCGCCCCATCCAGGAGCTCCCGGATCGTGAGGATCTGCACGCGCGGGTACTCGCCCTTGAAGTGCTCGGAGTCGTAGAAGGCCGCCGAGACAGCCTCGGTGTTCATCGGCTTGGTCGGTTCCTCGAGCGTCACCATGACCCCGATTGCCGCCTTCTCGCGCTCGAGGGTGCCCTTAAGTTCCCGGACCTCCTTCGAGCCGATATGCCCACTCTTCACCTGGACGATGATCCTCTTTGCCTTGCCGCTATTGTCGTCGAAGAACGAGATATAGCCGTCGATCCCCGTGTCCGCGCCCTTCTTCTTGTCCTGGGCTGGCCAGGCGTCAACCAAGCCGAGCGCCCACCACTCAAACTGGTAGCGGTCTTCGACAGCCAGCGCGGCGGCGCCCTCCAGATCCTTGGGATCGCCAATCACCTCGTAGGGACTGAGGGTCGCGCCGAAAGCCGTCTGGAGACGGTTGCGCATGAGCGCGATCGCGAGGTGGGTGATGTCGATGCCGATCCAGCGCCGACCGAGCTTCTCCGCGACCGCAACCGCGGTGCCGCAGCCGCAGAAAGGGTCGAGCACAAGGTCACCCTCGTTGCTGGAAGCGAGGACGATGCGCTCGACGAGCGTCTCAGGCTTCTGGGTTGGGTAGCCGAGGCGTTCCTTGTGCCAGGAGCGAAGTGACTCAATGTCGCCCCAGAGATCTTGAAGGGGTAATCCCTTGGCCTTGTCGAGAAACCGCTTCAACCTCGGTATCCCATGCCGTGTATAGAAGAGGCTACCCTCCTGCTCGTGGCGTTGCATTGTCTCGATCGGACATCGCCAAACCCGCCTGACCCCCTTCCATTCGTAATCGTAGCCACCCCCCTGCAGGCCTGCAGCACCCAGGTCCGCGGACATGAAGCGGCGGCCATCAGCGTCCTTGTACCTGTAGTAGCGATCTTCGTACCCGGGCTCGTAAGCTTGAAACAGCTGATTCCAAGTCGGCCTCTCATCCTTCGAGTAGTACAGCAGGACGTCTCTGGCTTTCCCATAACGACCTGAATCGCTGTGCGCACTGGTCCGCTTCCACGTAATCTCGTTTCGATAGTTTTGCGGCCCAAACACCGCGTCCATCACCAGCTTGAGGTAGTGACTCGCCGTCGGATCGCAGTGCAGGTAGATGCTCCCCGTCGGTTTCAACACCCGCCGGAGCTCGACGAGCCGGATGGCCATCATCGTCAGATAGGCCATCATGTCGTTCGTACCGAGGAAGCCGCGCAGCGCCTCGATGAGCGACGCGAGCTTGGCGTGTGGCCCGGTGACGATCTCCTGGAAGGTGGCCTCGGAATCCTCGCCCCAGTGCCAGGTGTCGTCGAAAGCGGTGATCTGCGCGGAGGACTTCTCGCCGCTCTTCTCGGCGAAGAGCACGTTGTACGTGGCGTTGCTATTGAAGGGTGGGTCGAGGTAGATCAGGTCGACGGACTCGTTCGCGACGTGCTCTCGGAGCACCTTGAGGTTGTCGCCAAAGTAGAGGCGGTTCATTGCCCCGCCGGCCTTCCCGCCCGAGAGGGGTCGCCAACTGTGGATAGAAAGGGTTTGATTGTCGGTCCCACTCTCGGCTGCGTTGCAGGCCGGGTCTGCAACAGCGACTCCGGCGAGTTGGCGTCCGTGAGGTTGTCGTTGCTCAGTAGGATCCTCTTGGCCGCAGCGCCCTCGAGCGACATGGTCAGGAACCAGCAGTAGTTCTCGGTCTTCCCGACCAACCTTCTGGAGGCAGTTGCGGCCACGACGAACACCTCCGCGCGAGGAACCGGGAGGGTAAACCGGCCCTCGGAATCGCTCTTGCTCGAGGCGAATCCCGCGGGAAGGGCCGCACACACAACTTCTGACGTGGGCAGGACCGCCAAAGCGGAGGTCGCTGCGATGACCGCCGAGGCCCAATGTTCCCGGTCGGCTTGCGCACGAGTGAGCGCCGCCTGGTGCTTTGCGGCATCGTAGGGCAGGTGGGCTGGCGACGAAGACGGATATCGCAAAGACTGTTTCAATTCCAATTCATCGGCGGCCTTCGCGGCGGCGAGTTTCTGCTCCGAAGCCACTAGGTTGCGCCTCCCTCGTTGCAGTTGTTCCCGGAGTCTCGCGGACTCGTCCATTAAACTACGCTTCATCCGCTCAGCGAACGCGCGGGCGTCGGAAAGCGATATCGCGCGAACGTCCACGAGACCAAGTTTCACGTTTTCCCGCGCACCGGTGACGATGAAGACCTCGCCACTGAGTTCGCCCGTAGCTGTTGCTTGGGCAAGGGCTGACGCCCGCTGTGCCGTTGGTGGAGTCCGTCCGCGCAGCGCGAGAACGGCCAGGGTTATACCGACTGCCACACCTACCCCGATGAGCAATTGCACCGCGGACCACAGAGACCTAGGCATCCCGGTCACTGCGCCGCCGGTCTCGCCACCCGGAATGAGTTGTCGGCCTCGATCGCAGCGCCCTGGGCTGGCCGCTTTTCGTGCAGCTCCAAGACCAGGTCGGTGTAGGTGAAGCGCATGCCCGGCGTCGGCGACTCCGGGGATCGTCTGTGGGCAGGAGGATCTTTTCTCATCCAATTTGATGGTAGCCCGGTGGCGGGAGGTGTCAAGGTTCGAGGCGGCATACGGCGTGCCAGCGCGCTCGCGTCCGCCGACGTGATCTCGGCGGGGGGCCTGATTCCGGTGACGGTGGTGTGGCCCGCGGCAGCGGCGGGCGCGTACGACGTGCTGCTGGTCACGGGGGGTTGCGGTGCCGGCGGCGGGCTCATCGCCGCAGCATCCGATGCCGGGCCGGGGGCCGGGTTCGACGTCGGCGCGTTCTCCGACCCGATCCCGTTGTTCTCGCGCGGGGCGTTCGCGCTGTTCGTCGCGCTGCTGGCGCTGGCCGGGGCGTGGCTACTGGGCGGACGGAGGGCGTAGCGCGACAAGAACGTCCGCGCTGGCTGAAGTCGGCCCCGCCACCACACCCAGCGTGACTGGCGAGGCGTCGGACAGGGCACAGGGGTTCCGGCGCCGGGCATCGAGACGGCATGGTAATTGGTCGGTGGTGATCGTGTGGCGGCCGGACCGGGCTTGCGTCATGAGAACCGGGCGGGACGGCGGTATGCTCGTAGGAAATGAACGGGGCTCGGGCGGTCGCGGGGGCCGTCCCTACATTTCAAGCGTGCGGCGACTGGAAGGAGCGCGGCGATGGGCGTGCGGATCGATCCGATCAGGCTCGGGGTGACGCGGTGCGCCCTCCTTCGGGGCGAGGGCGCGGTGCTGGTGGACGCCGGCGTGCCCGGCAAGGCCCGGGCGTTCGCGCGGGCGCTCGCCCGTGTCGGCGTGGTCCCCGCGGAGATCCGGTTGATCGTGATCACGCACGGGCACCTCGACCACGTCGGGTCGGCGCGCGCGATCGCCGCGATGACGGGCGCGCCGATCGCGATGCGCGAGCCGGACCGCGGGTGGCTGGAGCGCGGCAAGGCGCCGCTGCCTCCCGGCGGGACGAGGTGGGGCCGGGTCATGCTGGTGGGCCTGTGGGCGCTGGCGCCGCTGGTGAGGATCGAGCCGGCGGCGGTGGAGATCGCGATCGGGGACGAAGGGCTCGACCTTGGTGCGTTCGGCGTCCCGGGGCGGGTGATCCCCACCCCCGGACACACGGCCGGTTCGGTGAGCGTCCTGCTGCCGGGCGGGGAGGCGTTCGTCGGCGACCTGGCGATGAATGGCTTCCCGATGCGGCGCGGGCCGGGCGTGCCGATCTTCGCCGACGACTTGGAGCTTGTGCGCTCGGGCTGGCGGACGCTGCTCGACGCCGGGGCGCGCACGATCTTCCCGGCGCACGGCAGGCCGTTCCCCGCCGAGGTCCTGCGCCGGGCGCTCGCGGCGTAGGCCGCGCGCCGCGGGCGGCCGCAAGGGCCGTCCCTACAGTTGTCGATCGGTCGTATACTCTGCCGAATTGCTGCGAGAAGGAGGCCGCTATGCGGTTGGGTCTGAATACGCTCGTGTTGGTCGCCACTACGGTCGCGGCTGTCGTCCTTCTTGCCGGCTCGTGCACTTCGACGGCCACGAACGAGGCCAAGAAAGACGAGTGGACAGGGCGCAAGATCGACGAGGCCCTCGCGAAGTTCGGCACGCCCTCGGAGGTGACCCCGGGAGAGAAGGGCGAGAAGAGGTACGTGTGGCTTCTGCACCGATCCATGCCCTTCCAGAAGGTCACGTACGATTCGACGGGCAACCCGAGGTACGGCACCCAGTACAGGGACAGCGTCCACACCTACATGTTCTCGGTCGACGCATCCGGGACCATCACCTCCTGGGAGCAGAGCGCGACCAACGTGGCCAACCAGTCGGGCTACTGAGACCCTGGAACGCGCGCGTCATGCGCCGCGCCAGAAGCCCGGTTGCGCCAAGTTGACCGCCCAGATGGGGCGACCCCTTGCTGTCACGGCGGGCGGCTTGACCGCCCAGCGTGGCGCCCAGGCTAGTGCGGGACGCCCGGGCGGTAGGAGTAGAAGTGCGGCTCCCACTGCGCCTTGCGGATCAGCTCGCCGAGCTCCTCGTCGCTGCGCAGCAGGCCGAGGCCGGAGTCGCGCGCTTCGATCGCCACGGCCTTGGCGACGGTGAACGCCACCTCGCGGATCGCGTCCATGCCGGGCAGGAGCAGGCCCTTCTCCAGCTCGGCCTCGCTCACCATCATCGCCAGCGCCTTGCTGGCGCAGATGAACATGCGGTCGGTGACCTTGGACGCCTGCGAGACGAGGGCGCCGAGGCCGACGCCGGGGAACATGTAGAGGTTGTTGCACTGCGCCACGGCCACCTCGCGCTCCCCCACCCGCACCGGCGCGAACGGGCTGCCGGTGGCGATCAGGGCGCGCCCGCCGGTGGCGGCGAGCGCCTCCTCGGCGGTGCACTCGCTCTTGGTCGTGGGGTTGGACAGCGCCAGGATCGCCGGCCGCGGGTCGTTCGCCGCCATCTGGCGCAGGACCTCCTCGTCGAACATCCCGCGCGTGGCGGTGAAGCCGATCAGCACGGTGGCCTTGGCGTTGCGCAGCACGTCCTTGAGGTCGATGCGGCCGGGCGCGGCGAGCGTCCAACCGGCCACGGCAGCACGCTCCTGCGCGAACGGCTTCTGCTCGTCCTCGAGCTTGGGGTCGTCCTCGACCAGCAGCCCTTGCATGTCCACCGCGAAGATGCGGCGGCGGATCTCGTCCTCCGGCCGCCCGTCCTCGCGGAGGACGGCGCGGATGGCGTGCGCGGTGCCGGTGCCCGCCTGGCCCATGCCGACGATGACGAAGCGCTCTTGCGCGAAGCTGCTCTTCTTGATCCGCATCGCGGCCAGCAGCGCCGCGGATGCGGTCACGCCCGTGCCCTGGATGTCGTCGTTGAACGAGAGGCAGCGGTCGCGGTAGCGCTTCATCAGCTTGAACGCCTTGTGCTTGGCGAAGTCCTCCCACTGCAGGAGGGCGTCCGGGAAGTTGCGCCGCACGCCGACGACGAAGCGCTCGATGAAGCGGTCGTACTCCTCGCCCTCCAGGCGCGGCTTGCGGATGCCCATGTAGAGCGGGTCGTCGAGCAGGCGCGGGCTGTTGGTGCCGACGTCCAGGCACACCGGCAGGCAGCACGCCGGGTGGATGCCGCCGGCGGCGACGTACAGGCTGATCTTTCCCACCGGGATGCCCATGCCGTCCGAGCCGAGGTCGCCGAGGCCGAGGATGCGCTCGCCGTCGGTCACCACGATCAGGCGCACGTGCGGCAGCGAGACGTTGGCGAAGATCTGGTCGATGTTGGCGATGTTCTCGGGGTGGACGTAGACGCCGCGTGGCCGCCGCATGATGTGGGAGAGCTGCAGGCACGCCTGCCCGACGGTGGGGGTGTAGACGATCGGCAGCATCTCGGTGAGGTTCTCCGTCAGAAGGCGGTAGAACAGCGTCTCGTTGCGGTTGAGCAGGCCGAGCAAGAACAGGTAGCGCTCCATGTCGTCGGGCTTGCGGCGGTAGCTCTCGAGGGTGCGCGCCACCTGCTGCTCGAGGGTGGAGACCCCGTACGGGTGCAGGCCGACGAGCCCGAGGCTCGCCCGCTCGTTCAGGGTGAAGTGGGAGCCCTTGTTGAGCAACGGGTCGGAGAACAGTTGCTGCCCGCGCAGGTAGACTTCGTAGTACTCCTCGCCCGTGAGGGCGTCAACTTGAAACGAGAATGTCTTCATGTTCTACCTCGCCTTTCTCAAAATGCAAGCGCAATTTCTTCACAAGCGCATCATACAACTGCCGCCGCACAATTGCCAGCCTACCGCAACCCGGCGCGGCGCCCTTCCGTACCTTCTTCGGACCTCTACGATTTCCCGTACCGCAGGGCACAAGCGAGACGCGACGCTGTTTCAATGTGGGGCGCGACCCCCGGGTTGATTGTCGGGCGCGAGTCTGCAAAGCTGGCGCGCGACGCGAGGCCGCGGCGCGACAGGGGTCGCACACGCGAGATGGCCCTCGCCGGATGCCTCACGCAAGGAGCCCGACATGACCTTCCCGATCGCGCGCTTGTGGCTGGCCGGCCTCGCGCTGGTCCCGCTCGCGGCCCGGGCGCAAACCCCCGCCGCCTTCTCCGACGACCATCGCGCGCTTACGAAGACGATCTCCTACGACGAAATGTCCGCGTTCCTGGCGAGCGTGAACGGCAAGGGGCCGATCAGCGTGTCGGTGGAAGGCACGACCACGAAGGGCCGCTCGGTCTACCTGGTACACGCGGTACGGGGCACGGCGCCTTCGTTCCGGATCCTGTTCTACGCGCAGCAGCACGGCGACGAGCCCGCCGGCAAGGTCGCCCTCCTCTACATGATCCGCGCCATCGCGGCCAAGCCGGAGCGGCTGCCCGCCGACGTGGACCTCTGGATCATGCCGATGATGAACCCGGACGGCGGCGAGGCCGGCACGCGCAGGAACGGCGCCGGCGCCGATCTCAACCGCGACCACATCGTGCTCGAGCAGCCGGAGACGCAGGCGCTCTACCGCGTCGTGCGCCGCGTGCGGCCGACCCTGGCCGTGGACTGCCACGAGTTCGGCCGCGACTCCGACGAGCGCCGCGCGCGCGGGTGGATCGCGTACCCCGACATCACGATGGACGGGGTCAACAACCCGCTGTTCGACCCCGCGGTGATCGCGGCTTCGCAGCGCTGGGTGGACGAGTCGGCGGCGGCCGAGGCCGCGGCCGGGCACCCGTTCCTGCGCTACTCGGTGGGCGGAATGCCGCCGGACGAGGAGCAGCGCCACTCCGCGCCCGACATCGACGGCGGCCTCAACGCAGTCGGCATGTACGGCGGGCTCTCGTTCATCATCGAGTCGGCGGTCATGCACGCCAATGCGCCGCCGGCCCCCGACCTCGCCCGGCGGGTGGACGCGTACCTCGTGCTGTTCTGGCGGTTCGTCAACGGCGATGGCCACCGCGCCGAAGACCTGGCGGCGGTCGAGCAGGCCCGCAATCGCCCGCTGCCTGCGTTCATCCCGACGAACTACCTCTGGGTCAACCCGGGGATGACGATCACGAAGTTCCCCGTCGTCGAGGCCGCCACCGGGCGCGTGCTCGAGATCCCGACCCCGAACATGATGACGGTGATGGCGGTGAAGTCCGCGGTGCCGACGCCGCTCGCCTACGCGATCGAGCCGCGCTCCGCCGCGGCGTTCAAGCTGTTGCTCGAGCGCCAGGGGATCCCGTACGAGGAGCTGACGGCGGCGCGGACCGTCACCGCCGAGGCGTGCACCTTGCTGCGCATCGAGGACGACTTCGACGACGTCTACTCGCGCTACGAGGGGCGGCAGATCGTCCGCCGCGAGGCCGCGGCGCCGCGGGAGCTTCCCGCCGGGACGCTCTGGGTGCCGCTCGCGGGCGAGGCGGCGGTGCGGGCCGCACTCGTGCTCGAGCCGGCCGCGATGTACGGGCCGTACCAGTACCCGCGGTTCCGCGCGCTGGTGACGCCCGGGAAGCCGCTGCCGGTGCTGCGCGTCGTGCGCGCGAGCGCCAACTAGGCGAGGTCCGCCATGCGACGACTGACCCTGCCGCTGAGCCTGGTCCTCGCCGCCGCCCTGTCCGCCGCCGCGCGCGGCCAGGCGCCGAAGCCGACCCCCGTCGCCGACGATTTCATCAGCGCCCAGCCGGCGCAGCCGCTGCCTACGCCTCTCGCCACAGCGCTCGCCGGCATCAAGGCGTCGGCGCTCGCCGCGCACGTCGGCTTCCTCGCCTCCCCTGCTCTGGAGGGGCGCGGCCTCGGCAGCCGCGGACTCGACGCCGCGGCGGAGTATGCCGCCGCGACGTTGGCGCTCGCCGGGATCCCGCCGCTGGCCGATGGCGGGTACTTCCAGGCGGTGCCGGTGCGCGAGGTCACCGATCTCGCGGGCGAGGTGACGGTCGAGCGCACGGCCGCGGGCGGGACCGCCAGCCGCACGTTCCGCTCCGGGGTGGATTGCATCCTCCCGGAAGTCGCGCCGGGCGCGCTGACGGCGGGCGTCGTCTTCTCCTCCTACGGGATCCGCGAGCTCAAGCTCGGCCGCGACGACTACGAGGGGCTCGACGTGCGCGGCAAGTTCGTGCTCGTGCTCGCCGGCGCGCCGGCCGGCGCCGAGTGGCGGACGCCGGAGCTGGTGGAGAAGTACAGCGCGACGGAACCGCGCGAGCGCTGGGCGGCGAAGCTCGAAACCGCGCGGGCGCTGGGCGCGGCCGCGGTGCTCGCGGTCGAGGACGGCGACTTCCCGGCCGGCATCCTCGCGAAGGAGCCGCCGCAGGCGGCGTTCTTCCTTCCGTTCGAGGCGGACGCGTCGGCCGCGGCGCCGCCGCTGGTGCGCGTGTCGCGCGCCGTCGCGGACGCGCTCCTGGCGGGCGGCGATCCGGCGGGTCAGACAGCGCCGCGCGCCCTGCCGGGCGTGTCCGTCACCGTCCGTATCACCGGGAGCGAGCGCGCGGTCGCGAGCCGCAACGTGATCGGCGTCATCGCCGGCGCCGACCCAAAGCTGCGCGACGAGGCGGTGGTGATCGGCGCCCACATGGACCACCTCGGCAAGGTCGGCGAAACAATCTACCCGGGCGCCGACGACAACGCCTCCGGCGTCGCCTCGGTGCTCGAGATCGCCAAGGCGTTCGCGGCCGCGCCCGAGCGGCCGAAGCGCACGCTGGTGTTCGCGTTCTGGACCGGCGAGGAGGAGGGCAAGTTCGGCTCCGGCTATTGGGTCCGCCACCCGCTCTGGCCGCTCGATCGCACCGCCGCCTACTTGAACCTCGACATGATCGGCCACCCCTGGTCGGCCGAGGAGATTCGGAAGCTGGTGACCGACTCGCGCCTGCCGGACGGCGAGGAGTTCCTCGCCAAGGTCAAGCCGGCCGACTTCGTCGAGCCGGGCTTGCCGCTCGACGCCCCGGCGATCGCGGCGGCGCTGCGCCGCGCCGCAGGGATGACCGGGCTCGCCCTCCACCTCGACCACACCGACGGCAAGAGCGGCGGTTCCGACTACCGCGACTTCGCCCGCGCCGGTGTACCGTTCGTTCGCTTCTTCGGCAACTTCTTCCCCGCCTACCACGAGCCCGGCGACACCCCGGACACGCTCGACGCGACCCAGGTGCAGCGCGTGGCGCGCCTGGCGTTCGCGACCGCCTGGCTGCTCGCCGACCGCTAACCGGATGCCGGCGCGGTTGTCCTCCCGCCACTCCCTTCCCCGGGTGGGGCTGCGAGCGCCCGGCGAACACCGGAATATGCCGGCCCGCCTCCGTGTTCTTGCGACAAAGATACAGTTTCATTAGTCCCGGGTTGGCTGAATCGGACGGCGAGCAGTGGACCGGGTGGGCGAACCCACTAAGGGGGAGTCGTATGAGAAAGCAGATCGTAACGGCGGTAGCGGTTGGTGTCCTTGCGCTCGGACTGGCGGTGAGCACGGCTTGGGCGTCAGGGGCGATCTCGGTGAACATTCCGTTCAGCTTCATGGTCAAGGACAAGGAGATGCCGGCCGGCCAGTACCAGATCCTGGCGGAAGCCGGCCAGACCAAGCTGGTCGTCAAGGGCACCGGCGTGACGGTCCTGGTCCCGGTGATCGAGCGGCTCGCGGACACCGGCGCCAAGCAACCCAAGATCGTCTTCGACAAGATCCTGAACGGCACGGCTGTCCTCTCCGAAGTCCACATTCCCGGCGAAGACGGCTTCCTGGTCGGGGTCTCGACGGCCAGGGAAACCCACGTCGTTCTCACCGGCAAGGAGTAGGAGGCAGGCTTCGCGCGTCAGGGGCAGGGGCCGCCCGTGCCGGTGGCCCCTGGCTCCGCTTCTTCGGCAGCTCCTTCCGTGCCTGCCACGAGCCCTGCGACACTCCTGAGACGCTCGACGCTACCGAGATACAGCGCGTGACGCGCCTCGCTCTCGCCACCGCCTTGCTGCTCGCACGAGTACGGCCAGAAGAGCTGCCGCATGGAGCTCTTCCATAACCAAGTCACCCACGAGCAGGGGGGCTTCTCCATCCGCATGTTCCACCCGAGCTTCGGACTCCATTTCCTCGCCCAGAACATCTCGCCGCCGACCACCATCCTCGACTTCCCCAGCGAGGCACGCTTCGTCGAGGAGCTGCGGCAAGGGTACGACGTCGTCGGCATCTCGTTCATCGTCCCGAACTTCCTCCGAGCCAAGAGGATGGCCGAGCTGGTGCGGGGCCACTCACCGCGTTCGAAGATCGTGCTCGGCGGCCACGGAACGCCGCTGCCGGAGGTAGCGGGCGAGATTCCCCACGACGAGGTGTGTGTCGGCGAGGGGGTGCGGTGGCTGCGGGGTTTTTTCGGCGAGGATCCCGACCGACCGATCAAGCACCCGATCCTTGCCGACTCGTTCGGCGGGCGGATCATGGGAGTTCCCGTGACCGACAGCGCCGGCCACCTCACGCCGGGACTCGGGTGCCCGAACGCCTGCTTCTTCTGCCTCCCAAGCAATTTCTTTGGCAACAAGTACGTCCCGTATCTCGAGACCGGCCAGGACATGTTCGACGTCTGTGTGGCGATCGAGAAGGCCCTTGGCTTCCGCAAGTTCTACGTCATGGACGAGAACTTCCTCAAATATCCGGAGCGCGCCTACGAACTGGCGGACCTCATGGCCAAGCACGGGAAGGCGTACCGTTTCAGCATCTTCAGCTCGGCCGAGAACATCAGTAAGGTGGGCATCAACTTCCTCCTGCGGCTCGGTGTCATCAGCGTCTGGCTCGGCGTGGAGTCGAAGTTCGAGATCTTCGCCAAGAACCGCGGCGTCGATTTTCCGAGCCTCGTGAGCGAGCTCCGCAGTCACGGGATCCTGGTGCTGACCTCCGCGATCCTGTTCCTGGACCAGCACGACCACGATTCACTCTGGGAAGACATCCGGTTCACCGTCGGCCTGGAGCCAGACCTCGTTCAGTTCATGCAGCTCGGGCCTGCGCCGAACTCGCCGATCTTCCGCAAGTACAGCGCGGAAGGCCGCATCATGAAGGACGTTCCGTACCAGGAGTGGCACGGCCAGGGGCGGATCTGGTTCCGGCACCCCCACTTCACACGGGAGGAGTCGGAGCGCCTCCTCGCCGAAGCGTTCCGCTACGAGTACGACACCCTGGGCCCGTCGCTCATCCGGATGTACGAGACGCTCGTTCGTGGCTACCGAACCCTGGACGGCTCCGGCGATCCCATCATCGCGCGGCGACGCGAGTCGCTCCGGCGACGGGCGAGCAAGTTCCGCCCGTTCCTCGCGGCGGCCAAGCATCACGCCCACAACGAGGCCAGCCGCGACCTCGTTGCACGGGTCACGGCCGAGTACAACGATGTGTTCGGTCCGATGACGCTCAAGCAGCACGCCCAGTCCCAGGTGGTGCGGGCTTTTGCGGCAAGGGAGGCCCGCCGCGTGGAAGCCGGGCGGAACGTCTACCAGCCCCGGACCATCGTCACCCGATATCGCATGTGAGTCGGCCGCAAAGGCGTGTCCGGGAGCGAGGGCCAACCGTGGGTGGAGCCCCCGTAGCCCGCTTCCCGGCCTTGTCCGTGGTCGAGAACCCCGCAGTCGAGATATGCGCCGACCGCTGTGTCCGTGGACCTCCGCCAGAAACCTTGGCGTATCGGCACCAGATATCACCATCTCACCTTCTTTAGGGGACCGGCGCATAGGCCTGGCCGGGGCATAGGTGATCGCGCCGAGTGGAGGGCGCCCGGGGGGCCGGACGTGCGGAAGGGCACCGGCCAAAGCCTTCGAGAAGAGCCGGCCAGCCGCCGTTCACCGGTGGGGGACCACCGTTGGCCGGGAAACCGCAAACCCGCGGACCGACCGGGCGTATGGTGAGACGAGAGCGGCACACGCTGTGCGGTGCCGGTCGAGGAGGCGGAGATGGGAGACGAACGAATGCGCCACAACGCCCCGAGGCTGGTCCTCGGGGTCCTGATCATCGGGTTGGGAATCCTGTTCACCCTCGACAAGCTCGGGTACGTCGACGCCGGCTCGCTCTGGCAGTACTGGCCGGTCGTGCTGATCGCGGTCGGTCTGGGGCGGGTGCTGCAACCGCGCACGTGCCACGGCCGGGGGTTCGGCGTGGTCCTGATCGTTGTGGGCGCGTGGATCCTGCTCTTCAACGTCGGCGTCATCCAGCAAGACGTGTGGAGCTACTGGCCGATCCTGCTCGTCCTCCTCGGCATCTCGATGGTGTTTCGGGCGGTCGGCGGGCCGGGTGGCTGGCGGGCGCACTCGCCAACGCTGGGGCGGGAAGAGACGGTGGCACCGGGTGCACAGCCAGCAGCGGCGGCGGGCCAGGGATCCGCCACGACACCTGCGGACGACGCCAGCGCGACCGTGGACTGCTTCGCACTGCTCGGGGCCTCCCGCCGCAGCAGCGTGTCGCAGGACTTCCGCGGCGGCTCGCTTACGGCGATCATGGGCGGGTGCGAGCTCGACCTGCGCCAGGCTTCGATCCGGGGCGGCCAGGCGACGATCGACACGTTCGCGATGTGGGGCGGGATCGAGATCAAGGTGCCGCAGGACTGGACGGTCGCCGTGCATGGGACGCCGATTCTGGGCGGCTTCGACGACAAGACGGCGCGGACGGGCGGCGACGGCTCCAAGGTCCTCGTCGTGACCGGCGTCGCCATCATGGGCGGGGTCGAGATCAAGAACTAGGCCATGCACCCGATCCTAGCCTTCCGCGGCCGCCTCGGCCCGTACCTGGCAGGGTGGGTCCCGCTGGCGGGACTGCTGGCCGGACTCTTGGCGGTCGGCGGCATGACGTGGCTGCAGGCGACCGTGGTCGCCGTACCCCTCGCGGTGGTATACGCCTTCATGTGCCTGGCCGCGTGGTACCCCTGCCAGAGCGCCCCGCTGCGGAAAGCGACGTTCGCCAGGGTGGTCGTGACGCAACTGGCGGCCGCCGGCCTTTCGGCCATGCTCTGGCTCTTCCTCGCCGACACATGGGTGGTCTTCCTGGAACAGTTCCCGGCGTTCGCGGGCGTCGGCGAGCGCTTCCCGCGTCTCGTGGTCGTGCTGCTCGCCGTTGGGGTGGTGCTCTACGTTCTCGGCGCGGCGCTTCACTACCTGTTGATCGGGTTCGAGGAGGCGCAGCAGGCGGAGAGGAACGCCCTCCAGCTCGAGGTCGCTGCCCGCGAGGCTGAGCTGCGCGCGCTGCGGGCCCAGATCGACCCTCACTTCCTGTTCAACACCCTCAATGCCATCAGCTCGCTGATCGCCACCGAGCCGACTTCGGCGCGGACGATGTGCCTCGAGCTCGCCGAATTCCTGCGGGAGAGCCTGCGGCTCGGCGGGGTCGCCACGATTCCGCTGGCGGAGGAGCTGAGGCTCGCCGAGAGGTACCTCGGCATCGAGCGGGTCAGGTTCGGCCCGAGACTCCGCGTGGAGAGGGATGTGGACGGCGGGGCCGAAACGTGCGCGGTTCCCGCGCTGGTGCTGCAGCCGCTGGTGGAGAACGCGGTCCGGCATGGGATCGCGCAGCTGGTGCAAGGAGGGGTCGTGCGGATCGCCGGCCGCTGCTCCGGGGGTCGCCTGTACCTGACGGTGGAGAACCCGGCGTGCGCCGCGCCGGCCCCAAGCGGTTCCGGGCTGGGCCTGGCCAACGTGCGCCAGCGGCTGGCGGCGCTGTACGGCCAGGACGCCAGCCTCGACGCCAGGGTGGCTGGGGGCACGTTCCGCGTGGAGCTCACGATGCCGGCCTCCCCGCCGTCAGCCACGTAGGGCGTATCCTGGCGCAAAGCCAATGGCGATCGAGACGACCCCCGGGACGCTGCGCGTTGCGATCGTGGATGATGAGGCGCCGGCGCGCTCGCTGCTGCGGGAGTACCTGTCGGCGCTCCCCGACGTCGAGATCGTCGCCGAGTGCGCCAACGGCTTCGAAGCCGTCCATGCGGTCGAGGCAACTGCTCCTGCCCTCCTCCTGCTCGACATCCAGATGCCCGGCCTTTCGGGTTTCGAGGTCCTCGAGCTGCTCGGGCGCGAGGTGGCGGTCGTGTTCGTGACCGCGTACGACGAGTTTGCGCTGCGCGCGTTCGAGGTCCACGCCGTGGACTACCTTCTCAAGCCCTTTTCGCCGGACCGGCTCAAAGAAGCCCTGGTGCGGGCCAGGCAGCGCATCGGCCAGCCGCGCGAGGCCGAGCTGGACAAGGTGACAGCCGCCGGCCGGCCGCCGGGGACGTGGCCGGCCCGCCTGGTCGCACGGGAAGGTGGGCGGGTTCACGTGATCCCGGTGGATGCCCTGGACCTGGTCGAAGCGCGCGACGACTACGTGTGCCTGCGCTCCGGCGGCCGCGAGGTCACGAAGCAGCAGACGCTCACCGAACTCGCCACCCAGCTCGACCCGGCCCGCTTCGTGCGGGTCCACCGCTCGTTCATCGTGAACGTGGCGAAGATCGCGCGCATCGAGCGCTACGGCAAGGACAGCCGGCTCGCGGTCCTTCAGGACGGGACGAAGGTTCCGATCAGCCACACCGGTTTCGCGAGCCTCTGGCCGCTGCTCTGACGAGCTGGAGGCTGGGCGGGTCCGACTGATCCACCGCGAAAACCCTGGGTCGCCGTGGCATGCAACGACCCTATCGCACACCACAAATCTCACCTATCGCGGTCGCCGGAGAGGTAGTTTCTACCCACGTCGTGGCTGTGTTCCAGGGTAGTAAGTGCTCTTCCGGATGGGGGATCGGAGGGCTAGGTTGGAGCCATGTTCGGGAAAGGACGGTATCTCATGAAGCGTGGATTGGTTGTGGTGGCGGGTTCTTTGGTGGGTGTCGGGGTATTGGCGCTTGCCGGGTGCGCCTCCTCGATGGTGCCCAAGGAGACGCGGCATACGGACTCGGGGATCACGTCGGTGATCCAGGCGTCGCTGCAGGCCAACGACAA
>PKYI01000105.1 GCA_003133645.1 Acidobacteriota bacterium | reverse complement strand
GCGGCGCGGCGGGTTCCGGCCGCGATGGTCACACGCCGGTCCGCGGGCACAGCGGGGCGAGCCAGCAGCCGTCGCAGGCCGGCGTGCGGGCGTGGCAGACGCGGCGTCCATGGAGGATGAGGCGGTGCCCGAGCGCGACCCAGCTCGAGGCGGGGAACAGCGCCGTGAGGTCGCGCTCGATCCTCTCGGGGTCGTCCTCAGCGGTCAGGCCGAGGCGTCTCGCCAGGCGGGCGACGTGGGTGTCCACGACGATGCCGGTGGCGATACCGAACGCGGTGCCCAGAACGACGTTGGCGGTCTTGCGCCCGACGCCGGGAAGCCTCGTGAGGGCGTCCATCGCGGCCGGGACCTCGCCGCCGTGGCGCTCAACCACCGCCCGCGCCATCCCGAGCAACGACTTGGCCTTGTTGTGGAAGAAGCCGGTGGAACGGATCAGCGCCTCGATCTCGTCGGGCGCCGCGGCGGCGAGGGCGCGCGCGTCGGGGAAGCGCGCGAACAGCGCCGGGGTCACGGTGTTGACCCGCGCGTCGGTGCACTGCGCGGAGAGGATCGTGGCCACCAGCAGCTCGAACGGGCCGGCGAAGTCGAGTTCGCACGCCGCGTCGGGATAGGCGTCCGCGAGCGCCGCCTCGATCGCCGCGGCACGCGCGGCGGCTGCGGCGCGGCGGGCCGGGGGGCCGCTCACGGCACGCTGTCCTTCGGCGCAGGCGCGGCCGGAAATACCCGGCTCTGTCCGGCGCTCACGAGGCCCCCGGAGATCACCATGCGGATCGCCTCCTCCACGGACATGTCCGTGGCCCTGACCGCGGCCGCCGGGTAGACGAGGAAAAAGCCCGTCGTCGGGTTTGGCGTCGTCGGCATGAACACCGCGGTCACGCGCCGCGGCCCATCGGGCGTCGCCTCCTCGAACTCCGTGGTGACGAACGCGACCGCCCACACGTTCTCGTTGGGAAACGGCACCAGCACGACGCGGCGGAAGCTCTTGGCGCGGTTCCCGGCGAACGCCCGGGTCACCTCGCGGGTGCCGGTGTAGACGGCGCGCAGCACCGGGATGCGCGCGAACAACCTCTCGCCGAACTGCAGGACGCGGCGGCCGATCACGTTGTGGGCGAGGACCCCGAGCAGGAACACGCCGACGACGAACACCGCCGCGCCGAAGCCGGGCACCGGTCGGTCGAAGAGCCGCCGGCTGATCGGGTCGGCCCAGCGGTCGATCAGGTCGAACAGGAAACGGCCGAAGAACAACGTCACGACGAGGGGGAACGACACGAGTAGGCCGGTGACGAAGCGGGTGCGAAAGAACCCGAAGAACGTCAGCTTCTTGCCGGGCTCAGCCGGGCGGATCGGCAACCCCATCGACCGGGAATCGTCCCTCGGCGTCTCGTCCATCGCACCGCCATTGTAGCGGCGTCCCGTATCCGCGCGCGGGCCGGCCGCGCGGCCGCCCTCGTCACGGCGACAGCAAAACGGCCCGGGGCGCGACGCCGCGGGCCGTCTCCACGCCGGAACGACGGATTACGACTGTTGCGCGGTGCTGCCCTTCGCGTACGGGCACTTGCCACCCATGGCGTTGCCCTTGGCGCCGTTCATCCCGGCCCGGTGCGGGCACGCCTTCTCCCACATCGTCGCCGCGTGCTCCTGCAACGCCTTCACCGTGGCGGCGTCGGTTGCCGTCGCCGTGATGACCACGCCGGTATCGGTCTTCTCGACCGTGCGGGTGACGCCCTTGGCCTGCATCGGGCAGTCCTTGGCGCAGCCCGGCTTCGGGCAGGTGGCGGTCTCGTCCTTGATCTGCGCCGCCACCTTGGGGTCGGTGGAGGTGATCGTGATCTTGACGCCGTTGTCGAGGTTGGTGACGGTGTGCTGGGCGCCGGAGGCCTTCAGGCAGCACCCTGCGGCCTGGGCCGGGGCGTCTGCGGCCATCACGGGAGCGGCCAGTACGGCGGCCAGGACCAACAGCAAACAGGTGCGCTTCATACGACTCTCCTTACGGTTGTCCGTGTTGCGGTTGGTGATCGCTCCGTCCTCGACAACCCCGCGGACCGCAGGGCGATGAGTGAACATGGGTGGAGGTGACGGGCGGAGTCGAACCGCCGAATGAGGGCTTTGCAGGCCCCTGCCTTACCACTTGGCTACGTCACCGCGCCCGGAAGTCTAGCCGGAGGTTGCGGATGGTGTCAACGATTCTCTAGCGGTTGACCGAACGCATCGCGGTCTCCGGGTAGCGGGCGCCGGCCGTTGCGCCCCTCGGCGCCGCGGCGTCGAGCTCGGCGAGGATCGTTGGCGTCAGCGTGATCGCCGCGGCGGCCGCGTTCTCCTCGAGGTAGCGGACGCGTTTGGTCCCCGGGATCGGGACGACGTCGGGCCCCTGCGCCAGCAGCCAGGCGAGCGCGAGCTGGCCCGGGGTGACGCCGAGCCGGAACGCGATCGCCTCGACCCGCGCCGCCAACTCGCGGTTCTTCGCGAAGTTCGCGGGCTCGAAGCGGGGGGAGTTCTTGCGGAAGTCGCCCTCGGGGAGGTCGCCGGGCGAGCGGAAGCGGCCGGTCAGGAACCCGCGCCCGAGCGGGCTGTAGGCGACGAAGCCAATGCCCAGCGCCCGCACCGCCGGCAGGATCTCCTCCTCGACGTCGCGCGTCCACAGCGAGTACTCGGTCTGCAGCGCCGTGATCGGGTGCGTCGCGTGGGCGCGGCGGATCGTCGCCGGCGCCGCCTCCGACAGCCCGAGGAACCGCACCTTGCCGGCGCGCACGAGACCGGCCATCGCGCCGACCGTCTCCTCGATCGGCACGGTCGGGTCCACGCGGTGCTGGTAGTAGAGGTCGATGACGTCCACGCCGAGGCGGGTGAGCGACGCGTCGCACGCCGCGCGCACGTACTCGGGGCTGCCGTTGACGCCGACCCAGGTCCCGTCCGGGCGTCGCTCGTTGCCGAACTTGGTGGCCAGCACCACGTCGCCGCGTCGCCCCTTGATCGCGCGGCCGACCAGGCGCTCGTTGGTGAACGGGCCGTACATGTCGGCGGTGTCGAGGAACGTCACGCCGAGGTCCAGCGCGCGGTGGATCGTGGCGATCGCCTCGCCCTCGTCCGCGGTCCCGTAGAACTCGCTCATCCCCATGCAGCCGAGCCCGATCGTCGAAACCACCAAACCCTGCGTCCCGAGCGTCCTCGTGTCCATGTCATCCTCCCCAGTTGCGGTGGCACAGCCGTGCGGTGCGCCCACCGGGACGATACCGCCAAGCCGGGGCCGCTGCGGCCGCTGTTCCGGTCAAGGCGACGGACGTCCCTGGCATTCCCCGGGCGCGCGGGGAAGGGCCGCCGGCGGCGATCGGCCTGCTACCCTGCGGCGGTGCCCGACCTGGACGCTGCCGCGCGCCGGGAGGTGGAACGCACCCGTCGCCTGTTCAACCGGGCGGCGCCGCTGTTCCTCCTCATCGAGCGCTGGCTTGAGCCGCAGTACCGAACGGCGTTGGCCGCGCTGGAGCTTCCCCCTGAGTTCTCCGCCCTCGACCTCGGCACCGGCACCGGCAGTCTCGCCAAGATCCTGGCGGAGCGCGGGCACACCGTCACCGGCATCGACGTCGCTGAGCGGCTGCTGCGGCGGGCGGCGCGGCGCGTCCCGGCTGCGCGCTTTCGCCGGATGGACCTCGCGGATCTCGCGGGCGTCCCCGACGGCGCGTTCGACCTGGTCTCCGTCGGCTACGTGTTGCACGGCCTCTCTCGCGAACTCCGGCGCCTCACCCTGGAACACGCCGCCCGCATCGCCGCACACGCCCTGCTAATCTTCGATTACGCCGCGCCCGGACCGTGGTACGTGCGGCTCGTCGAGCACTTCGAGGGACCGCACTACCCCGGCTTCGTGCGCGCGCCGATCGAGGACGCGCTTGCAGGCCTCGGCCTCACGCTGGCGCGCACCGTCCCGATCTCGCCCGCCTCCGCGTGCTGGCTGTTCGCGCGCGAGGATTGCACGTTCTAGCGGCTCAGTGCGCGCCGGTCGGCGTCTTCCCGGTCTCGCCGGAGAGTAGGAAGATGAACGGGACGAAGAGCACGAACGCCATCGTCAGCATCCAGAACACGTCGACGTACGCCTTGACGACCGCCTGCTGCTGCATCTGGCCGTACATGATTTGCAGCGAGAGCGCCTGAGTCGTGGTCGGGTCGAGCCCCGCCGTCGGGAACAGGCCGTGGGCGGCCGCGGCGAGGCGTTGCTGGACGATCGGGCTGAATCCCGTGACGTGGTCGGCGAGCTGCGCCTGGTGGACCTGGGCGTGGCGGGCGAGCACGGTGGCCGACATCGCGATCCCGACCGACCCGCCCTCATTGCGGAAAAGGTTGAACAGCCCGGTCCCGTTGCCGATCTGCTCCGGCGGCAGGTGCGAGAACGCGGCGGTCGAGATCGGCACGAACAGGAACCCGAGGCCGAACCCCTGCAGCAGGCGGGAGAACGTCAGGTACGCGAAGCCGACGTTCAGGTCCACGGACTGCAACAGCCAGATCGCGGCGATGTTGAACGCCGCGCCGATGAGCACGAGGATCCGGGTGTCGACCTTGCCGATCAGGGCGCCCACGAGCCCCATCGCGAACAGGGACGCGATCCCGCCCGGCGAGATCACGAGTCCGGCCCAGGTGGCGGTGTAGTGCAGCATCGTCTGGGCGAAGAGCGGCAGCATCGTGAACGAGCCGAACAGGCCGAACCCGAGCAGGAACATCAGCACGGTGGCGGAAGCGAACGAGCGGTTCTTGAAAATGCGCAGGTTCACGAGCGGCCGCTCGGCCGTGAACGAGCGCCAGATGAACAGCACGATCCCGGCCACGGCGGCGAGCGCGAAGATCTTGATGAAGTTGCTGTTGAACCAGTCGTAGCGCTGGCCACGGTTGAGCACGACTTCGAGGCTGCCGAGACCGAGGCAGATGAACAGGAAGCTCGCGAAGTCCACCCGTCCCTCGGGGCGTTTGAGGTACGGCGGATCGGTGATGAACATCATGCCGAGAGCGATCCCCAGAATCCCCACCGGGATGTTGATGTAAAACACCCAGGGCCACCCCCAGTTGTCCGTGATCCACCCGCCCAGCGTGGGGCCGATGATCGGGCCGAACACCACGCCGACTCCGAACAGCGCCATCGCCTTGCCGCGCTCCTCCCGCGGGAAGGCGTCGAGCAGGATCGCCTGCGACATCGGCACCATGGCGCCGCCGGCGAACCCCTGGAGCACCCGCATCACGATCAGGAACGGCAGGGTGGGCGCCGCGCCGGAGCCCAGCGAGGCGAGCGTGAACAGCGTCAGGCACGAGAGGTAGAAGCGCTTCCTGCCGAAATAGTTGGCGATCCACCCCGTGATCGGCAGGATGACCGCGTTGGCGACCAGGTACGAGGTGATGACCCAGGTGATCTCGTCGACGCCGGCCGAGAACGTCCCCTGCATGTGGGGCAACGAGACGTTGGCGACGGACGTGTCCACCACCTCCATCAGGGTCCCGAGCATGGAGGTGAACGCCATCAGGTACTTGTTCGCGGGACGGTTGGTATCCATCGCTCTCCCGCGAGACTTCAGCGCGGGCCCGACTGGGCCGCCTCGGGCGAGGCCGGCACGGCGCGCGGCTCGCCCAGGGTGTCCACCACCAGATGGACCGACAGGCCGAGGCGCAGCGATCGGTCGGCGTTGGCGGCGGGATCGATCGCGATGCGCACCGGCAGGCGCTGGACGATCTTGACCCAGTTGCCGGTGGCGTTCTCGGGCGGCAGCAGCGAGAACGCGGCCCCGGTGCCGGCGGAGAGGCTCTCGACCCAGCCGTGGTACTCGCGGGCGGGATTGACGTCGGTGTGGAACGTCGCCGGCAGCCCGATGCGGATCCGGCGCAGGTCGGTCTCCTTGAAGTTGGCCTCGACCCAGATGTGGCCTCCCTGGAGCGGGACGACCGCGCACAGCGGCTGGCCTGGCGCCACCACCTGGCCGGGCTGGCCGCTCTTCCTGCTCACGACGCCGTCGATCGGCGAGGCGACGGTGCAGTGCGAGCGCGTCAGCTCGGCACCGGCGAGGCGGGTCTCCTGGAGCTTGATGCGCTGCTGGGCCACGGCCAGGTTGGCCTCGACGGCGGCGAGCGCCTTGGTGGAGGCCACGGCGTCGGCAGCCGCCACCTGCTCGGCCGTGACCGTGTCGTCGTAGCGCTGCTTGGGGACCGAGTTGCGCTTGTAGAGCTCGGAGAAGCGCTGCAGGTTGATGCGTGCGAGCGCGAGCTTGCTCGCGTCGGCATCGACCTTCGCCCTGGCCTGCGCGATCTGCGCGCGGTTGGTCGCGAGCGCCGAACGCGCTTCCTCGAGCGCGGCGCTCGCCTGCTGCACCTGGGCGTCGTAGTCGCGCGGGTCGATGGTCGCGATGACCTGACCCTTCGTCACTTGCTGGTTCTCGGTCACCTCGACCGTGAGCAACCTCCCGGGGATGAGCGAGGAGATCGAGAACACGTCGCCACTCACATAGGCGTCTTCGGTGCTGGGATGGACCTTGGCGTTCTGCCAGTAGCGGTAGCCGAATACGGCGGCCGCCGCCAGCGCCAGCACGATCACCGCGAGGCTGATCCATTTCTTCATGTCACTGCTCCTGTCCTGCGCTCCCCACGGCCGCGAAGAACGTCGGGAGGTCCTCCCCGGCGACGGCGAGCACCGCGCCCTGCGTGAGGTACGCGTCGTAATGCTGGTTGACGAGGGCGAAGCGGCTGTCCGCCAACAGCGACTCGGCGTCGAGCACCTCGGTGGTCCTGACGAGGCCGGCCTTGTACTGGTCCTCCTCGATCCGCAGGTTCTCCTCCGCCGCCTTGACGTTGGTCTCGGCGGTGGCGGCTTGGCGGAGCGCTTGCTCGTACCCCCGGAACGCCTGCTCGACCTCGATTTCGAGCCGGCGCTGGAGGTCGGCGATCTCCTGCCGCGTTCGCGCGGCGGCGAGCTCGGCCTCGCTGACCCCGGCCTTCCTGGCGCCGCCGTCGTAGGCCTGCCAGGAGAGGCCTAGGAACAGGAAATTGGCGTTCGGGTAGACGAGGTACTTGTCCTGCTGATAGGTGTGCGAGGCCTGCGCGAAGACGGTCGGGGCGCTGTCGGCGCGGCGCAGCGCGACGACGTCCTCCTGCGCCTTCAGGCGGGCGCGCAGCGCAAGGAGCCGGTGGTTGGCGTCCGCCGCGCGCCGTTTGAGCTCCGCGACGCCCACCCCCAGCGGCGGCGGCGACGGCAGCGACTGCTGCAGCGCCAGGGGATCGGTCGGGTTGCGGCCCATGACGCGGTTGAGCCCCTGCAGCGCCACCGCCTCGCCGTCGTTCACCTGATTGACCTGGTCGTCGACCACGCGGAGGCGCACCTCGGTGGCGAGCAGGTCGTTGCGCGCCACGACCCCCTGGTCGAACAGGTCCTGGACCTCCCGCAGGTGGTCCTGCAGGCTCGCGACCCGCTGTGCGAGCACGCGCCGTTGCGCTTTGAAGACGAGCACCCGGATATAGGCGTGCAGCCCGTCGAGCTGGGAGGCGAGGACGCTCGCCTCGCCCTGCGCCAT
This sequence comes from Acidobacteriota bacterium, assembly GCA_003133645.1. Classification (GTDB taxonomy): domain Bacteria; phylum Acidobacteriota; class Thermoanaerobaculia; order Thermoanaerobaculales; family Thermoanaerobaculaceae; genus RBG-13-68-16. Next base: position 12,756 of record PKYI01000105.1, on the reverse strand, counting down.
CGTGGCCTGTTCCAGAGCGCGCGAGCTGGCGAGGGCCGAGGCGCGGCGCCCGCCGTCCCACAGGAGCTGCGTCGCATCGATCTCGCCGGTGAGGAAGTTCCTCTCGGTGGAGGGGGCCGCCAGCGTCCCGAACCTGGCGACGATCTCGTGGTCGCGGAGCTCGTAGCCTGCGGACACCGAGACCGATGGGCGGTACGCGGCCTCGGCCCGCGCCGTGCCCGTGCGGGCTATGTCGACGTCAAGGGTTGCCGTCACGGCCGCTGTCGAGCGCGCGGCGACCTCGCGCAGCGCCCCGGCCAGCGTGAGCGTGGGAGGTTGCGCGGTAGCCGGCGGCTGTTGCGCGCCGGCGGCCGCCGCGAGACAGCCGGCGGCCAGGGCGGCGCCGAGTCGCCGGACTCGGTTCGGGCTTCTCGTTGTGCCTGATTCGTTTCGGTTCGAGCGAGGCATCTCGTCGTCTCCTCGGTGCCGGTCAACTGCGCCGGCGGTCAGAGTCTTCCAGTCGCAAGGGAAAGGGTACCAGCTCCTGAGATCGCCAAGTCGGGGCCGGTCGTAATCGCCGGTCCCAACCTCAGACGGCCGGTCGAGCGAGCGCACCACGGTTGCGCGCCAGGTGGCTGGCCAAGAGCGTGGCAATGACCTCGACCGCGACCTCGAGGCCGGTCGCACTCGTGTCGACGCAGAGGTCGAACGCGCACGCGTCTGTCCAGCACATGCCGGTCACCGTGCGGATGAACTGCGCCCTGCGGCGGTCCGACATCTCGATCATCGCCGCCGCCTCGTCCGGAGTGGCCAGGCTGAGCACCTCCATGACGCGGCGGATCCGCCACGCTAGGCGCGCGTGGACCATGACGTTCGTCACGCCCGGACGCCCGGCCAGCACGTGAAAGCCGGCCCGGCCGACGATCACAGCGTCGCAGCTGGCGGCGATCTCGCGGATGATCGTGCTCTCGATCTCGAACAGGCGCGTGGCGGACACGCTCGGCCGGATTGGGGGAGCGAGCGCCGTGTCCGGAGCGCCCATCGCAAGCGACTCCAGCACCCGCTGCCAGAAGCCGGGGGACCTCTCCTCGACCGGGGCGAGGTCGCCTTCGAGCAGACCGGCAGCCTTCGCGGCGCGCGCGAGGATCTCGCCGTCGGCGTATCGCATCCCCAGCCGCTTCGCGACCGCCTGGCCGATGACGGCGCCGCCGCACCCGAGCTGCCGCGAAACAGTGAGGACCGTGGTCGTTTCCATGCCCACCTCCAGCGGTCCCCATATCGTACCGCCGGACGTGGGCCGTGGCGCCGCCGGCGTCGGAACTCTCGCTGCGTTGCGCTCGCCGATTCGCATCCTCAGCGTACCTTCCGGGTACGCCTCCGGTGCGACCGGCTCGCGCGCCTTGCGATAGGCCCAACGGCGGCGGCGCGGCTATACGCCGTTCGCCGTGGCCCTACGGCTTGCGGCCTGCGCGGCCGGTTCTGATGTGGGGGGCTCGGGGGGCACTTTTGCGGCGGGGGAAAGGGTCGGGGGGCCGCAAAGCCCCCCGACAAGATGGAGCGGGAAACGGGATTTGAACCCGCGACTTCGACCTTGGCAAGGTCGCACTCTACCACTGAGTTATTCCCGCTCAGCTCAGCGCCCGCTCGCGCGGGTGGAGGAGAAAAATACCAGCGTCCGCCGGGACCGTCAAGAGCAGCCCCGCCACGGCGCGAGGGTCAGAGGCCCACGGTCACCGCCGCAGGCCAGACCGGGGGTGCGGGGAACCCTAGGGTTTCGCCTCACGGACCGCGGACCCCGGACCCCGGTCTCTACGCCACCCTGTGCCTGAGCACGCCGATCCCCGCGATCTCCACCTCGACCTCGTCGCCCGCGACGAGCGGGCCCACCCCTGGCGGGGTGCCGGTGGTGACGAGGTCGCCGGGGAGGAGCGTCATGATGTGCGAGATGAACGCGATCACCTCGGCGACCGGGAAGATCATGTCGGCGGTGGTCCCCTTCTGGCGCCGCGCGCCGTTGACCCGGACCTCGAGGTCGAGCGCCTGCGGGTCGGCGATACCGGTCTCGAGCCACGGGCCGACGGGGCAGAAGGTGTCGAAGCCCTTGGCGCGGGCATACACCTTCTCGCGGCGCTGGATGTCGCGCGCGGTGACGTCGTCGAGGCAGGTGTAGCCGAGCACGTGCTCGAGCGCTTGGCCGGCGTTGACCTTCGTGGCGGCCTTCCCGATCACCAGCGCCAGCTCGCCCTCGTGCTCGACCCGCTGTGACTGCCGCGGCACCACGACGATCCCGCCCGGAGCCACGAGCGAGGAGGGCGCCTTGAGGAAAAGCAGCGGCTCCACGGGCAGCTCCTTGCCCATCTCGGCGGCGTGGGCGCGGTAGTTGAGGCCAACCGCGACGATCTTCGTCGGCTCGCACGGCGGCAGCAGCCTCGCCGTCGCGAGCGGCAGCGCGCCGCCGAGCTTGCGGACACCCTCCCACGGCGGCACGGCCAGCGGCGTCACCAACTCCTCCTCGATCAGCCCCCACCGCGGGACGCCCGCCACCTCGATCCGACAGAGCCTCATGTCAACTCTCCTTTCCGGTGCCGCTGGCGCAGGACATCGATTCGAACTGCTCGAGGTGGTCCCGGATGCCGAGCACGACCAGGACATCGCCGTCGTTGAGCGCGAGGTTGGGCTCCGGGTTGGGGAACAGCGTCGCCCCGCGCTGTACGGCGACGACACCGACGCCGCAGCGCCGGCGCAGATCGGCCTCCGCCAGCGTGGACCCCACCAGCGGGCTGGAGGCGGCAATTTGGACCTGCTCGAGCTCGAGGCCGGGCACCTTCCCTGCGCCGAGCGAGAAGTCGAGGAAGTCCACCACCGTGGGTTTCACCACGAGATGGGCGAGGCGCGCGCCGCCGTGCTGGTACGGGTTGACGACGCGGTTAGCGCCGGCGCGCTGCAGCCTCGTCTCCGCGCCCTCCTCGCCGGCGCGCGCGACGATGAACAGCTCGGGGTTCAACGAGCGGGCGGTGAGCACGGTGTAGACGTTGTGCGCGTCGTCGTTGAGGCACGCCACCAGGCCGCGGGCGCGCTCGATCCCGGCCGCGCGCAGCGAATCCTCGCTGGTCGCGTCGCCGGCGACCACAGGTATCCCCTGGTCCTTGAGCTGCTGGATCTTGTCCGCCTTCGCTTCGATGACGACGACGGTGCGGCCGGCGCGGCGCAACTCCTCGACCACCGCGTGGCCCATGCGGCCCCACCCGCATACGATCTCGTGGCCGGAAACCTTCTCGATCATCCGCAACCTCCGCGCCTGTCCGAACGCCTCGCGCAGCTCGCCCTCGACCACCGAGCGCCCGATCTCGGTCGCGGCCAGGAGGATCAGGCCGAGGCCGCCGAAGAGCAGGAGCACGGTGAGTGCCTGACCGCCCGGCGACAGCGTGGAGATCTGGTTGAACCCCACGGTCGTGAGCGTGAGCACGGTCATGTAGAAGGCGTCCCACCACGGGACGCCCTCGGTCAGCCGGTACCCGAGCGTCCCCGCGGCGAAGATGCCGGCGAGCACGGCGGCCGAGCGTGCGAGACGCGTGCGCATCGCCTTACTCTAGCGGAAACCGCGCCGCATTGGACACCCCGGGGCCCTGCGGCGGGCGACCTCAACCCATTCTGCGGGGGAAGCCGGGGGAAGCCGCGATCGCCTGGATCTGGGCGAGGTGCCGGCGCTCGTGGGCGCCGGCGATATCGATCCACTGGTAGAGGTTGAGCTCGAACCCGAGCGGGTGAGGAAAACGGAGCGCCCCGAGGTCGAGGCCCGCGAGCGCAGGGATCGTCGCGGCAATGGCGCCATGGCTCTCGACCAACTCCTGGCGCAGCGCAGCGATCGGAAGCCCATAGGCGGGCGTCACGCGGTCGGGGTTCTTCACCGGCCCGGAGGCGCCGATCTCGGCGATCGAGCGCATCCGCGGCCACGATCGCCGGCTCCGCGGGCCGGCCGTGGGTCCCGCGCGCCGGCCCTGCTGGATCAGCTTCCTTGCGACGATCGCGAACGTCCGGTTGGCGAGGACGATGTGGTGCAACACCTCGCCTACCGACCAGCGCTCCGGCGCGGGCTTCCAGTCCGCCTCGGCCTGGCTCATTGACGCCACTGCCGCCGTCAGCGCACCGAGGTCGGCGGCGAGCCGCACCCGCAGCTCCTCGAACTCGGTTTCAAGGTTGCCTGGCGCGCCACGTCCCGGATCGAGATCCTGCGACCCAGTCACGAGGCGATTATACGCCGGCCGCGCCGGCGTCGCGGCTATGTTGAGAGGAACTCGACGACCTCGTTGAGCACGGCGCCCCCGCCCTCGGCGAGGACCGAGTGTGCGGCGCCGGGCACCTCGCGGTAGCGCGCCTCGGGGATCGCGGTGGCCAGCTCGCGGGTCGCGGCCGCCGCGACGAGCGGGTCGTGCTCGCCCGCCAGCACCAAGGCCGGGCAGGCGACCGCAGCGAGCTCGGCGCGCATGTCCCAGCCGGCGCGCAACGCCTCGAGCTGCTGCAGCGCACCGGGACGGTCGTCGGGGTCGAGCGTCCACAGCTTTGCGGCCTGGTCCACGAAGGAGGGGTACTTGTCGGCGAACGCGCTGGCGAACGCGAACGCCATGAACGCCTCGGCGGCTTCGACCGGGTCCAGGCGCGTGAAGGCGATCTCGAAGAAGCGTAGGACGCGCCGGTGGGACGGGGTCAGCCTGGCGGCGCACGAGGCGGCGACCAGTCGCTGCACGGCACCGGGGTGGCGTATGGCGAGCTGGCAGGCGATGAGGCCGCCCATCGAGACGCCGACGACCCCGGCGGCGCCGAACCCGGCGTGGGCGATCACGGCCGCGGCGTCGTGGGCGGCGCCGGCGAGGGTGAACATCTCGCCGCCGCGCGAGCCGCCGACGCCGCGGTTGTCGGGGGCGAGCACGGTGAACCGGTCGGCGAGCAGCCGGGGCAACTCACCCCACAACCGGGCGCGCGAGCCGAGGCCGGCGAGGAGGAGGAGCGGCGGGCCACCTCCCCACCGCTCGTAAGCAATCGGCCCCCGCGGTCCCGCGATCGTCGCCTGCTGGGGGTCTATTCGGGCCGCGCCGGCATGGGGCGAACGGCCTTGCTCAGAGCTCATTTCCGCGCCCGTCACAGCAGGGCGGTCAGCTTCTCCTTGAGGACCTTTTTGTCCACCGCGCCGATGACCCGGTCCACCATCTTGCCGCCCTTGAAGAACAGCAAGGTCGGGATCGACTGGATGCCAAACTTGATCGCGGTCTGCCGGCTGGAGTCCACATCCACTTTGGCGACAATGGCCTTGCCGGCGAACTCCTCGGCGAGGGCCTCGACATGCGGGGCGATGATGCGGCACGGCCCGCACCAGGTGGCCCAGAAATCCACCATCGCGGGCTTGTCGGCGTTGACGACGGTGGCTTCGAACGTGGCGTCGGTGACCTGCGTGACGTTTCCAGACATTGAGCCTTCCTCTCTTTCGGGGGCAAGTCCGCTCAGCCCCCGGGTTCGCGTGCATGCAAGCGCGGCCACGGCCGCGCAAATTCCGGTCCGGAGCGCTCGCGGGCGGTGTGCGCCGCCGCTGGGCGCGCCCGGGACCACCGGATAAAGGTATTGTAGGCAGGACGGGACGGGGGTGGCAACCGTGCGCACGCGGCGCCAGAGGCTCGGGCAGCATTTCCTGCGCGACGCAGCGACGGCGCGCGCCATCGCCGCGGCGCTCGCCGACGACCCGGCGCGGGTGCTGGAGGTCGGCCCGGGGCGCGGCGCGTTGACCGGGCCACTCCTCGAGCGCTTCGGCCGCGTGCGCGCCGTCGAGCTGGACGGCGCCCTGGCTGCAGGTCTCGCTGCGCGCCTGGGCGATCCCCCCGGCCTCGAGGTCTGGCACGGCGACGCGCTCGCCGACGACCTCGAAGCGCTCACGGAAGGTGGGCCCTGGCAGGTGGCCGCAAACCTCCCCTACAGCGTCGGGACGGCGATCGTGCGCCGCCTGCTTCCCCGCCGCGACCTGTTTCCGCTCCTCGTGGTGATGGTGCAGCTCGAGGTGGCGGAGCGCATGGTGGCGCCGCCGGGAGGGAGGAACCGGGGGCTGATGACGCTCGAGACCGAAGCCTGGGGCCGGGCCGAGATCCTGTTCACGGTTCCGCCGGGACGCTTCGCCCCGCCGCCCAAGGTGAACTCGGCGGTCGTCCGGATCGGGCTGCGGCCGGACCCGGCGCCGGCGGCCGCGATCGAACGCGCGCTGGCGCTGGCGTCGGCGGCGTTCGCGCAGCGCCGGAAGAAGCTCGCCAACGGACTCGCGTCGATCGCCGCGCCGTCCGGGATCGCCGCGGCGTGCGCGGCCGCCGGTGTCGATCCGGGCGCGCGGCCGCAGGAACTGGCGTGGGATGCGTGGCTCGCCCTGGGGCGAGCCATTCCCGAGTCGGGCGCCGCGGCGCGGCACGGCGAGGGAACGGCCTGATGGCGAGGTTGGTGGCGTTGGGCGGGCTCGGCGAGTTCGGCGCCAACTCGCTGCTCGTCGAGGACGAAGGCGGCTCGCGGGTGCTCGTGGACGCTGGCGCGGCGTTCTCGGACCTCGCGGCGTTCGGCGTCGGCTACGAGGTCCCGGACTTCGGGGCGCTCGGTGGGGAGACGCCGGCGGCGGTGGTCCTGACGCACGCGCACGACGACCACATCAAAGGGATCGCGTTCCTGCGTGAGGCGTATCCCGCGATCGAGGTGGCGGCAAGCCGCACGACGCTGGTATGGGCGCGCCGCGCCGTCGCCAACGGGACGGCGATCGTAACGCGCGAGCTGCAGCCGGGGAGCGCCGTAGCGGCGGGCGCGTTCACGGTCCACGCCCTGCCGGTCTCGCACTCGATCCCCGGGACGGTCGCGCTGCGCCTCGAAGGGGCCGACGGCGCCCTTGTGCTCGCGACCGACCTGCGGCTCGCCCCGTCGGCGCTCGAGGAGACGACGTCGCAGGAGGCGCTTGCGGCCTGGGGGGACGCCGGCACCGACGTGCTGCTCCTCGACTCGACCAACGCGCTGGTCGAGGCCGAGCCGCCGTCGGAGGCGACCGTCGCCGAGGCGATCGAAGAGCAGGTGCGCAAGGTGCGGGGGGCGGTGATCGCGGTCTCGTTCGCCTCGCAGCTCGGGCGCTTCCGCCAGCTCGCCCGCGCCGCCGCCCGGACCGGGCGGCTGGTCGTGCCGGTGGGGCGGGGCCTCGTCGAGTCGCTCGAGGTCCAGAGCCGCCTGGGCGGACTGGGGCTTCCCCTGGGCCTGGTGCGTCCGGCGCGGGAGCTGCCGTCGCTGCCGCGCGACCGGGTCGTCGTGGTCGCCACGGGGTCTCAGGGAGAGCCCGGTTCGGCGTTCTCGCGCCTCGCCGTGGACCTGCTCTCCGGCCTGCGCCTGCGCCCCGGTGACACGGTGCTGCACGCGGCCCGCGTGATCCCCGGGAACGAGCGCCGCCTCGCGCTGCTCTTCGACCACTGCGTCCGGCGCGGGGCGCGGGTGGTGACCGCCGCCGAGGCGCCGATCCACGCCTCGGGCCACCCGCACCGGGCCGAACTGGAGCGCCTGCTCGACCTCGTGCGGCCGAGCCGCGTGATCCCCGTGCACGGCCGCCGCCGCCACCTCGAGGCCGTGGCCGAACTGGCGCGGGCCCGAGGGATCGCCACCCTGGTCGTGGAGAACGGCGAGGAGGTGGCGTGGGGGCGCGCGGGCGCGAGCGTCACCGGCAAGCTGCGCCAGGTTGGGCGCATCCTCCTCGACGACGTCGGCGAGGAGGTCCTCGACCCCGCCATCCTGCGGCACCGGCGCTCGCTGGCGCGCGAGGGGCTGGTGGTGGCGGTGCTGCCGTGCTCGCGCGCCGGGCAAGACGGGTTCGGCGAGGTGCAGATCCATGTCTCCGGGATGCCGGCGCGCGCCGGCCTCGTGGACCACCTTGCAGCGGGGCTCGCCGGGGAGATCGGGCGGGCCGGGATCTTGGCGCGCCGCGACCCGGAGTGGCTGCGCAGTACAATGACGCGGTGGCTTCGAAGTGAGGTGCGCCGGCGCACGCGCCGCCGTCCGGTGGTGGTGGCGCTGGTCGTGGAGCTCTAGATGACCATGTGGGATGCGGTCGTGCTGGGGGTTGTGCAGGGTCTCACCGAGTTCCTGCCGGTGTCGTCGCGCGGGCACCTCGCACTCGTGCAGTCGCTCATGCCCGGGTTCTCGCAACCCGGGCTCGTCTTCGATGTGGCGCTTCACCTCGGCACGGTGCTCGCGATCGTTGCGCTGGAGTGGCGCCGGCTGGTGGAAGTCGTGCGCCACCGCTACCTGGTGCGCCTCGGCGCACAGCTCGTCCTCGCGATGGCGATGACCTCGGTGCTGGCGCTGCCGCTCCGGCACTGGGCGGAGGACTCGATCCGCTACCCGTTGCTGATCGCCGCCGGGTTCACGGTGACCGCGCTGTTCCTCATCGCCGTGCGCAACGCGGCCGGCCGGATCGAGGGGCCGGGAATGACCTGGTGGGCCTCGGCGGTGGTGGGGTTCGCGCAGGGTGTGGTCGTGCTGCTGCCGGGGATGTCGCGCTCCGGGACGACGATCTGCACCGGGCTGGCGTGCGGTCTCGAGCGGCGCTGGGCCGCCGACTTCTCGTTCCTGCTGTCGGTCCCCGCGATCCTGGGGGCCGCCGTAGTCGAGGGCTGGATGCACCGGACGGAGATCGCGGCGGCGCGCGGCTTTGCTGGGCTGGCCGTCGTGGGCGCCCTGACCGCGGCGGTGGTCGGGTTCGCCTGTCTGTTGTTGGTGCGTTCCCTCGTCCAGCGCGGGCGGTTGCACCTATTTGCCTGGTACCTGCTGCCGCTCGCGGTGCTGACCGTCGTCTTGGCCAAGATGGGCGTCTGGTAATGGCGCGTAGCCGGGAGGAGATCACCCGCGAGGTCGCCGGCTACCTGCTCGGGCTCATGGGCGTGCTCGTGCTTCTCGCGGCCGTGACGTACCACCCGCTCGACCCGTCGCTGTTCGCGGCGGGAAGCGACGTCGTGCACAACCTCCTCTCGTGGGGCGGGGCGGCGATCGCCGGGATCGTGGTCGGCCTGCTGGGCGCGCTCGCACCCGCCGTACCGGTGATGATGATGGTGATCGGGTGGCGCTGGCTGCACGGGCGCGAACTCGAGTCCCCGGCCGTCGTGGGGACCGCCTGGACGGTGGCCGTGGTCGGCGGTGGCGGTCTGCTCGCCGCGCTCGTGGGGCGCACGGGCTACCGCGGCGGCGAGCTGGAGTGGGGGGGCGAGGTCGGACGCCTCGTCGCCCGCGGGCTCACGGAGTCGCTCGGGCCGGTAGGGGCGCTGGTACTCTGCGCCGGGGCGGTCCTGGCGGGGGTGGTGTTCGGCGTGCGCGGATCGCTCGTGCAGGTGTTCGCCGGGTTCGGTGGCCTGATGACCCACAAGCGCTCCGAGATGGCGGCGCGGTGGGCGCGCCGGCGCGACGACCGGCAACGCGGGGAGATGCGGAAGAAGCTGCTGCGCCGCCACCAGGAGCGCCACCCGGGAGCGCCGCGGCCGCCGCTGGTGGCCCGCGAGCGGTTCGGGGAGGCACGCTTCGGCATCCGTCGCCTGCGCCACGTGGCGGTCGTGAGCGATGAACCGGTGCCGCAAACCTCCAGACCCCAGGCCGGCGGCAGCACCGAGGGCTCCGAGCGCCGCGCGCCCGCGCCGCGGCCGCCGCGCCCGGCGACGCGCCGGGTCGAAGCGGTGCCGGTGCAGGAGGCGTTCGACTTCCCGGAGGCTCCGATCTCGCCGCTGCCGGAGAAGACCATGCTGGCCCTCCCTCCGCCCGCGCCCGAGCTCGACCCGAAGCAGCTCGCCACGATGCGGGAGCACATCGAGGCCAAGTGCCAGGAGTTCCGGGTGGACGGCACGGTCGAGGACGTGCTGCCGGGGCCGGTCATCACCACCTACGAGTTCCGTCCCGCGGCGGGGGTCAAGTACGCGCAGGTGGTGCGCCTCGAGGAGGACCTCGCGCTCGGGCTGCAGGTCGAGGCGGTGCGGATCGAGCGCATCCCCGGCAAGGCAACGGTGGGGATCGAGGTGCCCAACCCCGAGCGCCACACGATCGTGCTGCGCGAGATCATCGAGTCCTCGAAGTTCGTCCACTCCGCCTCGCCGCTCACGCTGGCACTGGGCAAGGACATCCACGGGCGGCCGTTCGTCGCCGACATGCAGCGCATGCCGCACCTCCTGATCGGCGGCTTCACCGGCTCCGGCAAGAGCGTGGGCATCAACGCCATGATCATGTCGATCCTGTTCAAGGCGACGCCCAACGACGTGCGCTTCATCCTGATCGACCCCAAGCAGGTAGAGCTCGGGATGTACGAGAAGCTGCCGCACCTGCTGACGCCCATCATCTCGGACCCCAAGGAAGCCGCGCGCGCCCTGCGCTGGGCGGTGCGCCAGATGCGCGAGCGCTACGCCCTGCTCGCCGCCTGCAAGGTGCGCAACCTCACCCAGTACAACGCGCTGCTCGGCGACAGCGAGGCGCGCAAGGCCGCCGCCGAGAGCGCCGGCACGGTGGAGCTGCAGCCGCTGCCGTTCATCGTGATCATCATCGACGAGCTCGCCGACCTCATGATGACCTGCGCCAGCGAGGTCGAGGACTCGATCGGCCACCTGTCGCAGATGGCGCGCGCGGTCGGCATCCACCTGCTGTTCGCGACCCAACGCCCGAGCGTGGACATCGTGACCGGCGTGATCAAGGCCAACTTCCCCTGCCGCATCGCGTACAAGGTGCGGACGCGCTTCGACTCCCGGACGATCCTCGACACCGACGGCGCCGAGTGCCTGCTCGGGATGGGCGACATGCTCTACCTGGCGGCCGGCACGTCACGGCCCGTCCGCCTGCACGGCTGCCTCGTGCGCGAGGACGAGATCCTGACCGTGCTCAAGCACCTGCGCCGTCTCGGCAAGCCGGAGTTCGACCAGGCCGTGCTTTCGGAGCCGGAACCTGGGGCCGGGTTCGGCGGCGAGACGGAGTGGGACGACCCGATGTACGACCAGGCGGCCCGCCTCGTCGTCGGCTCGCGCAAGGCCTCGGCGTCGTACATCCAGCGCAAGATGCGCCTGGGGTACGCGCGCTCCGCCCGGCTTCTCGATATGATGGAACAGCAGGGCCTCGTCGGGCCGTCGCAGGGCTCGCGCGGGCGGGAGGTCCTAGTGCCGCCCGAGTACTTCGGCGAGGTGGATGCGACGCAGTTGGACGGCGGCGGGGAGGCGACCACCGATGATTGAGCTCTCGACGCAGATGGTGATCTATCTCGTGACGGCGGTCGGGGTCCTGCTGCTGCTGCTGGTCGTGAGCTTTCTGTCGCGGCCGCGGGTTTTCACCCAGTACCTGGGGGCGATGACCGGGATCAAGCTCTCCGCCCGCGATGTCGCCCGCGTCTACAAGCAGCGCGGCAAGGCGGGCGTGCGCGACATGTTCCTCGAGCTGATCATCCGCGAGGACCTCAAGAGCGGCCCGCGCATCACGCCCGACTCGGCGCCGGACACCGAGCTGCTCGTGCCGGAGCCGAAGAAGTGAGCGCATCGCGCCGGCTCGACGCCCTGCTCGCCGCCGGGGTTGGTTTCGTCGCCGGGGTGCCGTGCTCGTACCTGAAGACGTTCTTCGCGGGGTGCCGGGAGCTGCCGCTGTCCTCGTTCCTTCCCGCCGTGCGCGAGGACCACGCCGTGGCGGCGTGCGCCGGCGCCTGGCTGGGCGGGACGCGAGCCGCCGCCGTGATGCAGAATTCGGGCCTGGGCTATTGCCTCGAGGTGCTCACGTCGCTGCACCTGATGTACGGCGTCCCGCTGCCGATGCTGGTCTCCGACCGGGGCGACCCGAGCGACTTCGAGGAGCACCGCGTCCTCGGGCAGCGCACCCGGCAGCTGCTCGACCTCTTCGAGATCCCCTGGGCCGAGGCGCGGCCGGGCGTCGAGGGCGACGACGCGAGCTGGCTCGTCGCCGCGTCCGAGCGCGAGCGCCGGCCGGCGGTGCTGCTGGTCGGGAAGGGGGCGGACTCGTGACCCGCGCCGAGGCCGTCGCCCTGGTGCTGCCGCTGCTCGCCGACGACGACATCGTGGTCGCCGCCGACGGCGCAATCTCGCGCGAGGCGTACCGCGCCCACGACCGCCCACGGACGTTCTACATGCTGGGCTCGATGGGGCAGGTTGCCTCGATCGCGCTCGGGCTGGCGATGACCCGGATGGAGAGGGTCGTCGCCCTCGACGGCGACGGCAACCTGCTCATGGGGTTCGGCGGCCTCGCCCTCGTCGGCGGGTTGCGGCCCGCCAACCTCTACCACCTCGTGCTCGACAACGGCTGCTACGCCACCACCGGCGGCCAGCCGGCGCTTTCGCAGGACGTGGACCTCGCCGCCGTCGCGGCCGGCGCCGGTTACCGCTGGGCGCGCCGGTGCCTCTCCGGCGAGCACGCGCGCGGGGCGATGGAGGCGTGGCTGGCGGCGCCCGGGCCTGCGCTGCTCGACCTCGCGGTGGACGCCTCCGACGCCGATCCGGCGCCGAGGGTCCCGATGACGCCGGAGGAGATGGCCCGGCGCGTGCGTGCGGCGCTCGCAGCCGATCCCGAATAGGCGCCGCCGATAGCGGACCACTATCCGGGCGAGGGGTCCCGCGGCCGCTCCACCGCCCGCCCGGCCGCTCTTGACCCCCCGAACCCCCCGGCGAGCCGCGGCGGAGCCGCGTCTCGCCCGGCGTTGCGCTCGCCCCGCTCGCATCCTCACATAGCCTCCGGCTATGCTCCGGTGCGGCGGGGTTCGCG
>PKYI01000151.1 GCA_003133645.1 Acidobacteriota bacterium | reverse complement strand
AACGTCATCTCCATCACCGACGGGCAGATCTTCCTGGAGACTGACCTGTTCAACTCCGGTGTCCGCCCGGCCATCAACGTGGGCCGGTCGGTGTCCCGGGTCGGCGGCGACGCCCAGATCAAGGCGATGAAGAAGGTCGCGGGCACGCTGCGCATCGACCTCGCGCAGTACCGCGAGCTGGCGGCGTTCGCCCAGTTCGGCTCCGACCTCGACAAGGCGACACAGCGACAGCTCGCGCGCGGCGAGCGCCTGGTCGAGATCCTCAAGCAGGGGCAGTACGAGCCGATGCCGGTCGACCTCCAGGTCGCCTCCGTGTTCGCCGGCACGCAGGGTTTCCTCGACAAGCTCAAGGTCGAGATGGTGTTGCCCTTCGAGGCCTACCTGCACGAGCACCTCAAGACCCACGCCGCCGGCACGCTGGCGGCGGTCACCTCGACCGGCAAGCTCGATGGGACCACCGAGGCCGACCTCAGGGCCGGTTGCCAGGCCGCCCTCGACGCCTTCATGCGCGAGCACCCGGAGGCGGCGGTTGCCTAGCCAGCAGGACTTGCGGCGGCGCATCCGCTCGGTCCGCTCGACGCAGCAGCTCACGCGGGCGATGAAGATGGTCTACGCCGCCAAGCTGCGGCGTTCGCAGGCGGCCGTCCTCGAGGCGCGCCCGTACGCCGACGCCCTCGACGGGGTGTTGCGCTCGCTGGCCGGTCAGGCGGGCGCCGGCCGCCACCCGCTGCTGGTCGAACGCCCCGAAAAGTCCGTAACGCTCGTCGTGGTCGCCGGCGACAAGGGGTTGTGCGGCGCGTTCAACAGCAACATCCTGCGCGAGGCGCGCGCGCTGCTCTGGGGCGGCCGCTGGGAGAAGGTGGAACTCGTGCTCGTCGGGCGGCGGGGGATCGATTTTTTCCGCCGCCGTGGCCTTGCCGCCGTGGCGGTTTTCGCCGACCTGATGAAAGGGGTGACCGTCGCGGGCGCGCACGAGGTGGCGCGCCTGCTCGCCGGGCGGTTCGAGAGCGGTAAGACCGATGCCGTCTACCTGCTCTACAACCGCTTCCGATCGATCATGCGGCAGGAGGTGACCCTCCAGCGCCTGCTCCCGGTCGAGCGGACGCGGCCCGCGGCGGGCGCCGGCGCGGCCCCCCTCCTGGAGCCGAGCCCGCAGGCGCTCGTGGGGGCGATCCTCCCCCGGTACGTGGAGTTTCAAGTGCTGCGCTCGCTCCTCGACTCCCAGGCCGCGGAGCATGCGTCGCGCATGACGGCGATGGACTCGGCGTCCAAGAACGCCGCGGAGATGATCGACCGGCTCACCCTGACGTACAACCGGGCGCGCCAGGCTTCGATCACCAAGGAACTCATCGAGATCGTATCCGGCGCCCAGGCGCTGGCCGAGAGGTAGGGCACGACATGGCAGCAAATCCGCAAGGGGTCGAAGGGCGCGTTGTTCAGATCATCGGGCCGGCGGTGGACGTGGAGTTCCCGGAGGGCCACCTGCCGACGATCCACAACGCCGTCGAGGTGCACGACAGCAGCGAGATGGGCAAGCTCGACGTCGTCCTCGAGGTCGCCCAGCACCTGGGCGAGAACCGCGTGCGCTGCATCGCGATGGAAGCCACCGACGGCATGGTGCGCGGGATGAAGGCGCTCGACACCGGCGGCCCGATCACGGTGCCGGTGGGGCGCGAGACGCTCGGGCGCGTGCTCTCGGTGATCGGCCGCCCGGTCGACGAGAAGGGCCCGTGCGAGACCAAACAACGCTGGCCGATCCACCGCGAGGCGCCCTCGTTCGAGGACCAGTCCACCCGGGTCGAGATGTTCGAGACCGGGATCAAAGTCGTGGACCTCCTCGAGCCCTACACCAGGGGCGGCAAGACCGGCCTGTTCGGCGGCGCCGGCGTCGGCAAGACCGTCATCATCCAGGAACTGATCAACAACGTCGCGATGCAGCACGGTGGCTTCTCGGTGTTCTCCGGCGTGGGCGAGCGCACCCGCGAAGGCAACGACCTGTGGCTGGAGATGCAGGAGTCGGGGGTGATCGACCCCAACGACTGGACCAAGTCGAAGGCGGCGCTGATCTACGGCCAGATGACCGAGCCGCCGGGGGCGCGCCTGCGCGTGGCGTTGTCCGGCCTCACCGTGGCGGAGTACTTCCGCGACGTCGAGGAGCAGGACGTGCTGCTGTTCATCGACAACATCTTCCGCTTCACCCAGGCGGGCTCGGAGGTGTCGGCGCTGCTCGGCCGCATGCCCTCGGCGGTCGGCTACCAGCCCAACCTCGCCACCGAGATGGGCGAGCTGCAGGAGCGCATCACCTCGACCAAGCGCGGCTCGATCACTTCGGTGCAAGCGATCTACGTGCCCGCCGACGACCTCACCGACCCGGCGCCGGCGACCGCATTCGCCCACCTCGACGCCACCTCCGTGCTCTCGCGCCAGATCGTGGACAAGGGCATCTACCCTGCCGTGGACCCGCTCGCCTCCACCTCGCGGATCCTCGACCCCAAGATCGTCGGCGAGGAGCACTACGCGGTCGCCCGTAGCATCCAGAAGATCCTGCAGAAGTACAAGGACCTCCAGGACATCATCGCGATCCTCGGGATCGACGAGCTGTCCGAGGACGACAAGCTCGTCGTGGCTCGGGCGCGCCGGATCGAGCGCTTCCTGTCGCAGCCGTTCCATGTCGCGGAACAGTTCACCGGCCTCAAGGGACGGTACGTGCAGATCGCGGAGACGATCCGCGGCTTCCGCATGATCGCCGAGGGCGAGCTCGACGAGCTGCCCGAGCAGGCGTTCTACATGGTCGGCACCATCGACGAGGCGATCGAGAAGGGCGAGAAGCTCAAGGGCGAGGACGCGGCGTGAGCGAGGGACGGCTGCGCCTGCGGGTGATCACCCCGACGAGGGTCGTGGTCGAGGCCGACGCCGACACGGTGACGTTCCCCGGCGCGCTTGGCGAACTCGGCATCCTCCCGGGCCACACCGCGCTGCTGACCACGATGAGGATCGGCGAGCTCGCGTACCGCGCCGGCGGGCGCGAACACGTCCTGGCGGTGCAGAACGGCTTCGCCGAGGTGGCGGCCGACGTCGTGACGGTGCTCGCCGATGTCGCGGAGCTGCCGGCGGAGATCGACCTCGAGGCGGCAAGGGCCGACAAGGCGGCGGCCGAGGCCGCGCTCAAGACCGCGGGGGGCAAGGAACTCGACCGCCAACTCGCCCGGCTCGAGGTCGCCGTCACCCGCATCGCCGTCGCCTCGCGCCGTTGAGCCGTGCCGCGGGTCGGAACCCCGCGTGATCGGCTCGTCACGCCGCGGTCCCGCGGCGAGGAGGGTAGCGGGGTGAGATGAGGGAACGCGGCGCCGGTACGGCCGCGCCGGCCGGTCCGGCTCGCCGGCTTGCGGCTCGCCTGCTGGCGGTGGTGGCGCTGGCGGGGTGCATCAGTAGCGGCACCCGGACGGACTACGCCTACGACCCGGGCTACGGCGTCGCCAGCCCCGAGTTCCTCCGCTCGCTGGCGGGGCTCAGGAACGGGATGGTGGGCGGCAACGCGGTCACGCTCCTGGAGAACGGCGACGGCCTCTTTCCCGACCTGTTGCGGGCGATCGCCGGCGCGCGCGCGAGCGTCAACGTCGAGGTCTACATTTTCAGTGACGGCGAGATCAGCCGCCGGATTGTGGCCGCGCTCTGCGAGCGGGCCCGCGCCGGCATCGGCGTCCGCGTGCTGGTGGACGGTCTCGGCGACCGCCTCGGCGGCCTCGCCGACGAGATGCGGGCGGCTGGCGTCAACTTTCACGTCTACAAGCCGATCCGGATCTACTCGCTCGCCCGCATCGGCCACCGCACGCACCGCAAGATCGTCACGATCGACGGCCGCATCGGGTACTGCGGCGGCTTCGGCTTCGACGACTGCTGGCGCGGCGACGCGCGCAACGAGTACGAGTGGCGCGACCTCGCCGTGCGGGTGGAGGGTCCCGCCGTCCGCCAGCTCCAGCGCATCTTCATGGAGGACTGGGTCCACACCACGGGCGAGGTGCTCAACGGCGATGCCCAGTTTCCCGTCGTCAAGCCGGCGGGCAGCGACCTGGTCCAGGTGATCTCCAGCTCGCGCGACGACCAGAGTTCGATGTCGAAGCTGATGATGTACATGGCGATTCAGGCGGCGCGCCGCGCCGTCTGGATCGAGAACGCCTACTTCGTGCCGGACGCCCAAATCCGCCGCGCGCTCGTCCGCGCTGCGTGCCGCGGGGTCGACGTGCGCATCGTGGAGCCGGGGCCGACCATGGACATCCCGGCGATCCGGCGCGCGTCGCAGTACCACTACGGCGAGCTGCTCGACGCCGGTGTCGCGATCTACGAGTACCAGCCGACGATGCTGCACACCAAGGCGATGGTGGTCGACGGGATCTGGACGACCGTCGGCTCGATCAACTTCGACGCCCGCTCGATGCGGAAGAACGCCGAGGCCAACGTGGTCGTCTACGACACGCGCTTTGCCGCCGTTGTCGCCGCCGTCGTCGAGAAGGACATCGCGCGCTCGAAGGCGCTCACCAAGCGGGCATGGGCCAGGCGCGGCGTGTGGGAACGCGTGCGCGAGGTGTTCGCATCGTTCTTCTCCGAGATGTACTGACCGCCGCCGGCGCGCCCGCCCGCTGGCGGGTCGGTCTGGCGCCGTCCGCGCTCGCGAGGTACCCTGCCCGAGATGACCACGGTCGGTGATCTGTTGACGGGCAGGCGGGCTCTTGCCTTCTTCGTCGTCGTCTCAGTTCTCCTCGCGTTGGGCGGGGTGCTTTTCCTGCGCCACGCGCAAGGATCGGTTCGCCGGGAGAAGTTCGAGGATCTCGCGTCGATCGGCCGGATCAAGGCGGAGGCGATCGCCGCCTGGCGCGACGAGCGGCGCAACGACGCCGCCGAACTGGCCGAAAGCCCGTTCTTCAGGCGTGCCGCCGGCGGCCTTCTGGCCCCGTCCGCCACCCCGGCGCTGCGCGCCGACATGGAGGCGCGCCTCGACGTGGCGAGGCGGCTGTGCAACGGCACCACCGTCTTCGTCGCCACCCCGGAAGGCCGCGTGCTCGCCTCGGCGGGGGCGCTGCCGGTGGTGGACGCCACCACGCTCGCCGAGTTGCGTCAGGCCGTGACGGAAAGGCGGCCGTTCCTCGGCGACTTCTTCCGACCTGGCGGCGCGGGGCCGCCGGCGCTGGACGCCGTGGCGGCCGTGGTGGACGGCAAGAACCTCGCCGTCTTGATCCTGCGCATCGACCCGGGCCGCTACCTCGACCCGCTAATCCAGCGCTGGCCGGTGCCGAGCGCGAGCGCCGAAACGCTGCTCGTGGAGCGGCGGGACGGCGATGCGCTTTTCCTCAATGGCCTGCGCTTCCGGCCGGATGCCGCCCTGACCCTGCGCCAACCGCTGAGCCAGACGACGCTGCCGGCGGCACAGGCGGCCATGGGGCGCGCCGGTTCGTTCGAAGGGATCGATTACCGCGGCGTGGCGGTCCTCGCCGACCTGCGGGCCGTCCCCGGCTCGCCGTGGTTCCTCGTCGCCAAGGTGGAGCGGTCGGAGATCCTGGCGGGGCTTGGCCGGGAGATGGTGACGGTGCTCGCGGCGGTCCTCGGGCTCGTGCTCCTCTCGGGCTTGGGTGTGGGCTACCTCTACAAGTCCCTGGGCAAGCGGGCCTTCGAGCGCCTCTACGAGGCCGAACGCGAGCGCCGCGAGGCGACCGAAGAGCTGGCCGCCACGCTGCGGGGCATCGGCGACGCGGTCCTCGCCACCGACGCCGAGGGCCGCGTCCGGATCATGAACTCTGTGGCCGAGGCGCTCACCGGCTGGAGCGAGGCCGAGGCGAAGGGACGGCCGCTGGAGGAGGTGTTCCGGATCGTCAACGAGCCGACGCGGGCTGCGGCGGAGAGCCCAGTTGCGCGTGTGCTGCGCGAAGGCCAGGTGGTCGGGCTCGCCAACCACACGCTGCTCCTGGCGAGGGACGGCCGGGAGATCCCCATCGCCGACAGCGGCGCCCCCGTGCGCGACGAGACGGGCCGCATCACCGGCGTCGTCCTCATCTTCCGCGACCAGACGAACGAGCGCCAGGCCAGGAACGCCCTCGAGGCGAGCGAGCGGCGCTTCGCCCTGTTCATGCGCCACTTGCCCGCGGTTGCCGTGATCCGCGACCTCGAGGGCCGCTACGCCTACATGAACGAGGCGTGGGAGCGCGCCATGGGCCTGCGCCGGGAGGACTACCTCGACAAGAGCCCATTCGACTGCTTCCCGCGCGAGGACGCCGAGCGCCTGATCGCGGGCGACCGCCGCCTTGCCGAAAGCGGCGAGTCCCAGGCCGTGGAGGTCGAGCTGCACCACGTCTCCGGTCCGCGCTGGTGGCTCGTCAACCGCTTTGCCCTGCACGACGAGGGGGACACGCTCACCCACGTGGCGGCGCTCTACGTGGACATCACCGAGCGCAGGCGGGCGGAGCAGGCACTCAAGCAGAGCGAGGAGCGCTACCGCGACCTGGTGGAGAACGCGAGCGACCTCATTTGCACCCACGATCTGAAGGGGGTCGTGTTGTCGGTCAACGCCGCGGTTGAGCAAGCCCTCGGGTTCGCGACCGAGGAGCTCGTGGGGCGTAGCCTACGGGACTTGCTGCCTCCCGACGGGCGGCATGAGTTCGACGCCTACGTTGCGACCATCGCGAGGGACGGGGTCGCGGCGGGCGTGATGAAACTCGTGACCCGAGCCGGAGTCGTGCGCTATTGGGAGTACCGCAACAACCTGCGCACCGAGGATGTTGAGGCGCCGGTGGTGCGCGGCATGGCCCGCGATGTGACCGAGCAAGTGCTGGCGAAGCGGGCCCTCAGGGCGAGTGAGGAAAAGTACCGGGCGGTCCTCGCGAACATGGAGGAAAGCTATTACGAAGTGGACACCGCGGGCAATTTGACCTTTTTCAACGATTCCCTTTGCCGGCTCCTCGGGTATCCGAGAGAGCAGTTGATGGGGATGAATGACCGGGAGTACACGGATGCGGAAAATGCGAAGAGGTTGTACCGGACGTTCAATACCGTCTACCAAACTGGGGAGCCCGCCAGAGGATTTGATTGGGAAATCATAAGGAGGGACGGGACCAAACGAATCACCGAGGCCTCCGTCTCGTTGATGAGAGACCTCTCGAACCGCCCCGCAGGTTTTCGCGGCCTCGTTCGTGACATCACCGAGCACAGGCGCGCCGAGGAGGAGAAGGACAAGCTGGAAGAGCACCTTCGCCAGGCACAGAAGCTGGAGTCGATCGGCCGGCTGGCGGGAGGCGTCGCCCACGACTTCAACAACATGCTCAACATCATCACGATCTATGCCGAGCTGGCGCTCGGCAAGCTGCGGGGGGCCGATCCGCTACGCCGCGACCTGGAGGAGATCCTCAAGGCGGCGAGCCGTTCCGCCGATCTGACGCGCCAGCTCCTGGCGTTCGCTCGCAAGCAGCTGGTTACACCCCGCGTGCTGGATCTCAACCTCGCACTGTCGGAGATGGGCAGGATGCTCGTGCGCCTCATCGGCGAGGACATCACCTTCACGTTCAAGCCGGATGAGAACCTGTGGCCGGTCAGGATCGACCCCGTCCAGGTGGACCAGATCCTGGCAAACCTGGCCGTCAACGCCCGCGATGCAATGGGCGGGCCGGGCCGGGTCCTGATGGAGACGGCCAACGCCACCCTCGGCGAGGGTTATCGCGACACGCACTCGTACGCTGCGCCCGGCGACTACGTCCTGCTCGCGTTCAGCGACACGGGCCACGGCATGAACGCCGACACGGTGAGCCAGGTCTTCGATCCCTTCTTCACCACCAAGGGCAAGCTGGGCACGGGCCTGGGGCTCGCCACCGTCTACGGCATCGTCAAGCAGAACGGCGGCCTGATCAACGTTGACAGCGAACCCGGCAAGGGGACCACGTTCAAGATCTACCTGCCGCGGTGGACGGGCGAGGGACAGCCCGCGCCGCCCGCCCGGGAAGCGCTGGGAGCACGCGGCAGCGAGACGGTGCTGGTGGCCGAGGACGAGGAGGCGATCCTGCGCCTGGCGGAGCGGATCCTCGCGTCGCACGGGTACCGCGTGCTCGCCGCCGCCGCCCCCGGCGACGCGCTCCTGCTCGCCGAGCAGCACCGCGAGCCGATCCACCTCCTGCTCACGGACGTCGTGATGCCCGTCATGAACGGGAAGGAGCTGTACGAGCGGATCCGCGCGACGAGGCCGGAGCTGAAGGTCCTTTACATGTCGGGCTACACGGCCGACGTCATCGCCCACCGCGGCATCGTCGAGGACGGGGTGGCGTTCCTGCAGAAACCGTTCACGATCACGGGGCTGCTCGCCGCCATCCGCCGCACCCTGGCCTGATGCCAATTCACCGCCCGTCGTAGAGGAATGCCTGTCACTGCGAGCCCCGCCGGTGGCGGGGCGACGCAGTCCCGTGAAACCGGGAGATCGCCACGGCCCCCTCGCTGCGCGACACACGCCACGAGGCCCGGCGCGTTCGCCGGGCCTCGTGCGATTCCAAAACGGGCGACGGGGAGGAACGGCTACTGCCCGAGAAGTCCCTTCTTCAGGCTTTCGTTGGGCGGCTTCGGGCCGAGCCAGATGGCGAAGAGGGCCGCGGCGAAATCCTTTCCCGGGATGACGCCCATCTCCTTGCCCTTGATTTCCACCTTGGTGCCCTGACCGGGGATGTAGGTCAGCACGGCCACGTCGTCTCTCTTCATGTCGGACCAGAAACCGTCGAACGTGGCAATCTGATCCTTGAGCGTGGCCAACGCGCCACCCGAGTTGTTCTTGAACCCGTCGTTCCAGCCTTCCAGGAGCTTGTCCTTGCCCACCTCCTTGTAGAGGAAGTGCATGACGAGCTGTTTGGGCTCGTCGGCGGCCAGAACCTTGGCGGGATCGGCCTCCTTGGCAGGGAGGTAGAGCGCCGCCGCGTACACCTTGACCCCGATGAAGGCGACCTTCTTGATGCGCACCCCCATGCCGTTGAGGGTGAGATCGGCCGTTCCCACCGTCACCTGATCGGGAAAGGCGACGCCTTCGATCTGCCCGGCATAGACGATGGGTCCCAGCAGGAGACCCGCGAGAACCACGCACGCGACTCGATACATGGCATCCTCCTTCTCCACCTGTGAGCGTCCACTCTTAAATTCAATTATACACCGACGGATGGGAAAGCCATCGACGACCACCGGCTCGCCCATCGCCGTCCGCCGTACCGTCGCCTGAGCCGGCGCCCGGGCACTGGCGTGCGACCGGGGGGCGAGGTAAGCTCTCCGAGATGGCGACTCAACCGAACGGCGTGCGAGTGCCCTTGGAGGTCTGGGAGCCCGTTCATCCCGCCGCCGCGGCGTTCGTCGCCGGCGCGGCTGCGGCCCCGTCGCTCCGGCCCGCCATCGTTGAGCGCTCGCATGCGCTGGCCGGCGCGCTCGCGGACGCCAACCGGAGGTGGGACAACCCTGTGGACGACGAACTCGCGCGCTGGCTCGCCGGCGCCGACACGGTCGTCACCGGCCAGC
This sequence comes from Acidobacteriota bacterium, assembly GCA_003133645.1. Taxonomy (GTDB): domain Bacteria; phylum Acidobacteriota; class Thermoanaerobaculia; order Thermoanaerobaculales; family Thermoanaerobaculaceae; genus RBG-13-68-16. Next base: position 6,677 of record PKYI01000151.1, on the reverse strand, counting down.
AGCCCGGCCTATTCGGCGGCCCGCTCCTCACCCTCGTCAAGGCGGCGGCGGTGGCGGCCGAGGTCGCCAGACGCCGCGCGGCGGGGCGCGACGCCGTCGGCTTCCTCTGGCTCGCGACCGCCGACGACGACCTCCCCGAGATGGGATGGGGGCGGGTCGCGGTCGCCGAGGAGTTGGCGGAGCTGCGCGAGCCGGCGTGGGCGCGCGGCGGGATGCTCGGCGGCGTGGCGCCTCTCTCGGGCGCCTGTGCGGCGTTCATCGAAGCTCTGCGGCCGCGGCTCTCCGGCGAGAACGCCAGCGAGGCGCTCGACCTCGCGGCGGCGTGCTACGCCCCAGGGACTCTTCTCGGCGAGGCGACCGCTCGCTTCCTCGCGCGCCTGCTCTCCGGACGCGGCGTTGTGCTCGTCGACGCTCTCGAGCCCGAACTCGTGCGCGCCGCGGCGCCCGTCACTGCCCGCGTCCTCGAGAACCTTCGCGGCTGCTGGGACGCGCTCGAGGCGGGAGGCGAGCGCATGCGCGAGCGCGGCTGGCCGCTGCCGCTGCGGATCTCCCCGCACAAGCTGCCGGTGTTCCGCCGGGCGGGCGACCGGCGGGAGCCGGTGCCGACGAGCCAGAGAGCGTGCTCGGCCGCGGTCCTCGCCGAGCACGCCGTGCACCCTGAGCGCTTCCTCCCGAACGCGTGGTTGCGGCCCCTCGTCGCGGACGCCGCGCTCGGCACGGCCGTGTCGTTCCTGGGCGGAGCGGAACTCGCCTACCACCTCCAGACCGAGGACGTGCGAGCCGCGGCGGGGGTCGGCCGTCCCGAGTGGCGGCTGCGGCCCCACGTGACCGTCGTGACGGCGGCCGAGCGGCGCCTCGCCCGGCAGCTCAAGGTCGGCCCGGAGCAGGTGCTGCGGTCGCTGCCGCCGCCGGCGGCGCTCCCCGGCCGGGTGACGCGGCGCCGGCTCGGCCGCCTGCGCGGCATCGTCGACGAACGGATCGGGACACTCGCGGCGAGCGCGCGCGAGGAACTCCCGGGACTCGGGGGGGACGTCGAGGCGACGGCGAAGAAGCTCGACGCGGCGCTGGCCTGGCTCGACGGCCGGATCGAGAGCGCGGCGACCCGCGACGCCGAGGTCGCGGTGGGGCGCTGGCGCCGCCTGCGCGCGTTCGTGCGGCCGGACGGCCAGCCGCAGGAGCGCCGCCTGTCGGTCCTGGCGCCGCTGCTCCGGCTCGGCCTCGAGTGGCCGCGCCAGCTGGTTTCGGCCGTGGACCCCGGCGAACCCTGTATGCACCTGCTGTACTGGGACGAGGGCGGGGCATGGTAGGACCGTGCGACGTGCTCGCGGTCGGCGCCCACCCGGACGACGTCGAGCTCGGGTGCGGCGCGACGGTGGCGCGCCTGGCGCGCGCCGGCCGCCGCGTCGGGATCCTCGACCTTACCGCCGGGGAGATGGGCACCCGCGGCGACGCGGAGGCGCGGGCGACAGAGGCACGCGCCGCGGCCGCGGCCCTGGGTGTGGCGTGGAGGCACTGTCTCTCGTTGCCCGACGGCGGGCTGAACGGCGGGGACGACGGACAGCTGGCGGCGGTGGTGGGCGCGTTGCGCGCGGCGGTCCCCCGCGTCGTCCTCGTGCCCGATGACCGCGACCCTCATCCCGACCATGCCGCCGCCGCCGCCCTCCTCCGGCGCGGGGCGTTCCTCGCCGGGGTCGGGAAGTATCGGCCGGAGCGCGGCTCGGCGTGGCGGCCGGGTCTGTTGCTCGCCTACCCCGGCCCGCGCCAGCTCCTGGCGCCCGCGCTGGTCGTGGACGTGACCGCGGCGTACGCCGCCAAGCGCGCGGCGCTGGCGGCGCACGCCTCGCAGTTCGACCCCGGCGCGGGGACCGCGACGCACCTCGCCTCCGGGCACTTCCCGGCCGCGATCGAGGGGCGGGACCGCGCCTGCGGCAACCTCATCGGGGCCGAATTCGGCGAGGGGTTCGCGGCCCTCGGCCCGCTCGCCGCCGACGAGATTGCCTGGCTGCTGGCGTTGCGGGTTCCGGACCCCGGACCCCGGACCTCGGACCCCGGTCCGGGTGGGAGGGATTGATGAGGATCGGCGTGACCTGTTATCCGACGGTGGGCGGCTCCGGCACCGTCGCCACCGAGCTCGGCCTCGAGATCGCGCGCCGCGGCCACGAGGTGCACTTCATCTGCTACGCGCTCCCGTACCGGCTGGGGCGCGTGCCGCCCGGCGTGACGTTCCACGAGGTGACGATCCCGAACTACCCCCTGTTCTCCTACCCGCCGTACTCGCTGGCGCTCGCCTCGCAGATGGCGGACGCGGTGCGCACCCACGGGATCGAGCTCCTCCACGTGCACTACGCGATCCCGCACGCGATCTCGGCATACCTGGCGCGCGAGATCCTGGGGGGCGGTCCGAAGCTGATCGTCACCCTGCACGGCACCGACATCACCGTGGTCGGCGCCGACCCCTCGTTCCTGCCGATCGTCCGCCTCGGGATCGAGCGCGCCGACGCGGTGACCGCCGTCTCGCGCTCCTTGGCCCAGGAGACGCACGAGCTGCTCGGCATCACCCGCGAGGTCGAGGTGATCCCGAATTTCGTCGACCCCGCCCGCTGCGACGCCGACTTCGCCGCCGCGCACCGGCGCCGCCTCTCGCCCGACGGCGCGCCGCTCCTCGTGCACGCCTCAAACTTCCGGCCGGTCAAGCGCATCCTCGACGTGCTCGAGATCTTCCGCCGGGTGAACGAGCGCCTCCCGGCGCACCTCGCGATGGTGGGGGACGGCCCGGAGCGGCCGGTGGCGGAGCGCTTCGTCCGCGACGCCGGGATCGCACATCGCGTCGAGTTCCTCGGCAACGTCTCCCCGGTCGAGGGGGTGATGGGGGCCGGGGACGTGTTCCTGCTGCCGTCGTCCGAGGAGTCGTTCGGTCTCGCCGCGCTCGAGGCGATGGCGTGCGGGGTGCCGGTCGTCGCCTCCGACGCCGGCGGCATCCCCGAGGTCGTCGAGAACGGCAACGGCGGCTACACCTTCCCGGTCGGGGACACGGCGGCGATGGCGGCGTGCGTGCTGGGCCTGCTCGCGGACCCGGATGAGCTGGCGCGCCAGCGGGCGCTCGCGCGCGCCCACGCGGCCGCCAACTTCAGCACGGCCAAGGTGGTGGACCGCTACGAGGCGCTCTACCGGCGGCTGCTCGGCTGTTGAGCCGGGCCGGCGCGGCCACCTTGAAATATTCGACCGCCTCCGCTACGCTTTAGAAAAGAAATTGAGAACCTTCCGCTGTGGAGGAGAAAAGGAGAACGACGATGGCGGTACCACCCAGTGCGGTTCCCTCTGCGCCCGCGCCCGCCCCGAGCGCGGCCAAGGCCGATCTCGCCAAGAGGTTCATCGGTGTGCTCATCGACGGCATCATTGTCGGCATCGGAGGGATGATCGTCGGCTTCATCCCGTTCATCGGCGGCCCGATCGCGGGCATCCTGGTCGGCGGCTACTGGCTGATGCGCGACGGTCTTGACCTTGACTTCGCCGACAAGCGCTCGATCGGCAAGAAGGTCATGAAGCTGCGGCCGGTGCGGTTGGACGGCCAGCCGATGGACCAGAACACCTCGATGCGGCGCAATTTCCCGCTCGCCATCTACGCGATCGGCTACTTCCTCTGGATCGTCCCGGTGCTCGGGCATCTGGTCTCGATTCCGATCTTCCTCATCGGCGGGCTGATCAACCTCATGGAAGCGATCCTGGTGCTCACCGACGCCGAGGGCCGGCGTTGGGGGGACAAGTTCGCCGGCACCAAGGTCATTGAGGTCGCGAGCTGAGCATCGGCGTTGCGGCCTGAGATCCCAGGGGCGGCCCGGCCGGGCCGCCCCTTTCGTGAACCGGCGGGCGTTCGACGCGGTCGCGCGTGTGCCCGGGTAGGGGCGCCGGGCTCCGATTCGCGCCCCCTGCTACAATCGCCGGCGGGAGTTCAAGGCCGCATCCCTTCGCGCTTCCCCGCCGGTTGCTGTGGTCGCCGGGGTCGGCGTTGCGATGGGCCGGACGCTCCGAGTTGCCGCGGACGTGCCACGGACGATGGTGATGGCTGCAGTGGGTTTGGCACGCCTGCGGACGACCGCCCGACTGGCGGCCTGCCGGGGGGAGGGGCCGTCCTGACGCACGTGCGGCGCACGCTCGTTGCCGCGCCGATCGCCCCGTCAGGTCGATCCGGCCCCGTGATCATTCGCCCCGCGGGCCCACGCCGGGTCGTACGGAGGTGCAGGGTGCAGGGACCATTGATCATCCAGGGAGGCATGGGCGCGGGTGTCTCCAATTGGGTGCTGGCAGGGGCGGTGTCCCGGGCCGGCCAGCTGGGGATCGTGTCGGGCACGGGGATCGAGGCGATCATGGCGGGACGCCTACGCGCCGGCGACGAGGGCGGCCACGTTCGCCGCGCTCTCGCGGCGTTCCCCGATCAGCGGGTTGCCGAGCGCATCGTCGCCAGGTACCTCTCGGCGCCGCACGGCGCCGGTGAGGGTGCGAGATTTCCCAAGCGGCACCGCCTCGACGATCCGGCCGAACTCGTCCAGGAGACCATCGCCGCGACCTTCGTCGAAGTGTTCCTCGCCAAGGAGGGGCATGACAGGCCGGTCGGAATCAACCTGCTGACCAAGATCCAGATCCCGGTGCTGGCGAGCCTCTACGGCGCGATGCTGGCCGACGTCGACCTCGTGATCATGGGGGCGGGGATCCCGCGCGAGACGCCCGCCATCCTCGATCGGCTGAGCCGCGGCGAAGACGTCGCGATGGCGCTCGTCGTCGAGGGCGCGGGCCCACTGGACGACTTCCGCGCCCACCTGTCGCCCGCTCGTATCCTGTCCGGCGCGCCGCGGGAGCTGCGTCGGCCCGCCTTCTTCCCCATCGTCGCCTCCAACGTCCTCGCGACCACGATGGCGAGGAAAGCCTCCGGTAGGATCGACGGGCTCGTCGTCGAGGGCCCGGTGGCCGGCGGCCACAACGCGCCGCCGCGCGGCCCGGCGGCACCCGGCCGTGCGCAGGAGCCGGTCTGGGGCCCGAGGGACGAGGTCGACCTGGCGAGGATCGCCGACCTCGGGATGCCGTTCTACCTGGCCGGAGGGTTCGGCAATGCCGGCAGATTGCGCGACGCGCTCGCGCGCGGGGCGGCCGGCATCCAGGTCGGGACCGCGTTTGCGTTCTGCCGCGAATCGGGTCTGGTGATGTCGCTCAAGCTGGCTGCGCTGCGCAAGGCCGTCGAGGGAATCGGGCGGGTCGTCACCGACGCGCTCGCCTCGCCGACGGGCTTCCCGTTCAAGGTCCTCAACCTCGAAGGCACGCTCTCCGAGCTGACCGAGTACCTCACGCGGCCGCGCGTCTGCAACCTCGGATTCCTCAGCCGCATCTACAAGCGCGAAGACGGCCAGATCGGCTACCGCTGTCCGGCCGAGCCCGAGACCTCGTGGCGGGCCAAAGGGGGCGACCCCGCCGAGACCGAGGGTCGCAAGTGCCTGTGCAACGCTCTCCTGGCCAACGTGGGCGTCGGCCGCACGCTGCCGGACGGCGGTCTCGAGAAGCCGTTGCTCACCGTGGGCGCGTGCTTCAACCAACTCCGCGAGCTGGTGCAGCGCTGGGGCGAGAACTACTCGGCGGCCAACGTGCTCGAGTTCCTGCTCGCCGACGCAGTCCCGCAGCACTGAGACCCGGGGCGCCCCGGCCGCTCCCGGCGATCGAGTTTCGGTTCAAGCGCTACGGCAGGCGCGCCCCGACCAGTGGCCAGTTCTTGCTCCCGCTGCATCCCGGCACGCCGGTGACGGTGACGGTGGCGTTGCCGGAGATCGTGCCGGTCACCGTGATCGTGCCGTTGACCTGCAGCGACACGCCGAGGCTGGAGTTGCTGACGACGAAGCTGAAGTTGCCGCCGTCGTCGTAGTCCATCGGCGGCGTCACCGGTCCCGCGAGCCGCAACACCTGGAAGTTCGAGCAATTCGGCACGTCGGCGTCGGTGAACAGGATGGTGGCGTCGATCTGCGTCACCGCGCCCTGGTCGACGGTCAAGGTGAGCGGGCTCTCGTAGTCGGTCCGCGCGAGCTTGCACAGGTAGGTGCCAGCACGGCCGCTGCCGGACATGTCGATCGTCGAGGGGTCGCCGGTGGTGTTATCGATGCGGGACCCCGCGGCGATGAGGGCGCCGCTGCCGCTGGTCACACGGACGCGGATACGCTGGTTGCTGCCGGTCGGGGGCGAGAAGTTTTGGAGGACGAGGTCGAACTGGCGGACCTCCCAGGGGCCGAGCGGCGCACAGGCGCTGTTGCTGCCGTCGCACGCCCAGCTTCCGACCAGGTTTCCAGTGGAGTCATAACGGTCGAGGACGAAGTTGACGGTGTTGCTGCCGCCCGTGGTCTCAACCAGGGCGAGGTTGGAACGGAACTGCCCGGTGTCGGCCGAGGCATCCTGATCGAGGCCGATGACGTCGGTGGAATCGCCGGCGCCGACCCCGAGGCTGGCCGGGACCCCGCCGAAGAACCCGCCGGATGTCCCCTGGCCCTTCGATGTGACGACGTTCGCGTTGTAGCTCTCGGCGGTCACCAGGACCGGGGTGCTCGAGAGGATGTGCAGGCCGCCGGCGGCGTTGCTCTGGTTGAACATGCCGGCGCCGATCACGTCCTTGAAGTACAGGGTGTCACCGGGCTGGACGGTGACCG
>PKYI01000135.1 GCA_003133645.1 Acidobacteriota bacterium | reverse complement strand
GAAGGGGCGGCCCTTGCGGCCGCTCGCGGGCGGGTGGTTGCAACGCATGGACTGGGGCGGGCGGGGACAAGCCCCGCCCCCACATCGGACCGAAATGGGGCGCGACCGCCGGGCGCGGGTCAGTCGGCCCGGGGACCAACCATGAGCTGCCTGAGCGCCCGGCGATGGCCGCGTAAGATCGCGGCCGCCGCCGCGCGGCCGGCCGCGCCGCGCACGCCGCCGCGGTACCAGAGCGACCGCAGGATCGCGTAGCCCGAGTGCACGGCCGCCAGATACAGCCGGTACGCGAGCGGCCGGAACGGACGCATGCGCGTCGCCGCCATGTGCTCGAGGTAGAACGGCGAGCGCGCCGCCGAGCCGGTCACCCCGCCGAGCCGGTGCACAGCCACCATGTCCGGGCAAAAGAGCAGCCGCCAGCCGCTGCGCCGCAGGCGCAAGCAGAGGTCCACGTCCTCGTTGTAGAGGAAGTAGCTCGGGTCGAAGCCGCCGACCCGTTGCCACGCCTCGGCGCCGACCGCGAACGCCGCACCCGGCACGAAGCCGACCGTCCGCTCCTCCCCGGCCGCCACGGCGGAAGTCGCTTGACGCACCGTGCCTGTCAGCCAATTCACTCCGCCGCCCGCGCACCAGAGCGCCCCGCCGGGGCGGTCGAGGTAGAGCGGGCCGGCCGCCAGCCCGACACCCGGACGGCCCACCGCCTCGACCGCTGCATCGAGGTACCCGTCCGCCACCTCGATGTCGTTGTTGAGCACGACGATCGCGTCGAGCGAGCCGCCCGTGAACTGGGCGGCGCCCGCGTTGACGCCCGCGCCGAAACCCGGGTTGCCCGCAAGCGGCACGATCTCGGCGCCGCGCCACGCTCCGGGTCCGAGCTTGCCGCTGTTGTCCACCACCACGACCCGCCGGGCGGCGCGCGAGCGGTCCCGCTCCAGCGCCGCCAGGCACGCCTCGGTCGGCGCCGGGTCGCCGAAGTGGACGATCACGACGCCGGCACGCGCCGAGCCCGCGCCCGGCCCCCTCATTCGAGCTCCGCGCCCGCCGGGGCCGTCGCCTCGATCCGCCGCGGCCGGCGCACGGCGAGCGTCGCGACGGTGATGCTGGTCGCGAGGCCGAGCGTCCACACCGTCACCGCGACCACGGCGCACCCCATCGTGCCCCAGCGGGGAATGACCGCCACGTTCGCGGCCGCGCTCCCTGCCAGCAGGACCGCCTGGCTCACCAGCGACCAGCGCTGTCGCCCGCACGCCGCGACCAGCACGCCGAGTCCCATCATGACGTACGCGGCCGGCAGCACCCAGGCCAGCACCCCCATCAACGGCACCGACGCGAGGTACGCGGGGCCGAAGACCAGACGGACAAGAGGGACCTTGGCAACCGTGATGGCCGCGGCCACCAACGCGCCCGCCGCGCCGCCGCCCGCGACGATGGCGGCGATGTGCCGGAGGCGGAGCCGGCCGGCGGCGGCGGCCTTGGCAACCGTCGGATAGGTCGCGACCGCGAAAAGCTGGGCGACCCCCAACAAACCCCACACCGGCGCCGCGGCCACGCCGTACCGTCCGATTTCCTCCCTGGCGACCCCGAACCCCGCCAGCAGGAACGTGTCCAGGCGCAGCGCCGCCTGCAGGCCGAGGTTGAGTACGAGAAACACCGCCCCTTCGCGGGCAAGAAACCCGAGCGTGACGGGGGGCGCGGCGCCGTCCGGCAGAGTGCGCTGCTGGCGGAGCATCACCGCGAGGCCGCCCGCAGCCCCTGCCGCGAACGCCAGTCCCGTCGTCCAGACCGGTGCCGCGAGCGCCGCCATGGCCCCGAGAAGCAGGAGCGCGGCGCCGAGTTCGACGCTGCGCCCGCCGACCTCCACCTCCATCCGGTCGAGCCCCTTGAACGAGGCGCCCACGCTGACGAGGCCGCTGCGCAGCCAGGCGTACGGAATGAACGCCAGCAACGTCCAGCGCAACCCCGGGTCGGGCACGAGCGCGGCGCCGGCGATCGCCGCCGGCACGGCCACGACCGCCACCCGGCGCTGCCACGCGCGCGAGAGCCGGCCGAGCGCGCGGACCGCCTCCGGGCGGCGGGCCGTCTCCCGGATCAACACCTCCGCCTGGCCGGCCGTGAGCACCAGCATGAGCACCATCGCGGCGCCATAGGCCACGGTGAACGCGCCCATCCCCGCCGGCCCGAGCCCCCGCGCCACCAGCACCCCGGCGGCGAACAGCGCGCCCTTGAGCACCACCTCGCCGGCGCCCAGCCACGCCACGTTGCGCGCCAGCTTACCGGTGGTTCGCGTCACCGCCTGGCCCCGACCAGCGCGACGCTCGCGGTGCGGAGCAAGGTCAGCAGGTAGATCCCGAACGACCGCTCGCGGATGAAGTAGAGGTCGTACTCGAGCTTGCGCCGGTGATCGTCGGCGCTGACCGCGGACGGCATGTTGACCTGCGCCCAGCCGGTCAGCCCCGGCGGGACCGCGAGCCTGAACGTGTAGTAGGGGACGGTCCGGGCCAGCTCGGCGACGAACTCCGGGCGCTCGGGACGCGGCCCGACCAGCGACATGTCGCCGCGGATCACGTTGACGAGCTGCGGCAGCTCGTCGATCCGGAGGCGCCGCAGGATGCGTCCAAGCCGGGTCGCCCTGGGGTCGTCGGCGACCGCGAACGCCGGTCCGTTCTCCTCGGCGTCCGGCCGCATCGTGCGCAGCTTGATCACCCGGAAGCGGCGGCCGAACTGGCCCACGCGCGTCTGCAGGAAGAGCACGGGTCGCCCGTCGAACACGAGCACGGCCAGCATCGCCAGCAGCAGCACGGGCAGACAAACGAGAAGGAGCGCAACGCCGGCCGCGATGTCAACCACGCGGGTGACGCGGTTGAACAACTCCCAGTGCATCACCGAGAACCCCGGCTGATGCAGGAACGCGGATGGCGACAGTTCGTCCACCGGCAGGCGCCCGTCCAGCCACGCCCACAGTTCCGAGGCCACCACCACCGGCACCCCGGAGAACTGCAGCGCCGTAAGGTCGGACGCGAACCCGTCCGCGCCGGACACGATCCCGGCGAGCACGACCAGCTCGGCGCCCCGTCTCCGCGCCTCCTCGGCCACCCCCGCGGCCGTCAGCCCAGCGCCGTCCACGGGTTCCCACGGCGCCGCCGGGTGCTCGCCCAGCTTGCGGCAGATCTCCTCGACCGCGCCCGCCTCGCCGACCACGAGTGCGCGCGGGCGCGGCCGGCGCCGCAGCCAGAGCGCCACCGCGTCGCGCACTACCACGGCTCCGACGGCCCACGCTGCGGTCGTGATCAACAGGAGCCCGCGGCCGAACCGCCAGCCCGGAACCAGGTACGTCGCGACAACGAGCGCGACGCCCCATACTGCGGCGACGATCGCGACCCTCGTCGCCACCTCGCGTCGGCGCCGCAGCACGATCGGCTCATAGAGTTCCGCGGCGACGGCCGTGGCCCACATCGCCACGAAGCCGGTCGCCAGCAGCCCGGGATGGCTCAACAGCTCGTTCAGCTTCGCAACTCGCTCGGTGCCGGCCGAAAACCTGACCATATGGGCAAGCCAGCCGGCAACGGCCAGCCAGCCGCCGTCAGCCAGGGCGAGCGCCAGGCGCAGGCGCGGCGTGCGGGGAAGGAACAGACTCATCCTTGCTCGCGATGGTGCGCGGGTTCCCCGGACGTGTCAACAACCGAGAGCCGGAGGTGGGACCCACCGCCGGGAGAGCAAGACCGCCGACGAGGCGCGCCGATCCCGCAGGAGAAACCGGGGTCCGGGGTCCGGGGTCCGAGAAGACGTGAAGAACAGCACCGACGCCCCGGGCGCGGATGGGGTCGGTGCCTAGCGGTAGAACTCCGCGATCGACGCGACCACCCGCTCGCGCTCGTCCGCCCGCAGTTCGGGGAAGATCGGCAGCGCCAGCACCTCGGCTTCGGCGCGCTCGGACTCGGGGAAGTCACCCGTGCGATAGCCGAGATCCACGAAGCACTTCTGCTCGTGGAGCGAGATCGGGTAGTACACCTCCGCCCCGACGCCCTGCTTCGCCATGTGCTCGCGGAGCTGGTCGCGCCTGGGCGCCCGCACCACGTACTGGTGGTAGGTGTGGCCGCGTCCGGGCAGCTCCTCGGGCACCCCCACCGTGCCGTCGAGGCCGGCCGCGTGGAACAGCTCACGGTAGTGCGCGGCGCCCGCCTGCCGCTTCGCGATCCAGCCGGGGAGACGCGGCAGCTTGACGCGCAGGATCGCGGCCTGCAGCGCGTCCATGCGAAAGTTCCCGCCGACGAAGTGGTGCACGTACTTCGGCCGCATCCCGTGCATCCGCATGTCCAGGAGCTTCTCGCCCGCCGCCTCGTCGTTGGTCGTCACCAGGCCGGCGTCGCCGAACGCCCCCAGGTTCTTGGTCGGGAAGAACGAGAAACAGCCGAACGCGCCGATCCCGCCGACCCTGACGCCGTTGTACGACGTACCGATCGCCTGAGCGCAGTCCTCGACGAGCGGGATGCCGGGCGCCGCCGCCTTGATGGCGGCCATGTCCGCCGCCTGCCCGTACAGGTGCACCGGGATGATCGCCTTGGTGCGCGGCGTGACCGTGGCGGCCAGCTTGCCGGGGTCGAGGTTGAAGTCGCGCGGGCCGATGTCGGCGAACACCGGGCGCGCCCCGAGGCGGTGGATCACGCCGGCCGTCGCGAAGAACGTGAACGGCGACGTGATCACCTCGTCCCCCGCCTCGACGCCGAGCGTCATCAGCGCCGCCAGCAACGCGTCGGTGCCCGAGGACACGGCCACCGCGCGCTTCACTCCGAGGTACGCGGCGCACTCGCTCTCGAGCGCCGCCACCTCGGGGCCGAGGATGAACTGTTGCGTCGCGAACACGCGTTCGACCGCGGCGTGAACGTCGTCGTTCACCTCGAGCCACTGCCGCTTGAGGTCAAAGAGCGGAACTGGGGGTTTGGGGTCGGTCATCGGTCACTCTCCGAAGAAGGCAGTGTGCGGTTGTGAGCGCCTCCGCGGCCGCCGCAGCATCACCGCCATCGCGACACCCGCGAGAAAACCGCCGATATGAGCGAATCACACCACCCCGCCGGTCGCACCGGCCGTCAAGGCGATTAATAGCGTACCAGAAAAGAAGTGCACGATGAAACACAGGCGAAGGGCAAGAGACCGCTCCCGCGGCGCGTGAGCCCGACACATTCAAGACCGCGACTCGCGCAGCCAGAGTTCGAGCATGAGCAGCGCATAGACGAGGCCCGCGCGGTTGCGCTCCCGCATCGCCGCGCCTGCGACCACGGCCCGCACAAACGCCGGTTCCACGTACTCCGCGACCCGGGCGCCCGGCGCGAGGAGCGCGTCGTGGACGAGATCGCGCAGGTCGCCATCGAGCCAGGCGGCGAGCGGCACCTCGAACCCCCGCTTCCGCCCCTCGATCACCTCCCGCGGCAACCGCCCGCGGTACGCGTCGCGCAGTACGGCCTTCAGCCGCGAGCCCCGCACACGAAAGGCGACCGGCAGCCGCAGCGCGAACTGGGCGACCTCGTGGTCGAGGAACGGCGAGCGACCCTCCAGCGAAGCCGCCATCGTCGCCATGTCCATCTTCACGAGCAGGCTCGAGAGCAGCTCGATGGCGATGTCGCCCGCGACCTGGGTGTCCACGGCGGCAAGGTTGCCGTCGAGCCTGTCCGCGACCCAATCCTCGGTGGCCCGTTGCGGCCGCCCGCGCCAGACCCGTTGCTTGTCCTCGTCGAGCAGCAGGTCCTTCGTCCAGACGAGATAGCGCGCACCGGACTGGAGCGAGAGCCCGCGGCCGAAGCGCCGCAGCAGGCCCGCCGCCGACCGGCGCCGCCCCGCCGCGAGACGCGAGAACGCCGCCCGGAGCACGGCCCGCGCGCCGGGGACCGAGCCGACCCTCCCCAGCGTCCGCGCCGCGAGGTACCGCCGATACCCGCCGCACACCTCGTCGCCGCCGTCCCCGTTCAGAATCACCTTCACCTGTTCGCGGGCCAGCCGGGCGACTGCCGAACTGGGGATCGCGGAGGGGTCCGCGAACGGCTGGTCGAAGTGGCGGGCAACCGCCAGCACCTCGTCGCGAGGGGCGACGTGCAGCGGCAGGACGACGTTCTCGACGCCGAGCGCCGCCGCGGTGCGCCTGGCGACCGGCGCCTCGTCCAGCTCGCCGTCCGCGACGGACACGGTGAACGTCCGCAGCCGGCCGCCGAGATGCCGGGCCGCCTCGTACGCCACGACCGAGGAGTCCACCCCGCCGGAAAGAAAGACGCCGACGGGAACATCACTGCGCAGCCGCAACCTGACCGCGTCCCCGAGGGTGTGTCGCAGTTCTTCCTGGGCTTCGGCGTACGAGACGACGGCCTTGGGCTCCAGCTCGGGCCGCCAGTACGCCTGCTCCCGCGCCTGCTCCCCGTCGAAGCGCAACCAGCACCCGGGACCGACGGCGCTGACGCCCTCGTAGACCGTGTCGGGCTGCGGGACAGCCCCGAGCGACAGGTAGTCGTAGATCCCCTGTTCCCGCACCCGCGGTGCGGCGCCGGCCGCGCGCATCAGCGGCAGCAGCCCCTTCAGCTCCGACGCGAACGCGAGACCGCCGGGCAGCGGCGCGACGAAGAGCGGCTTCTCGCCGAAGCGGTCGCGCGCCAGCAGCAGCGACCGCGTGCGCCCGTCCCAGATGGCGAACGCGAACATCCCGCGCAGGCGGGAGCAGAGCGCCTCGCCCTCGTCCTCGTAGAGGTGGACCAGCACCTCGGTGTCGCTCGCCGTCGCAAACGTGTGGCCGCGCTGCCGCAGCTCTTCCCGCAGCTCCACGTAGTTGTAGATCTCGCCGTTGAACACGGCGACCACGGAGCGGTCCTCGTTGAACACCGGCTGGGCGCCGGTCACCAGGTCGATGATCGCGAGGCGCCGCATCCCCAGGGCGACCCCCGGCGCCGCGAACGTCCCCTCCCCGTCCGGACCGCGATGGCGCAGCGCGCGCAGCGCTTCGGCGAGGCCGAGTCCGGCCGGTTCGGGGCCGTCAGGCCGGCAGACCCCCGCTATCCCGCACATCGAACGCTCTCGTTGCCCAGGCCACGGAGGGCGACCAGGGTCCCGGCGCACCGCGCTGCCGTCATCGTCACACTTTAGCGCGTCCCGGCCACTGCGCTCAGCAGCCTCCCGTTCCTCGAACTCGCAGGGCGGGCGAGGGGGCGCCCGCCCCACGGGTGTCTTGGTGTGGGGCCCGACCGCCGGGCGCGCGGTCGTGGCTTTCGAAGGGCAAGAGACCGCTCGCGCGGCGAGCCCCACATTTGGGACCGCGGGCGGCGGCTACAGGTCGATGTCGGAGACGGACTTGAGGAGGCGCTCCAGGCGGGCGCGGACCTCGACCCGCTCGGTCTCGAGTTCGGCGATGCGCCCGGAAAGCTCCTCACTCGCCTCACCGCCGTCCCGGAGCCGGCGGTTCTCGTCTTCGAGGTCGGTGACGCGCGCCTGCAGCTCCTTGTGGGCCACGATCAGCTTCTCGACGCGTTCTTCAAGAGCGGCAAAGACGTCCATGCGGCCTCCCTACGAAAAGCTCACCGCCAGCTCGCGGCTGAGCCTGTCCATGAGTGCGAAGTGCGCGGCGTTGACCTCGTCCTGCGTGAGCGACCGCTCGGGGTGCCGGTAGGTCAGACGCACGGTGGTCTTGACCTCGTCCGGCGCAACCCCCTCGCCGCGGTAGCGCACGACCAGCGAGATCTCCTCCAGCCAATCCGGGCCGGCGGCCGTGATAGCGGCCACCAGCTCGGCGTAGAGCAGCGAAAGCTTGTGGCGCACGGTGAGGTCCGCCGCGACCGCGGGGAAGCGCGGCAGCGGCTCGAACACCGGAATGTCCGCGGCGGCCGCAGCGGCCGCGAGGTCGACCTCGGCCACCCACAGAGGCGCTGGGAGGTCGAACAACGCAGCGGCGTCCGCGAAGCGGCCGGCCACCGCGATCACGCGGCCGTCTTGCACGACCTCCGCGCCCTCGCCGGGGGCGAGGACCGCGGCGGAGGCAGGCCGCCACGCTGTCGCTGTGATACCCAGCTCGGACAGCGCGGCTTCCACGACACCTTTCAGGTCGAGGAAATCCGCGGCTCGCGGTGCGTCCCACGGTCCGACGTTGCCGGCCAGGGCGAGCGCCAGGCGCTCCTCCTCGGCGACGGCGCCGTTGCGGTCGAAGAAGACGCGGCCCACCTCGCCGAGCAGCACGCTCTCGGCGCCGCGCCGGAGGTTCCCGCCGGCGGCCTCGGCCAGGCCGGCGAGAAGCGAGCGGCGCATCACGGCCATCCGCGCCGAGAGCGGGTTGGCGACGGCCACGACGCCGCCGCGCTGGGCGAGGGGCGACCCCGCCGCGGCCACCTCGACCTCGGAGGAGACGAACGCGTACGTGAACGCCTCCGCCGCCCCCACGCCGGCGAGGGCGTCGCGGGCGCGCTCGGTGAACGGCCAGGAACCCAGGCGCCGGCCCGGCTTGACCGCCGCGGAGGGCAGCACCGACGGCACGTTCTCGTACCCGAAATGGCGCAGCACCTCCTCGTACACGTCCTGCGCCAGCTCGAGGTCCATGCGCCACGGCGGCACCGTACAGGTCACGATGTCGCCCGCGACTCGCGGCTCCAGGGCGAGGGCCCCGAGGACCTTCACGGCGAACTCGCTGGGGATCGCACACCCAACAAAGGCCGACAGGCGCGCGAGCGAGAACGCGATCTCGTGCGGCGCCGGCATCTCGGGGTCGGAGTCGAGGACGCCGGCTGCGACCTCGCCGCCCGCCAGACGCGCGATCAGTTCGGCCGCAAGGTCAACCGCGGTGCGCGCCATGGCGCGGTCGGCGCCGCGCTCGAAGCGGTGCGAGGCCTCGGTCTTGAGGCCGAGGCGACGAGCGGTGGAGCGCACCCGGCGCGGGTCGAACGTCGCGGATTCGATCAGGACGTCGACCGTGGCGCTCGAGATCTCGCTGTCGGCGCCGCCCATCACGCCGGCGACCGCGACGGCGCGGGAGGCGTCGGCGATCACGAGGTCGTCGGGGGTCAGCGTGCGCCCGACGCCGTCGAGGGTCGTGATCCCCTCGCCGGAGCGAGCGCGCCGCACCCGGATCTCGTGCCCGGCCAGGCGCGCGAGGTCGAACGCGTGCAGCGGCTGGCCGACATCGAGCAGCACGTAGTTGGTGGCGTCCACGACGTTGTTGACCGGCCGGACGCCGCAGCGCTCGAGGCGTTGGGCGAGCCAGGCCGGCGATGGGGCGATCGTGACGCCGCGCACGACGCGAGCGCAGTACCGCGGGCACCCGGCGGCATCCTCGACGGTGACCTTGGCGAGGTCGCCGACCCTGGCTGCGCCCTCGACGATGGTGGTCTCGAGCGACTTCAACGTCCCGCACCCGGCCGCCGCGCCCTCGCGGGCGAGCCCGCGGTGGTTCATCGCGTCGGGGCGGTTGGCGGTGACGTCCACGTCCCATGTTTCGTCGTCGGCGGAGGGTTCGCGGAGCTCGACGTTCATCCCGGCCGAGGTGAGCCTGGCGGCAAGCTCGTCCGCAGGGGTGTCGCCGTCGAGGTGGTTGCGCAACCAGGCCAGACTGAACTTCATCGCGCCACCCCCTCGAACTGGCGCAAGAGGCGCTCGTCGCCGGAGAACAGGAGGCGCAGGTCGGGGAGGCGGTACTTGAGGAGCGCGACGCGGTCGAGGCCGCAGCCGAAGGCGAAGCCGCTGTAGCGCTCCGGGTCGAGCTTGCAGGCGCGCAGCACGCGCGGGTCCACCATCCCCGCGCCGAGGATCTCGATCCAGCCGCTCCCCGAGCACATCGGGCACCCCTTGCCGAGGCAGAGCACGCAGGTGATGTCCACCTCGGCGGAGGGCTCGGTGAACGGGAAGAACGACGGCCGGAACCGCACCGCGAGGCGCGGGTCGAACAGCACGTGCACGAACGCCTCGAGGGTGGCCTTGAGGTTGGCGAAGGTGATCCCCTCGTCAACCACCAGCCCCTCGACCTGGTGGAACATCGGCGAGTGCCGCAGGTCGGAGTCGCAGCGGTAGACGCGCCCCGGGATGATCACCCGGATCGGTGGCGGCGTCGTCTCCATCGTGCGGATCTGCACCGGCGAGGTGTGCGTGCGCAGCACGCGGCCGCCGGCGAGGAAGAAGGTGTCCTGGCTGTCGCGCGCCGGGTGGTCCGGCGGAAAGTTGAGCGCCTCGAAGTTGTGCCAGTCGTCCTCGGCTTCCGGACCGTCGGCGACCGAGTACCCCATGCGCAGGAAGATCTCCTCGATCTCCCGC
>PKYI01000111.1 GCA_003133645.1 Acidobacteriota bacterium | reverse complement strand
GGCGCGCGCGGCGGCGCGTCGAGCGCCTCGTCGCCGCCCTCGTGCGGGAGCGCATCGGCGGCCCGCAGCGGGCGGCGTTTGCCGCGGTGCTCGAGGAGGTCGGACGCGGCGCCCTCGACCCGTACGCGGCGGCGCGGCGGCTCGTTAAGGGCGTCTGCGGGGAGGACGGATGAGGGTTCTCGACCACATCGGCATCGCCGTCGGCTCGCTCGAACGGCGGCTCGCGTTCTACCGGGCTCTCGGTCTCGAAGCCGCGGCGGTGGAGGAGGTCCCGTCCGAGAAGTTGAGGGTGGCTTTCCTTCCCGTCGAGGGGACGAGCATCGAGCTGCTCGAGCCGACCGGTCCGGAATCGCCGGTGGCCGCGTTCATCGCCAAACGCGGCGAAGGGCTGCACCACATCTGCTTCCGCGTCGCCGACATCCGCTCGGCGATGGCGGAGCTGAAGGCGAACGGGTTCGAACTGCTCGGCGACGAGCCCAGGCGCGGGGCGCACGGCTGCCTGGTCTGCTTCATCCACCCGCGGTCGGCCGGTGGCGTCCTCGTCGAGCTGGCGCAGCCGGAAGGGTAGGCGCGATGGACGCGGGCGAGCTTGTGGTGGTGAACTGTTCGGGTCCCCGGGAGAAGTTCTGGGGCGTCCTGCTCGCGCTGACGCCGGCCGGCGCCACGCTGCGCGCCGTCCGACTCGACGCGTTCGATGACTGGCTGCGGCAGCACGCCGGCTCCGGCCCGGCGATGATCGGGCCGATCACGGTCTTCCTGCCCGCCCACCGCCTCGACCGCATCGAGGTCGACGAGAGCGCGGGGCCGGTCGAGGGGCTCGGCGACCGCTTCCGGCGCGTCGCGCGCGGCGATCCGCGTGCCGCCCTGCTCGGCGCCGCCGCGCCGGACCAAGCCGGCGATTTCTAGGAACGCGGGGTCGAGCGGCCCAGCAGGTAGGTCACGTGGGCCGCGAGCGCGTGCAGGAGCGCCAGCTCGCGGCGGCTCGGGACCGTGCGTCCCAACCAGCGGCGGAACTGGTCGCCGACGCGCGCGGGGTTCTGGGGATCGAGGTACCCGGAGGCGAGCAGGGCATCGTCGAGGTGCGTGAGCGCCGCGCTGAACTCGGCGTGCGGGGCCGGCAGGTCCATCGGGTCGGACGGCGCGGGACGCGCGAAGGCGCCTGCCGGGAGCAGCACCAGCACGATGCCGACGGCCTGGGCGAGGTTGAGGACCGGAAAGTCGGGGTCGGTCGGGACGGCAAGCGCCATGTGGCAGGCGCGCAGTTCGTCCAGCGACAGGCCGCCGCGCTCCGACCCGAACACCAGCGCGACGTCCTCGGCCCCGGATTCCGCGAGCCGTTGCGCGGCCTCGGCCGGCGTGAGGACCGCGCGGGGGTCCCGGCTCCGCGTCGAGGTGGTGGCGACCGCGACCTGCGTGTCGGCGACGGCTTCGGCGAGCGTGGCGGCCGTGCCAAGGGTTACGAGCCGGTCGGCGCCCATCGCCATGCGCACGTACTCGGGGTCGTCCTCCAGGACGCAGCCGGGGTCCACGAGGACGACATCCCTGACTCCGAAGTTCGCCGCCACCCGCACCGCGGAGCCGACGTTGCCGCCGTACCGCGGCCGGACGAGCACGATGCGGAACCTCACGCGCGCCATGATACGGCGGACCGTCAGTCGCCGCCGGAGGCGGCGCGCGGCCAGCCCTCCTGCTGCTCGAGCTTTTGCAGGGCGAGGAGGTGCGCGTAGCGGCCGCCGCGCTGCGCCAGCTCCGCCGGCGTGCCCATCTCGAGCACGCGCCCGCGATCGAGGACGCAGACGCGGTCGCACAGCTCCGCCGCGGCGAGGCGGTGGGTCGCGAACAACAGGGTCGCGCCCGGCAGCGCCGTGAGGATGACCCGCTCGGTCTGGGTATCCACGGCCGAGAGACAGTCGTCGAGCAGGAGCAGTCGAGGCTGGGTGATGAGGGCGCGGGCGATGGCGACGCGCTGCCGCTGGCCGCCGGAGAGCGTGACGCCGCGCTCGCCGACCACGGTGTCGAGCCCGTCGGGGAGCCGCTTGAAGTCTTCTTCGAGTCCGGCGGCGATCGCGGCGGCGAGGATCGTCTCGTCGTCCGCGTCCGGGCAGGCGAGGGCGATATTCTCCCGCAACGTGGCCGAGAACAGGAAGCTCCCCTGGGGCACGAGCGCGACCTCGCGCCGCAGCCGCCCGACCGGGAGGGCGCGCACATCGGTGCCGTCGAGGAATACCGTGCCGGGCCCGGGCTCGAGCAGACGCGGGACGAGCGCCAGCAGCGTGGACTTGCCGCTGCCCACGGCGCCGACGAACGCGACCCGCTCGCCCGGGCGCACCGCGAGGGAGACGCGGACCACCGCATCGGCGGCCGAGCCGGGATAGGCGAACGTGAGGCCGCGCACCTCGAGCGCCGCCGGCCCCCGTCGCACGCCGGTCGACTCCTCGACCGCGGCGACCTCCGGCAGCGGCGTCTCGGCGAAGAGCGCCTCGATGCGCGACATCGAGGCCGCCCCGCGCTGCACCAGGTTGGCGACCCAACCGACCGCGATCATCGGCCAGGTCAAGCGGGCGAGGTAGAGGTTGAACTCGACGAACTGGCCGAGGGTGATCGTCCCGTGCCGGACCGCGTTGCCGCCGACGCCGAGGACGGCCACGAACGCGAGCCCGATCAGCGCCTGCAGCAGCGGGTGGAATATCGCCGAGATGCGGATCAGACGCGCCCCGGCGGTGACGTACCCGTTGTTGCGCGCGGCCATCTCGGCCATCTCGGCCTCTTCGCAGTTGTACGCCCGCAGCACCCGCAGCCCGACGAGGTGCTCCTGGAGCCGCGCCGTGTAGTGCGAGAGCGCCTCTTGGGTGTGCCCCCAACGCAGGTGGATGCGGGACCCGAAGTAGCTGGTCGCCCCCGCCACGAGCGGGAGCACCGCGAGCGAGAGCAGCGTGAGGGGCAGGTGGATGCGCGCCATCAGGACGGTGCTCACGACGAGGACCGTGACGGTGTTGATCGCGTACATGAGCGCCGGCCCGACCGCCATGCGGACCGCGGCGACGTCGCTCACCGCGCGTGTCAGGAGGTCGCCGACGCGCTCCCGCATGTAGAACGCGGGGGGGAGGCGGAGGAGGTGGTCGTACAGGTCGGTGCGCAGGCGGTGCTCGAGGTGCCGCGACACGGACACCATCAGTTGCCTCTGGGCGAAGAGGAAGAAGCCGGAAACGAGCGCGATGCCGACCAGCATCGCCCCGAAGCGCCAGACCGAGGCCAGCGGGGCGCCGGCGATGAGGGCGTCGATGGCGCGCCTGACGACCCCCGGCGCGGCCAGCCCAATCGGGCCGGACGCGAGGACGCTGGCGCACCCCAGCACCGTGGCCGTGAGGTGCTCGCGGTAGTACGGCAGCACACGGCGAAAGACTCTCAAACTCGTCACGCCGGCAGCGTATCACGCCGGCTGCCCCGCGATGACGCGGCGCAGCCGTGGCAGAATGCACACGTGGGCGAGCGATCGTGGTACGTGAGCGGCCGGGGAATTGCCCTTGTTGTCCGCCTCTGGCGTCTGACCGTGCGTCTGGAGGTGCGTAACCGCGAGATCCTGCGCACCCCCTACGTCCTCGCGCTCTGGCACGGCCGGATCATCGGCTCGCTGATGGACTACTTCGACAGCGGCGGCGTGGCGATGGCGTCGAGGTCCAACGACGGCGCCCTCGCCGCCGGCATTCTCGAGGGGCTCGGCGTCAGGGCGGCGCGAGGCTCCTCCTCCCGCGGCGGCCGCGAGGCGCTCGACGAGATGGAGGAGATGGTGAGCGGGGGGTTCCCTTTCGCTGCGCTCACAGTGGACGGGCCGCGGGGTCCGTGGCGCACGGTGAAACCCGGCGTCGTGACGCTCGCCCGCCACTTGGATCTCCCTATCTACGCCATCACGTTTTCGAGCCGGCGCCCGCGCCTGCTGCACACGTGGGACCGAATGGTGCTGCCACGGCCGTTCTCGAAGGTTGTCGTGCACTTCAGCGGTCCGTGGCTGCCGGCCGACCTGGAGGGCGACGTGAGGGCAGCCGCGAACAGGCTCGGACGCGAGATGGACGCGCAGACCGCCGCGCTGGACCGGGAGGTGGCCGGGGGCGAGCTGTGGCCGCCCGCGTGAGCAGGCTCCCGAGATGGCTCGTGCCGGCAGCGTTGCGGCGCCTCGGGGACCGGAAGCGCCGCTCCTCCGGCCTGTCCGTTTCGTGGCAGCGCACGGCGATCGGCGCGGTCTCGGGCGTGCGGTTCGAGATCGCCGCACCGCTCGACCGTGCCGGCGAGCTGGCCCAGGTCCTTGCCGCGCTCGTGGCCGAGGGGGCGGCGTCGATCGGCCTCACGTTGGGATGGGTCGGCGTCGTCGCCGGCGAGGAGCCGGTCCTCGTGGCGCTGGCCCCTCGGCGCGACCTGGTCGCGCCGAGGTTCCGCGACGCCCTAACCAGCGGCGCCGCGCACCGCCGGCCGAACCTGTGGCTGACGCTCGCCCCCGGGACCTACCTCGCGTCGGTTGTGGATCCGCTGCGCCCGTTTTCCGGGGGCCACGCCGAGATCCTCTCGCTCGTTCGCGCCGGCGGCGCCAGACACGCGCTCGCAAGCGGGCTGACGGCGGGACCGGCGGGCGTCCGGATCACGCTGGCGCTCTACGCGCCGCGGCCGGAGCTCACAAGGCTCCTCAGCTTGGCCAGGAAGGGCCTGCGGGAACTCCCGGGCTGGACCGCCGCCAGCCACGCGCCGCCCGCGAGCCCGAGCACGAGGTTGAACCCCAGGTTCCAGAGGTGACAGGCGAAACCGGCGGCCAGGGCGACGCGCGGGTCGACGCCGACCGCGGCGAGCGCCGCGGTCCAGCCCGCCTCCTGGCTGCCGAAGTTGCCGAAGAAGTTGACCGGCAGCGACGACCCCACGCCCGCGCCGATCACCCCGACCAGCAGGGGGAGGACGGGCCAAGCGAGCCCGATCGCGCGGACAAGGGCCCACGTCACGCCCCAAATCGAGCCCCAGATCGCGAGGGAAAGCCCCACCACCGCCGTTCCCCGTAGCGGCGAGTGCGCGAGGTGCGAGAGTTCGCGCCGCACCCGCAGCAGCTGCGAGAGCGAACGCCGCCGCCAGCCGGAGCGGTTCCGCCATCGCCCGGCGAGGCGGTGGAGCGCGCGCGTGCCGAGCGCCCAGCCGAGCGACAGTAGAGCGCCGAGGACCACCAGCGTAGCGGCGGCCGCGGCGGGAGAGCCGCCGACCAGGCCGGTGGCAACCGCGGCCCACGCGACCAGCGCGAGCGTGTCGAGGGCGCGCACGATGACGAGCACGGACAGGCCGCGCACCGCCCCGGGCACCCCAGCCGCTTGCAACAGCGGGACCATCGCGAACTCGCCGATGCGCAGCGGGAGGGCAACGCTCGCGAGCTGCGCCGCCGCCGCGACCGGGGCCGAACGGCTGAGGCGCAGTTCCCGCCCCGCGAGCAGCCGCAGACGCAGGCCGCGGAGGGTTGCGGTGGCGCAGGCGAACGCGAAGGCAAGCGACAACTGCGGCCAGCGCGCGCTCAGGGCCAGTGCGACGACCTCCCGCGGCTCGGCGGCGAGGAGCAAGCCGACCGCAAGGGCAAGGCCGGCCCCTCCCAGCCACCAGGTGGCGCGGCGCCGCGCCGTCACATCCTCTCCCGCTCCCGCCCGCGCAGCTCCTCGAGAAGATGCCGGTTGACCGAGGTGAGATCGGCGAGCACTCCCAGCACCGCGAGCTGCACGCCGGTGAGGCCGAGGACGGCGGCGGCGATCAGCGACTGGACGTGCCCCGCCCGCGAGACCCCGGTCACGTAGAAGTACCCGAACCTCGCGCCTAGCGCCAGCGCCGCGATCCAGCAGAGGACACCGAGCGAGAGGAGGATGCGCAGCGGCCTGTAGATGAAGATGAGGCGCGCGAGCGTCGTGAGCGAGATCGCCACGTACGTCAGGTTGCTACGGAACAGGCGCGAGGGCCGCGATGCCTCGCGGGTCGCAACCGGGACGGAGCGCACCGCAAGCCCCGCCTGGCCCGCCTGGATCAGCGTCTCGAGCGTGTAGGTGAAGCCCGTGAAGCAGTTGAGCCGCGCCGCCGCGGCCCGCGAAAAAGCACGGAACCCGGTCGTGGCATCTGTAACGGGAACGCCCGAAAGCAGCCGCACGACCCGGGCGCCGAGGCGTTGCAGGCAGCGCTTGGCGGGGGAGAAGTGCGCCAGGGTCGCGATGCCGCGGTCGCCGAGCACGATGTCGGCATCGCCCGCGAGGATCGGCGCCACCAGGCGCGGGATCGCTTCCGGGTCGTACTGGCCGTCCGCATCGGTGTTGACGATCACGTCGGCGCCGCTCTCGAGCGCGACATCGAGGCCGGCGGTGAAAGCGCGGGCGAGGCCGCGGTGGATCGGGAGTCGGACCACCCGGGCGCCGGCCCGGGCGGCGACCTCGGCCGAGGCGTCGTCGGAACCGTCGTCGACGACCACCACCTCCACCGTGTCGAAGCCGGCAACGCTGCGCGGCAACTCGCTCAGCGTGCGGGGAAGGCTTTCCGCCTCGTTCCATGCCGGTACCTGGATGACGAGCTTCATGAGCGCCTCCCCGGCAGCGACAGGAGGGCGAGGACCGCCAGGCCGCCGCCCGTAACCGCCCACACCCAGACAGGGACGCGGGCCTCGAATACCACGCGGGAGGAGCCTGCGGGCACTCCAACCGCGGTCCAGACGCCGTCCACGGGCGTGGTCGCGGCCGCGTCGCCATTGACGGTCGCGCGCCAGAGCGCGGGGCGGTACTTCAACTGCGCGACCAGGAGCGCGGGCCGATCGCACCTCACCCGCGCCTCCACCCGCGACGGCTGGAACGACGCGGAGACCGTGCCGCGACCGGCGAGCCCCGCGAACCGCTGGACGGTTTCTCTCGCGACCGTGACCGTCGTGGGGTCGCTCGGCGTTCCCCGGCCCTCGGCCTGCACGCCGGTCGCGAGGAACACGAACGGTCTCGCCTTGTCCCACGCCCAGAGCCTGATCCCGCGCTCGTCCGCAGCAATCAGGCGCAGGCCGGAGCTGTCCCATGCCGCGTCCGGGGCGGTGCGGACGGCGCCGTCCGGCCCTTGGAGCACGAGCGTCGCGGCCCCGGAGGGAAACCCGGCGGGCACCGCAAACCACCTCCACGCGGCGCTCTCCGACCGGAGGGCCGTGTCCGGCTCCAGCTCGATCGAGCGGCTTGGGGACTCCAGCCAGGCGCGCATGCCGGCCTCCGTGGAGGCGGCGAGGCCGAGGCGGGTGGCCCCGAGCGGCACCGCGATCCGGAAGCGGCCCGCTTCACCCTCCGCCGCGAGATCAGCAGGCTCGGTACGGGAAAAGATCTCGCCGGAGACGATCCGCAGCGGCAGCGGCTCGAGGACGTACCGCGCCCCCAACCGCGCGATCTCGGGGTGGAGCGCCCGCGACACCGGCAGATCGCCGCCGCGGCCCGCTCCCAGCAACGACGCGTAGCGAGGCTCGTGGGGGAACGACGACGCCCGCACATCGGCGATGCCGAGCGTCGCGCCGACGTCGGGGGGCATGGTGCCGAGGAGGCCGGCCACGCGGTCCGGGCCGCTCGCCACCGTGTGCGGGACCGGAGCCTGGAGCCCGATCTCGTGGTCCGGCGCGAACGGCAGGCGGCGGGCGGCGCCGGGCAGCAGCGACATGGCCACCAGGAGCCACGCGACGCCCCCCACGGCTCCGGCCGGCCACCCCCGCGGCGCCCTGTCTATGAGCGTGCGGGTTCCGTACGCCGCCAGGGCCGCGACGGCCACCGCCAGCACGCCGAACGGGCGGTGGGAGAGGCCCGCCCGGGCGAGCAGGGCGCTCGGGGCGGCGGCGATGACGGCGCTCGCGCCGGCCACTCCGAGCCACAGGCCGCGCTCCCGACTCGGCGCGAAGGCGGCCCCTACTGCGGCCAGGGTCAGCACGGCCAGACCAAGGTAGCCCGGGTTGCCCGCCTCGGGGCGGAGGTTCGCTCCGGCCGGCCAGGCGGCGCTGCCCCGCGGTTCGGGCGACGGCGTGACCAGGTCCCTCCAGGTGTCGATCGGCGGCGACGGTTGCGGCCGCGTCTCGGTGGCGCCGGTCTCCCAGCCGGCGCGGTCGAGCCAGACCCGCGGGAGCATGACCGCGCCGACGATGACGGTCGCGGCCAGCGCCGCGCTCCAAGCCCGGATGCGTCCGTGCGGGCCGGGACGGAGGGCCATCGCCGCGGCCGCCAGCGCCACGAACGCGGCTGCTGGGCCGCCGCTCGCGGCGAGGACGAGGAGCGCGGCTGCGAACGCCGCGACCCGCCTGCGGCCCGTGAGCGGGGCGAGGACCACCACGAGCGCCAGCGGCCCGAGCGCCAGCGCGGACCCCCGCCAG
Organism: Acidobacteriota bacterium; assembly: GCA_003133645.1. Classification (GTDB taxonomy): domain Bacteria; phylum Acidobacteriota; class Thermoanaerobaculia; order Thermoanaerobaculales; family Thermoanaerobaculaceae; genus RBG-13-68-16. The sequence continues at coordinate 152 of PKYI01000111.1, read as the reverse complement.
CTGAGCCAGGCCCCGGCTGAGGCGCCGGAGAGTGCGTATGCGGTGGCGCCGACGGCCGCGGGCCACTCGGCGAGGCCCAGCGTGCGCAGCGCCCACCAGGTCCCGAGCAGGGCGGCGCCGAGTTCGAGCGCCACCAGCGCCGTCCACGTCCA